>DASQOL010000122.1:0-27090 GCA_035644475.1 Gammaproteobacteria bacterium | reverse complement strand
AAAGGCGCAGCGGGTGCCCGGGGCCGGCGCCCCTGGCCTTCGGGCTTACGTCCTAGGTCCTCTAACGGGCCCGCGACGCCGCCGCCACTCTCTCGGCAGCCAACGTCGAGGAGCGGAAGACCGTGAGAGCAGCTCGAAACGCAGACCGGCTTCGCGGCGGCTTTCGCGTCGGCGCGTGTGTAGGCATCGCAGCGTTGCTCGCCGGCTGCAGCTGGGCGCAAAACCTATCCCTGAACGCTCAGGCGGCGACGGCGTCGAACGACAACCGGATCATGCTCGGGCCCATGCAGCGGATCACCGTGCAGCAGCGCGACGTAGAGAACTACACCTGCGGCAACCTGGCGCTGGTCTGCACGTCGTGGGGCAAGATGGAAAACTGCTCTTGCCAGTAGCCAGAGGCCGGTTGCGCCGCCCGTCAACGGTGCCTGGCACCGAAGCGAGCCGGCACCAAAACTAGCGACAGCGCCCGGCAGCGTGATCAGTACGCCTTCGCCCAAATCACGCGTTGCGCGCTCGGCTTGCCCGTGAACGGGCAGACGCCGGGTTCGCTCTGCTCCAGCGGGATGCAGCGCACCGTGACCGACAGATCGTCCTTGATCTTCTGCTCGAGCCCGACGTCCCCACCGAAGTGCGTGAGAGCGAACCCGCCGTGGATCGGAGTGGGCTTGCCCTCCTCCTCGCGCTCGGCCGCGAAGAACCGGTAGAACTCGTCGCGATCGTCGATCCTGCGCGTGTGCTCCTCGCGAAACGCCCGCGCGCGCTCGAACAACCCGTTCTGAATCGCGGCCAGCGTCGCGCCCACGCTCGCGACGAGCTCCGCGCGCGCGACGCTCTGCTTGTCCTTGGGCGCGCGGTCGCGCCGCCCGACGAACACGGCGTCCTTCTCCATGTCGCGGGGACCGATCTCGAGCCGCAGCGGCACGCCCTTGCGCACCCACTGCCAGACCTTCTCGCCGCCGCGCTCGTCGCGCTCGTCGACGATCACGCGCACCGGCGCGTCCGCGAAGCGCTGCGCGCGCAGCTCGGCCGCGATCTTGTGGCAATACTCGAGCACGCGCGCACGCTCGTCGTCGGAGCGGAAGATCGGAACGATCACCGCGTGCGCGGTGGCGAGCTTCGGCGGCAGCACGAAGCCGTCGTCGTCCGAGTGCGTCATCAGCAAGCCGCCGATGAGCCGCGTCGACACGCCCCAGCTCGTGGTCCAGGCGTGTTGCTGCGTGCCGTCTTTACCGAGGAACTGGATGCCGCTCGCGCGCGCGAAGTTCTGCCCCAGGAAGTGGCTCGTGCCGGCCTGGAGCGCCTTGCGATCCTGCATCATCGCCTCGATGCTGAACGTGCGCTCGGCGCCCGGGAATCGCTCGCCGGCCGTTTTCTCGCCCTTGATCACGGGCACGGCCATCCACTTCTCCGCGAACTCCGCGTAGACGTCGAGCATCCGCATCGTCTCGGCCACGGCCTCGTCGCGCGTGGCGTGCGCGGTGTGACCTTCCTGCCAGAGGAATTCGCTGGTGCGCAGAAACAGCCGCGTGCGCATCTCCCACCGCACGACGTTCGCCCATTGGTTCACGAGCAGCGGCAGGTCGCGGTAGCTCTGCACCCAGCGGGAGAACGCGTCGCCTATGATGGTCTCCGACGTGGGCCGCACCACGAGCGGCTCGTCGAGCTCCCCCGCCGGCTCGAGCTTGCCGTCGGCGCCCACGGCGAGGCGATGATGGGTGACGACCGCGCATTCCTTGGCGAAGCCTTCGACGTGCGCCGCCTCCTTTTGAAAGAACGACAGCGGAATGAACAGGGGGAAATAGGCGTTCACGTGCCCCGTGGCCTTGAACATGTCGTCGAGGGCGCGCTGCATGTTCTCCCAGAGCGAGTAGCCCCAGGGCCGGATGATCATGCAGCCGCGCACCGGGGAGGTCTCGGCGAGGTCCGCTCCGGCGATCACCTGCTGGTACCACTCGGCGTAGTTTTCCGCGCGCGTCGGCGTGATTGCGGTCTTGGGTTTGCTCATCGGTACTTCTTAAGGTCTCTCTCGGAAGCGGCAAGGATAGCGTATCTGGCGACGCCTATTTCACGTGGCCGTCGCCTTGCGCCGCGAGCGTGATGAGCGCGACACCCCCGACGATGACCGCGGCGGCGACGACCATCCGCGGCGTCAGCGCTTCGCCGCCGAGCGCGGCACCGAGCGCCACGGCGACGACGGGGTTCACGTAGGCATAGGTGCTGACGCGCGCAGGCGTGCTCTCGCGCAGCAGCCACACGTACGCGGTGAACGCGATGACCGAGCCGAACACCACGAGGTAGAGCCAGCCGGCAACCGACCGTGCCGAAACCGCCGCGAGGTCGAGCCGCCCGGGCTCGCCGAGCACCAAGCCGAGCGCCAAGGCCGCCGCGCCGCCGGCGAGCATCTCCATCGCGGTCGCGAGAAACGGCGAGCTCGGCATCGCTGCATGTCGCGAGTAGATCGACCCCGCGGCCCACGAGAACGACGCGAGCACGAGCGCCGCGGCACCGAGCGAGTCGACGCGGCCGCCGCCGATCAGCGCGTCGGGCCCGACGAGGAACAAGATGCCGCAGAGGCCGAGCGCGAGACCGACGACCACCTGCTTGGTAGGCCGAGCGCCGTTCGGCCGAAGCCAATCGACGAGCACCATCCAGCAGGGCACGATCGCGACGAGCAGCGCGGCCACGCCCGACGGGATCCTCTGCTCCGACCAGACGACGAGACCGTTGCCGCCGACGAGCAGCAGCACGCCGACGATCGCCGTCGCCCGCCACTGCGCGCGCGTCGGCCGCTCGGCGCCGCGTGCAAGCCGCGCCCAGGCGTACAGCACTCCCCCCGCGAGCAGGAAGCGCACGCCGGCCATCGAGAACGGCGGCAGCGTCTCGATCGCGAAACGGATCGCGAGGTACGTGGAGCCCCAGATCACGTAGACGCACGCGAACGCCGCGACGAGCTTCCAGCGCCGCGCGACTTCGGCGCGGGCCGCGAGCCCATCGCCGGCGGGCGGCGGCGACGGCGACGGCACGCGGGCCGCAGATTCGGAATTGAGTCGTGTCATGTTCAGACCCGTCGTGCAAACGCCGCACGCGACGGTCGCGAAGCGCGCGCCGGGATGACGGGGAGCGCATTTTAATGTGCCGACCCCGAATCGTCCCGCCTTTTTGGAGCACGCGTTCGAGGTGCGGGCGCAGCCAACCGCAACGCTAAACCGAGCCGATCGGGACACGACCGGACCGCCGACACCGTGCTATGGTGAGACTGCATTCGCGGCCAGTTCCGAACCTTCGTAAGGAGACGCCCATGCAATCAAGACTCATTGCCGGCCTAGCAGCCGGGATCTTGGGACTTCTGTCGGCCGCCGCCCCCGCGCTCGCGCATCATGGATGGGCGGGCCAGGGCACCGAGCCATTCACCGTGAAAGGCACCGTGGCAAAAGCGCTGAGCCTCAATGGCCCGCACGCCACGATGCAGGTCAAGGACGCCACGGGCCAGGTCTGGGACCTCACCCTCGCCCCGCCGGCGCGCACCGCGAACGCGGGGCTGAAGGAAGACACCATCCCCGTCGGCGCCGAGGTCACGATCCTGGGCAAGCGCAACCTCGACCCGAAGAAATTCGAGTTGAAGACCGAGCGCGTGACCTGGAACGGCAAGAACTTCGACATCTATCCGGACCGCCTCTAGCCGTCCCCGCTCCGAGTAAGCGCGTTGCCGGAATTCCTCGCGTGGCTCGAGGCCTCCGCCTTGGGCCACGCGATGCGCGGCGCCGGGCTCTGGAGCTACGGCGTCGTCAACCTCGTGCACATCTTGGGCGTCGCCACGCTGTTCGGCAGCGTGCTCGCGCTCGACCTGCGTCTGCTCGGCGCGTGGTCGCGCCTGCCGCTCGCGTCGGTCGCGGGGCCCACGGTGCCGCTTGCGGCGACGGGTTTCTGCATCGCCGCGCTGAGCGGGCTCTGCCTGCTCGCCACCAACGCGAGCGAGTACGTCGGCAATCCGTTCCTGCTGATCAAGTTCCCGGCGATCGCGCTCGCGCTGGCGAACGCGGCCGGCTTGAGCTTCGTGCCGGCGTGGCGCGAGCGCGCCAGGCGCGACCCGTTGCCGCGCGAGCGCCGCGCCCTCGCCGCTTTCGGCGGCGTGTCGCTCGCCGCCTGGCTCACGGCCGTCGCCGCCGGCCGCCTCATCGGCTACTGGTGAAAGACCGAGCCCCCTTGGTGTCACCCCAAGCGTGTCTGACACCACCCGTGTCCGACACCGGGGCAGCGTACAATGCGGGGCGCAGTGCTTCAGGAGGCTCGATGAAGGGGATCGTCATCGCGGGCGCGATGCTCGCCGCCGCAGTTGCGTGGCCGGCGTTCGCGCATCACTCGCGCTCGAACTTCGACCTCGACTCCACCGTCGAGATCGAGGGCGTGGTCACCGAGTTCAGCTGGCAAAACCCACACGCCTTCGTCGTGATCGAGGGCAAGAAGGACGGCGGCGAGACTCGCGCTTGGACGTTCGAGCTCAACTCCACGCCGGTGCTCAAGCGATTCGGCTGGACGCCCGACACGCTGAAGACCGGCGACCGCGTGCTCGCCCGCGGCAACCCCGACCGCGACGCGAACCGCCGCTTCCTCTACGCGAACCTGTTCGTCAGGGACGGCCAAGACATCTGGGCGTGGGGCGGCCCGCAGCTCACGCAGGCCCCTGCGCCGCCTTCGCCCGAGATCGCGGCCGCGCATTCGACCGACTTCGCGGGCGTCTGGCGCATCCAATTCCAAGGCGACCTGCTCGGCCGCAACCGGCCCGACAACGTGCTCGTCAACACGCTACCGGTCACGGCCAAGGGCCAAGCGCAGGTCGACGCGTTCGACCCCGACCAGAACCCGGAATGGGACTGCGCGCCGATGACGTTTCCGCAGATCTTGGGCTATCCGTATCCGTTCGAGATCACGCGGCCCGATCCGGACACGCTCGTGATCAAGTACGAGGTGAACGAGCTCGTGCGCACCGTGCACCTCGGCGAGAAGACTCACTCGGCGAGCGTCGCGTCCACGCCGCTCGGCCACTCGATCGGTCGCATCGAGGGCAACGAGCTCGTGATCGAGACCGCGAGGTTCGCGCACGTGCGCTGGGGCAACGGCGTCGGCGTCGATTCGAGCGAGCAGAAGTCCACCGTCGAGCGCTACGCGCTCGCGCCGGACGGCAAATCGTTGACGCTCGCGTTCACGATGACCGATCCCGAGTACCTCGCGAAGTCAGTGACCGTGGACCAGCGCTACAACCTGAACGCCGGGTACAAGCTTCAGGAGTACCTCTGCGACCCCGCCACATCGCGCCGGCACCTACACGCGGGCGAGGACTGAGCGAGCTTTTCCGAAGAGCGACCCCATGGACGTCACCACCGCCACCTTCGAACGCGAGGTGCTCGAAGCCTCGAAGACCCTGCCGGTCGTCGTCGACTTCTGGGCCCCGTGGTGCGGGCCGTGCCGCACGCTCACGCCGATCATCGAGAAGGTCGCGGCGGCGTTCCGCGGCCGCGTGAAGCTGGTGAAGGTGAACTCCGACGACAACCCCGAGCTCTCGCAGGCGTTGCAGGTGCGGTCGATCCCGAACGTCATCGCGTTCAAGGACGGCAAGCCCGCCGCGCAGTTCATGGGCGCCGTTCCCGAAACCCAAGTGCGCGCGTTTTTCGACAAGCTGCTGCCCTCGCAAACCGAGGCGGCGCTCGAGAACGCGGAGGCGCTGTTCGCGGCCGGCAACCTCGACGACGCGGAACGGCAGCTCGACGTGATCCCACCCGACCCCTCGATCGCGCCGCGCATCGAGGCGCTTCGCCAAGGCATCGCGTACGCGCGCGCGGGCACCGAGGGCCCGAGCGAGGCCGAGCTGCGCGCGAAGCTCGCGGCGAGCGCCGCGGACCACGAGGCGCGGCTCGCGCTCGCGGGGCTCTACGCCGGCCAGCGCCGTTATCGCGAAGCGATGGAGGAGCTGCTCGAGATCGTGCGCCGCGCGAAGACCTGGCGCGACGGCGAGGCCCGCAAGCAGCTCCTCGCGCTCTTCGGGCTCGCGGCAGCGGATCCGGCGCTCGTGGCCGAGTACCGCCGCAAGCTCACCAGCGCTCTCTACTGACCTCACCGCGCGGCTGCTCGCCGGCCGCACAAACGACACGTTCGGGAACTTTTCCCGCGTTCGCCCCGCGCGCCCGATCGGCGGAACCGGCGCGCTACAATTCGGGCCGCATCCACGCCCATCGACCGGCGACCGCCAGGGATGGCGGGAGTGCCGGGGTTGCAGGAGCAACTCCCCGGCCGGCCGCCATGGATCGCGCTTCGGGGGGACTCATTGGCCATGCTTCCACGCTTTGCCGTCGCCGTGACGGCGCTCTGCCTCGTTACGCAAGCGCTGTCGCAAACGACCGCCAGGGATGGCGGGAGTGCCGCGAACGCAGGAGCGGTTTCGCGGCCGACCGCCAGGGATGGCGGGAGTGCCCCAGTCGCAGGAGCATCTCTGGGGCCGGCAGACCCGGACACGATCGATGTCATCGGCGTCACGCCGCTTGGCTCCGGAATCGACGCGAATCGGCTCCCCTCGAACGCGCAGACTGCAACGGCGGAGCAAATCCGCGAGCAAGGTGCGCTCGATCTCTCCGACTTCATGCGTCGCAACCTGAGCAGCGTGTTCGTCAACGAGGCGCAGAGCAACCCGCTGCAACCGGACCTGCAGTTCCGCGGCTTCGTGGGCTCGCCTGTCCTCGGCCTGCCGCAAGGCCTCGCGGTCTACCAGGACGGCGTTCGAATCAACGAACCGTTCGGCGACACCGTGAACTGGGCGCTGATCCCGGAGTCCGCGATCGACCGCGTCACGCTGCTGCCGGGCGCGAGCCCGTTGTTCGGCCTGAACGCGCTCGGCGGCGCAATCGCGATCGACACCAAGAATGGCTTCACCAATCCGGGCACGCGCGCCGAGATCCTCGCCGGCTCGTTCGGCCGCGTCGAGGCACAGGTCGAGACCGGAGGCGCAATGAGCGACCGGCTTAGCTGGTTCGTTACCGCGTCGCATTTCGACGAAGACGGCTGGCGGGACTACTCGCCGAGCCGCGCCAACCAACTGTTCGCGAACTTAGGGCTTGTGGACGACACGTCTACCGTCGACGTGAGCCTCACGTACGCCGACACCGACCTGATCGGCAACGGCGCGGCGCCCGAGGACCTGCTGGAAATCGACCGCGGGGCGATCTTCACGCGGCCGGATCAGACGCGTAACGAGCTCGTGATGTTCGCCGTCACCGGCAGCAGCAAGCTCTCCGACACGCTTTCATTGACCGGCAACCTCTACGTGCGCAGCAGCGACATCCGCACGCTGAACGGCGACAACTCCGATTTCGCGGAATGCGAGAACACGCCGGGCTTCCTCTGCGAGGGCGGCAACGGCGGCGAGCAAGTGCTGCTCGACGAGAACGGCGACGCGATCGAGGAAAACGACGAGCTCGAGGGCGCGACGCTCAACCGCTCGAGCACCAAGCAGAATACGGGCGGGTTCGGCCTGCAAGCGGCATGGCACACGGGGCGCGGCGAGATCGCGCTCGGCCTCGCGCACGACCGGAGCGAGGTCGAGTTCGCGTCGAGCACGGAGCTCGGCTCGCTCGACGCGACCCGTTTCGCCGTGCCGGGCGGGGTGTTCGTCGGCGACGCGCTGACCGGCCTCGACGCGAGCACCGACAACACGGGCGTCTACGCCACCGCCACGTTCGGGCTCACCGACGCGCTCACGCTCACGCTGTCCGGCCGTTACAACCGCACCGAGGTCGACCTCGAAGACCACCTCGGCGACGAGTTGAACGGCAACCACACGTTCGAGCGCTTCAATCCCGCGATTGGGCTCACCGCCAAGCTCGGCGGGGATCTCGCGTTCTACGCGAGCTATAGCGAGGCCAACCGCGCGCCGTCGCCCGTCGAGCTCACCTGCGCCGACGAGGGCGACCCCTGCCGCCTGCCGAACGCGTTCGTGGCCGACCCGCCGCTTAAGCAAGTCGTTGCGAAGACCTTCGAGGCCGGCTTCCGCGGCGGATGGAGCGGCGGACGCTGGCACGCGGGCCTCTTCCACACCGTCAACGAGGACGACATCCTGTTCGTCAGCGCGGGCGAGCTCACGAACGAAGGCTTCTTCGACAACGTCGGCGAGACTCGGCGCCAGGGGCTCGAGCTGTCGCTCGCCGGCGAGGGCGAGCGGCTCCAGTGGTTCGTGAACTATACGGCCCTCGACGCCACGTTCCGCGAGGAATTCGAGGTCGCAAGCCCCAACAATCCCGCCGCCGACGACGGCGTAATCCCGGTCGAGCCCGGCGATCGTCTACCGCTCGTGCCAAAAAGCCTCTTGAAGGGCGGCATGAGCGTGGCGCTCGGCGAGAGGCTGCGCTTGGGCGGCGACGTGATCGCGAGCTCGGGCGCGCCGTTCCGCGGCGACGAAGGCAATCTCGTCGAGGAGCTCGACGGCTACGCGTTGCTGAATTTGAGACTCCAGTACCGGCTCGGCGCGCACGCCGAGGTGTTCCTGAACCTCGACAACGTGCTCGACGAGCAATACGCGACCTTCGGCGTGTTCGGCAACGCGAAGGACGTGCTCGGCGACGACTTCGACGCGCCGCAGTTCGTGAGCCCCGGCTCACCGCGAGCCGCATGGCTCGGCGTGCGGATGCAGTTCTGAGTAGCGCGCCCGCCACTTTGCATAAGCTGGCCGATTTAACCTTGCGGATCCGCGAAAACGCTTGCTCTGGGAGGCGTCTGGACCCAAAAGTGTGAAGCAGTTCAAACTTTCAGCCGATCTCATTTCCTGCGAAGAGGCAACAAAAAATGAGCTCGCTATTCACGTCACGACGCTTTGCTCCCGACATGCTCCGCCTGCCGGCCTTCTGCATCCCCGCGGCGAACGAACCGGATGACCTGCGTGCCAAACGCGAGGCACAGTTGCGCTGGATGCGCGACAAGGGCGTCACCTACCTCGGCAACCCGATTGCCAAGCCGACGAAAGCCCAGCTCGCCGGCCTGAAGGTAGCGAAAGCCAGCTGAGGCCGAACTAGGGTCAGACCCCGGGGTCAGACGTGTCGCGCATTCTCAGGCAAGCGTGCCCTGGGGTCAGACCCTTCCATCTTCGGCGTCTCTAGAAATGGATGACGGAACGGATGCTCTTGCCCTCGTGCATCAGGTCGAACGCGTGATTGATCTCCTCGAGACCCATCGTGTGGGTGATCATCTCGTCGACCTTGATCTCGCCGTCCATGTACTGCTCGACCATGCCCGGTAGCTGACTGCGGCCCTTCACGCCGCCGAACGCGCTGCCGCGCCAGACGCGGCCGGTGACGAGCTGGAACGGCCGCGTCGAGATCTCCTGCCCCGACGCGGCGACGCCGATGATCGTGGACTCGCCCCAGCCCCGGTGGCAGCACTCGAGCGCCGCCCGCATGAGCTGCACGTTGCCTACGCACTCGAACGAGTAATCGACGCCCCAGTCGGTCATGCTGACGATGACTTGCTGGATCGGCTTGTCGAACTTCTTCGGGTTCAAGAAGTCGGTCGCGCCGAGCGCGCGCGCCATTTCCTCTTTCCCGTCGTTGACGTCGACCGCGATGATGCGCTCGGCCTTCGCCATCACCGCACCTTGGATGCAGCTCAAGCCCACACCGCCGAGCCCGAAAATCGCGACCGTGGAGCCGGGCTTCACCTTGGCCGTGTGGAGCACGGCGCCGATGCCGGTGGTGATGCCGCAACCCAAGAGGCACACCTTTTCGAGCGGCGCCTTCTTGCTGATCTTCGCGAGGGCGATCTCGGGAAGCACCGTGTACTCGGAGAACGTGGAGGTGCCCATGAAGTGCAGGATCTGCTTGCCCTTGCTCGAGAACCGGCTCGTGCCGTCGGGCATGACGCCCTTGCCCTGCGTCGCGCGAATGGCCACGCAAAGGTTGGTCTTGCCGGATTTGCAGAACTTGCACTCGCCGCACTCGGGCGTGTAGAGCGGAATCACATGATCGCCGGGCTTCACGCTCTTGACGCCCGCGCCGACCTCCTCGACGACCGCGCCGCCTTCGTGGCCCAAGATCGTCGGGAACGCGCCCTCGGGGTCGGCGCCCGACAACGTGTACGCGTCGGTGTGGCAGACGCCGGTGGCGACGTTGCGGATCAGCACCTCGCCTTTCTTGGGGCCTTCGAGATCGACCTCTTCGATTACCAACGGTTTACCGGCCGCGTACGCGACGGCAGCTCTGGTCTTCATGCGAACCCCCTGCAAGGTCGTTGTGGTTTGGGCATGATTGTAGGGACTTCATTGGCGCGCGAACAGCCGGAATGGACATCTACCTCGGGCTCGGATCGAACTTGGGAGACCGGAGCGCGAACCTCGCTCACGCGCTCGACGAGCTCGCTGCCGCGGGCCTTCGGATCGCGCGAGTCTCACCACTCGTCGAGTCGCCGGCGCTGTTGCCCGACGACGCTCCCACCGACTGGAACCGGCCGTTCCTGAACCTCGTCGCCGAATGCGGCTGCGACGCGACGCCGCACGAGCTGCTCGATCTCGCGAAGCGCGTGGAGCAGGTACTCGGCCGCGGCGAGCACGCGCGCTGGTCGCCGCGGGCGATCGACATCGACATCCTGCTCTACGGACGCGACGAGATCGCGACCGACCGCGCGCGGATCCCGCATCCCGGCGTGTCACACCGCGCGTTCGTGCTGTCGCCACTCGCGATGCTCGCGCCGCGGCTCACGATTCCCGGCCGCGGCACGGCCACGGTGCTCGAGTGGTCGCGGCGCGCCGGAGTGATCCCGATCTGGATGGGCATCGTGAACCTCACGCCGGACTCGTTCTCCGACGGCGGCGAGCTCTCCGCTTGGGACGTGCTTGACGCGCACGTCGACGCGATGCTCGCCGCCGGCGCGCAGATCGTAGATTTGGGCGCCGAGTCCACTCGACCGGGCGCGACTGCGCTGTCCGCGGACGCCGAGTGGACCCGGCTCGAGCAGCCGCTCGCGCGACTCGTCGCCAAGCACGGCGGCGCGCGCGTGCGGCCGCTGTTCAGTGTCGATACCTATCACCCGGAGACCGCACGGCGCGCGCTCGCGGCCGGCGCGGACATGATCAACGACGTAAGCGGCCTCACCGAGCCCGCGATGCTCGAGCTCGCCGCCACGAGCGGCAAGGATTGGGTCGCGATGCACCACGTGAGCGTGCCCGCGGACCGGGAACGCGTGCTGCCGCCAGACCAGGATCCCGGCGAGGCCGTCGAGCGCTGGCTCGCCGAGCGGATACGCGAGTGGGAGCGCGCGGGGCTCGACCTCGAGCGCATCGTGTTCGATCCGGGGATCGGCTTCGGCAAGAACCCGCTGCAGTCGCTCAAGCTCTTGCGCCACATGCGGCGCTTCGAGCGCTACGGGCTACGTTGCCTCGTCGGCCACTCGCGTAAGTCGTTCATGCAGGCGTTCGCGGGCGCCGACAAAGCGGAGCGCGACCTGTTCACGCTCGGCGCTTCGCTCGCGCTGTGCGCGCAGGGTGTCGAGATCCTCCGCGTGCACAACGTGCCCGCGCACGTCGCCGCGTACCGCGGCTGGGCGCACGTCGGCCGCGAGTGAGCTAGCGCGCGGCCGACGCGGGCGCGGTGGCCGTGGGCGCGGTGGCCGTGGGCGCGGTGGCCGCGGGCGCGGTGGCCGCGGGCGCGGTGGCCGTGGGCGCGGCGGCCGGAGGCGCGGCGGCGGCGGGCGCGGCGGCCGTGGTCCCGGCCGTGAGCCCGAACGCTTGCAGCACCTTGTCGACCTCGGTGCGCGAGCCCTGCCATAGCGTCTTCACCGTGGCCGGCATCCCGGTATGGGCGAACACCGGATCGAGCTTGGCCGCGAGCGCCTGGACCTGGCGCGCTTCGGCGGTCGCCGGCTCGCCCCTGTCGACGCGCGAGCGCAGCGTCTTCGCGGCGGCGCCGAGGCTGTCGAGCCCCGCGGTGCCGGCACCGACGACCGTCGCGAGCTCAGGAACGCTCTTCGCGGCCTTCGACAGCGGGTTGCCGACGGTCTTGCCGACCTTCTCGAGCGAGCCGAGCGACTGCAGCAGCTCGCCGTCGCCGATGCGTCGAATCACGGCGTTGGCGGCCGGCGGGAACGATGCGCCGTAGGCGGTGGCGAGCCGATTCAAGTCGCCCGCGAACCGGTCCCACTCGCTCGCTCCCTTGAGCGTGGGGTGCTCGCGCATGTAGGTGTTCGCCGGCACGGCGCGCTTGAGAAGCTCGCTGACCTCGGCGCTCGCGGCGTATTTGTCGTTGAAGCGGTCGCCGAGCGTCTTGGTCGCTTCTTGCAAGTCATCGAGGTAGTGCTCGACGTCCGCCTCGCCCGTTGGCGTGCGGACCACGCTGCGCTTGAAATCTTTGTCCAGCGCCCCGCGGTACTCCTTCAAGTTGTCCGCGAGCGAGTCGACGAGCTTCGTGACTGCTTTGTCACCGCTCCGCTCGAATGCCGTTTGCGCCGACGCCGTTGTTCCCGCGATCGCAAGGAACGCGCCGAGGCCGGCGACTATGAATTTGAACGCCATGTGTGCTCTCCCGAATGATCCCGCACGAGCCCGTTTCACGACTCGCAGCTAACCGTCGCGGGAGACGGGTCACCATTGGACCAAAGCCCAACCGCGGCGGGCGCCGCGGAATCGGCGGCGAAACGCGGGTGTTCGAGCGCATGTCCGTCGATCGAGGGAGGGTCGACCGACGGCCGGACGGGACGAAGACTAGCTGAACACTTCCTTGACGTTGCTGCCGAGATCCTTTGCGGCGCTCAACATTCCGAGCTGGACTCCGGCTCCCTTCACCGGGCGCTTCGGCAGACCTTTGATTTCCCACGGCGACTTGTCGATGAGCCCCGTCGCCGCGTCGTAGATTCCGTCGAATTTGCGCTTCTTCAGGTTCTCGACGTAGTCCATCCAGCCGGGCGTGCCGAAGCACTCGATCGGAATCAGATCGCTGAACGTCGCGCTCGTCATCAGATAGCAGCCCATCAACGGATAGGTGCGGAACAAGCTGACGTCGAGCTTGCCGGCAGTGAGCGCCGTATTGATCGCCTTGGTGGCCTTCCACTCGGTCGCGAGCCAGTACAGCTGCAGCGACAGGCTTGCGACGGCGTTGGCGGCGCCCACGACGGGACCGCTGATCGCGCCGCCGTCGGCGAACGCGAGGCCGGTCTTCAGGGCAAACGACGTCGTCGCGATGCTCGCGGCGGCCGCTTGGTTCTTCGTCTCGTCGACCAGGCAGGTCTTCAAACCTTGAAACGCGGCCGCGGGCACGCCTGTTTCGATGACGTATGCGCGGTTGCCGATGCTGTATTGGTCGTGCAACGACTTGGCCGCCTTCGCCCAGCCCGTGAACAGGTCGTAGCCGTCCTTGATGTGACCCACCACCGGCGCGACGCTCACGCCGCATTTCGTGACGATGTCGATGATGAACCCGCCGAGAGAGCCGATGGACTCGAGCGTATCCACGGCGAACATCGCCTTGGCCATTTCCTCGAGCTTCTTCTGAGCCGCCTCCGCGGGCGACAGCGTGCTCTTCTTGCCCTTGCCTTGAAGGAAGTTCTTCGCGTCAGTGCATTTTGTCTTCACCTGCTCGGCCGCATCCGTGACGGCCTGCTTCACCGCCTTGGGGCTGTTGCGAAACGTGACTTCCTTGCCCTGAAAAACATTCGCAATGACCTTCTTCCGTTCACTGCCGACGTAGGCAAGCGCCTTCAGCTCCTCCATCGTGAAGCGGTTGCCCGTAAGCTGGTAGGTGCGGTAGTCCACCTTCGCGAGCTCTTGATCGAGCCGCGTGATCGCGCCGCCCTTGTTGCGGTCGCTCGCCTTCCAGGCGGGTCCCTTGGAACGCTTCCAGTCCTCGAACGCGTTCTTGATCCGGAAGAGATTGGCGTCGTTCTTGGTGCGCTCGTAGAGCTGGATCGCGTCATCGATCTCTTTGAGCTGCGAGCTCCTCGGACGCGTCACGCCGAGCTTCGTTTCGGTCATCCACGTTTGGAATGATGGGATCGGCATGACGGAACGCCCCTCTTCTTGGTTGTTATTGCTTGCCGGGACGATTTCGACTCTAACCCGAATGGGACGAAGGTCCAAGTGGCGCGCGCACCGAGCGTGCGTGCGTAATTGCGCGCGAGGTTTTTTGCCGGCGTCGGGGGCTGGTCGTGGCGCGGATGTCGAACAGTGGAAAAGCCAATGTAGCCGCGTGGACCGCGTTGTTGCTGCTGGTGCTCGGGTCGGTGCTCATCGGTCTATTCATCGCGGCGCGGTTGCTGCTCTCGCTCGAGCGCGATCAGGGCGTCGAAGCATTCGACGCCGCGCGCCGCAGCCGCGCCGCAGCGTCGGGCCGCGCGGAGCGGCCGGTCGCGCATGCGCTGACGGTCACGAGCCGTCCCGACGAGGTCGTCGCGCCGCTGTCGGTCACGCATGGCGTCGCGCACGGCGCCGCGCTCGGGCTGCACGCCGCGCCGCCCGACCAGAGCTTGTGGTCGCAGGTCCGGATCGCCGCCTATCGCGAGTCGCAGACCGAGAAGAACTCGGACCCCGAAGCCGTGCTGCGAATTCCGGCCGTCGGCATCGAAGTGGCGGTGTACGAAGGAACCAGCGAGGTCAACTTGAACCGCGGCGCCGGCCGCGTCGAATGGACGCCGCCGTTCGGTCCAGCGGGCAACGTCGGCATCGCGGCGCACCGCGACGGGTTCTTCCGGCCGCTCAAGGACGTCGCCGAAGGCGACGAGGTCATCGTGGACCTGCTCGACTCGACGCTGCACTACACCGTCGTCGACATTCGCATCGTCGAGCCGGACGACGTCGCCGTGCTGACGCCTACGGAGCACGCCAACCTCACGCTGATCACGTGCTATCCGTTCTACTTCGTGGGCTCGGCGCCGCAGCGCTATATCGTGCGAGCGGAGCTCGCGGACGTGATCTACTCGCTCGAGTGAAGGCGGCCGAAGCGGCTTACGGCTCGCCGGCGTCGGGCTCGGCGACCATTCCGATCGCGACCAGCCGCGCAAGCACGTCGGGATCGAAGCGCTCGAGCGCGAGGACGCGCCGGCCGTAGCGGGAGTGCGAAACCTCGAGGTCGCCGTCCGCGCAGACCCAGTGGAAGACCAGCCCCTGGATCACGACCTTGCCCGTGAGGACGTTGTCCGCGCGAATCGCTTGTTCCATGGGGCCACCCAACCGTCTCGTGGCCCGAGTGTGAGCGGGCGCGGCCGCTCCCACATTGGCCCTTCGGTCTACGATGGCGGCGGTCGGCCGCGAGCGCGCTCCATGCGCTCGCGGCCGCGGGTTACTCCGCGATGACGGTGCCGGAGCCGCCCATCTCCTTCGGTACGTCCTTGAGCTTCGGCAGACCGTCCTTGATCGGCAGCTTCGTCTCCTGGTAGTTCACGTGGACGCCCGCGCGATACGGGAAGTCCGGGATCACCGCCGCGTACACGTCGACGAGCCCCCAATGCGGATGCTCGGTCAGCAGGTGCCCGCCGCACACCGTGCACCACTTGCGGTAGCTCTTCGGCGTCTTGTGATACGTGCCGATCTTGTCGGCGCCGCGCGTCACGCGCACGGCTTCGGGCTTCCAGAGCGTGAAGGCGTTGACGGGCCCGGCCGACCAATGGCGGCACGAGTCGCAGTGGCAATAGCCCATCGCCGCCGGCTCGCCGGTCACGGTGATCTGCACGGCGCCGCAAAAGCAGGCGCCACTGTAGGTCGCGCCGGCTTGGGTCTGCCCGGCGCCCGAGGTCTGAGTAGTCATGGTTCGCGTCCTTTCGTTTCGAGTGCAATGCGCGCCGGCGCGAAATTGCCCGGCCCTCACACCCGGCTAGTATTCACGCGCGCCCGCCGCGCGGCTTCACCGCGGCTCCACGGCCCTTGCTCGAAGCGCCGTGGATCCGGTCCGGCGGCGGCGTTCCGCGCCTCGGACACCCGAAGCGCGCGCCTAGCTCGCGGCCGTAAACGCCCGCTCGTCGAGCACGGCCAACAGGGCCGCGGCCTTGTCGAGGCTCTCCTGGTACTCGGCGTCCACCTCGGAATCCGCGACGACGCCGCCGCCCGCCCACGTGTAGACGTGCTCGCCGTGCTGCACGAGCGTGCGGATGGCGATGTTCGTGTCCATGTTGCCGTCGTAGCCGACGTAGCCGATGCAGCCGCAATAGACGCTGCGGCGCTGCGGCTCGAGCTCCTCGATGATCTTCATCGCCGCGACCTTCGGCGCGCCCGTGATCGAGCCGCCGGGGAAGCAGCCCGCGAGCACGTCGAGCGCGTGCTTGCCCGGCGCGAGGCGGCCCTCGATCGTGCTCACGAGCTGGTGCACGCTCGCATAGCTCTCGACGTCGAAGAGCTTGGTCACGCGCACCGAGCCCGGCACGCAGCTCTTGCCGAGATCGTTGCGCAAGAGGTCGACGATCATCACGTTCTCGGCTCGGTCCTTGGCGCTCGAGCGCAGCGCCTCCGCCTGAGCGCGGTCGCGCGCGGCGTCGGCGGCTCGCGGCCGCGTGCCTTTGATCGGCTTCGTCTCGACGCGGTCGCCGTCGACTCGCAGAAAGCGCTCGGGCGACGACGACAGCACTCTGCCGTCGGGGAAGTCCAGGAACGCGGCGAACGGCGCCGGATTGATCTCGCGCAAGCGCAGATACGCGCGCCAGGCGTCGCCCTCGGCGCGCGCGACAAAACGCTGCGTGAGATTCACCTGATAGCAATCGCCGCGGCGAATGTGGTCCTGCACGCGCGCGAACGCCGCCGCATACTCGGCGCGGCTCACGCCCGGGGTCGGGGGCGACAGTACCCGAAAGGCCGGCGCCGCCTTCGTTTGCTTCGCGTGCAGACGCTCGACGAGCTCGAGCCAACGCGCGAACGTGCGGGAGTCGCGGCCGAGGCCCGCGAGCCACGTCTTGCGGTCGACGTGGTCGACGATCACCGCCCAGTCGTAGATGCCGATCGCGAGCTCGGGCATGGCGATGTCCGCCGCCGCGAGCGACGGGATCCGCTCGAAGCGCCGGCCGAGATCGTAGCTCACGTAGCCGACGGCGCCGCCGAAAAACGGCAAACCGGGCGCCGGCGCGCACGTGCTACCGAGCGCCTCGCGAACGAGCTCGAGCGGCGCGCGCGCCGATTCGACCGTCTCGCCGCCGCGGCGCGAGATCTCGGTGACTGCGCCGCGCGTGCGCAACGTGACGTACGGGTCGGCGACCAGGATGTCGTAGCGCGCGCCGACGCGCCGTGACGCGCTGTCGAGCCAGGCCGGCCACGGCAAGTCGGCGAGCCCCCGGAAGCGCGGCGCTACCGCGTCCCAATGCTCGAGCTCTGTGATTCTGGGTGTGGCCAACGGAATACCCCGGCGCCGCGCGACGCCGCCGCGCGGTGTGCCGGGACTGGTGAGTCGTCGCGAACGAGTGTACGGTCGCCGCTCCGGGAAAGAAATCCCGCGCTCGCGGGGGCGCGCCGCCGCCGCCATCTCGAGGACCCACGATGACGGACTTCGCGCGCCGCACTCTCACGATCAACGGCATCGATACGGTCGTGCTCACGGCCGGCAGCGGCCCGCCGCTCGTGTATCTGCACGGCGCGGGCACGGTCACGCGTTTTCTTTTCGCCACGCCGTGGTTCCGGCGCTTCCAGGTGTTCGTGCCCTATCATCCGGGCTTCGGCGAGTCGGCGGCCGATCCCGGCGTCACGGAGATCCACGACTACGCGCTCCACTACTTGGAGCTGTTCGAGGCGCTGGGCTTGAAGAAAGTCCGGATCGTCGGTCACTCGATGGGCGGCTTCATCGGGGCGAAGCTCGGCATCGAGCATGCGTCTCTCATCGAGCGCCTCGCGCTCGTCTGCCCCATCGGCATTCCGACGCCGGGGCACCCGACCACCGACTTCTTGAAGGTGCCGCCGCAAGATCTGCCTGCGCTGCTCGGCCACGATCCGCAAACGGTCCTAAAGCACCTGCCGGCGGGCGCACCCGACGCGGCTTTCATCGCGGAGCGGGAGAAGGAGACCGTCACCGCGGCTCGCGTGCTCGGCGCCACGCCGTACGACGTCAAGCTGCCGCGCTACCTGCACCGCCTCACGATGCCGACCTTGCTCGTCTGGGGGAAGGCCGACCGGCTAACGCCGGTGGCGCAGCAGCGCGAGTGGTCGCGACTCCTGCCGCGCGCCGAGGTGCGACTCTACGCCGACGCCGGGCACCTGGTGCTCGACGAGGCGCCGGCGGCGGTGACGGACATCGCCGAGTTCTTCAGCGCACGCTGAGCGTGACGCCGGCCGCGCGGCGCTTGGCGCGCGGGCCGCGGCTCACGGCAGCCCTATCACCCGAAGCTGCGCCGCTTGACGCGAGCGCGTCCCGCCACGGCGGCGAGCGCCGCCGCGCGCAAACCGGCCGTGAAACGCCGCGCCGCGCGGCGGCCTTAACCGCTCGCCGTCGTCGCTCAGCCCGCGCGCACGCGCGCGACACTCTCGGGCATCTCCATCACCTGAACGGCGCACCGCAAGGTGAGCGTGAAGGTCGCGCCGCGCTCCTGATTGTTGCCCGCCTCGAGCCGGCCGCCGTGCGCCGCGACGATCGACCGGCAGATCGAGAGGCCGAGCCCCAAGCCGTTCTCCTTCGTCGTGAAGAACGGCTCGAACAGGCGGCCGGCCGTCGCGGGCTCGATCCCGGAGCCGTTGTCGGCGATCGCGACGACGACGAGGCCTTCGTCGTTCAACGCCGTCGACACGGTCAATCGACGGTCGTGCGGGGCGTTCGCGTTCATGGCCTCGCTCGCGTTCAGCAAGAGATTGAGCAGCACCTGCTGGAGCTGCACGCGATCGCCGAGCACGAGGGGCAGCGAGGCCGCGCATTGCGTTCGAATCGCGATCTGCTGCGCGGCGAGCTCGCCGCGCGTCAGCGCGAGCACGTCGGCTACGACGGCGCCGATGTCGAGCGGCTCGAGCTGCGTGCCGCCGCGGCGCAACAGCGCGCGCAGGCGCGAGATCACGTCGCCGGCGCGCGTGTTGTCCGCGACGATGTCGCCGAGAATCGCGTGAAACTCTCCCAGATCGAGCGGCTGCCGAGCGAGCATCCGTTGGGCGGCCTGCGCGTTGCTCAAGATCGCGGTGAGCGGTTGGTTGAGCTCGTGCGCCAGCGCGCCGGACAACTGACCCAGGATCGCGACGCGCGTCAGGTGCATCACCTGCTCGCGCTGCTGCTGCGTTTCGGCTTCCGCGAGCTTGAGAGCGCGCCCGGCGCGCAGCTCGCGCAGTCGCAGCAGCCAGACGGCGATCAATAGCGCCTGCACCGCCACGAGCGCGGCCACGGCGAACACGAGCGACTTGTACTGATCCCACGCCGAAGGTTCGCGGTAGAGCACCGTGGTGCCTGGCGGCAGCCGGTTCTCGTCGAAACCCCAGCGGCGCAATTGTCGCCAGTCGACGGCAAACGCCGGCGGCGCCGTGTACGAGCGCAGCGGCTGCCGTTCCCCCGCCAGCATGCGTTGCACGGCGCCGCCGATGCCGGCGCCGATTCCTTCCCAGGACTCGAACCGGCCGCCCACGATGCCACCGCCGAGATACGTCTCGAAAACGCCGTACACCGGAGCGCTCGAGGCGGCCGAGATCGGCCCCACGAGCTCCTCGGACAGGAAGTGCTCGTCGTTGCCGTCGCGCGAGATGACCTGATAGACGACGATCGTGTCGCGGGGCAGGCGCGCGAGCCGCTCGAGCAACCTCGGCATCGTCTCGCCCGCGAGGTACGTGATCTTCAGCCGGTCACCGTAGTCGGGCAGCTGCGCGCGCGCCGCGTCGACCCAACGTCGATCGAGCACCGACGCGCCCGATACGAAGATCGCCTCGCGCGCATCGGGCTGCAGCGCGAGCGCGAGCTCGAGCGCGCCGGCGGAATCGAAGTGACTCAGCACGGCGACGGCGTTCGGCGGAACCTCGCCGTCGGTGAGCGTCCTCTCGCGTATGCCGGCAATGATCCATGGTTGCCCGGCGAACAGCTCCTCGCGGTGCCGGCCGAGGAAGGAGTACGCCGGCTGGCCGATCGTGACGACGAGGTCGATCGGCGTCTCCGAGTACTTCTGCCGCAAGAACTCCATCATGTGCTGCTCGCTGTCGGGCCCCGGAAATCGAGCAGCGTCGAGGAACTCGCTATAGGCCTCCACGCGCTCCTCGGAGCCGTGCAGCACACCGGCCAAGCCGCTGCGCAGCGGCGCGTTGGTGCCGAGCGCGTCCTCGTAGGGGAAGAGCAGCAAGACGTGCTTGACGGCGTGGGCGGGTGCTTCGAGACCGACCGCTGCGAGCGCCACGGCCAAAAGCCACGGGCTGCGCGATACGCGTCGTAGTCGACGAGCGGTCGATCCCATCGGGTTGCGAACTCAAGCCCCCGGCGGATAGTAGTCGAAGGCGCGAAACGAGACTACCGCGGCGCGGAGCTCGCACTAGGCACGCCGGCGCCGCGCTCCACGGCACGGGCAGCGCTCAATATGTTTCCGAGCCCCAAGTTACCCTCGTGGCACGCGTACTCGAACGGCGCCGCGTCCGCGCGCTTCTTGAGCGGCATCTCGAACGCCCACGGCGCGGTCCAGGTCGCGGGATCGTCGAACCGGACTTGCCAGCTCAGCGTGCCGTTACCGGCCGGCGTAAAGCGCTCGGTGATCTTGAGCGCTGCGCTCGCGTTGCGATACGCGGCCGGCTCGCGGATGTTGGTGGTCTCGACGACGAGCGTGTCGCCTTCCCAGTGCCCGCGTGCATCGCCCATCAAGAAACCCAGCGCCGGCGCGGGGTGCGGCGATCCGTCGAGAGGAATGACGCGCGTCTCGTGCACCATCTCGTAACGGATCGCGACGAAGCCCGGCGACTGCGTGATCTCGTACGCGTTGCCGTAGATCATCGGCATCATGGAGTTCGGCAGCCCGAGCGTGATGCAACGATCGTAGAGGCTCATGTCCGTGTACGTATCCGGGGCGTCGCGCTTGGCGAGCGCCTGCCGCGCCTGCTGGCCGCGCTGCCGGCCTTCCTCGGTGAGCGGCGGTACTTTGCCGTCCGCGGGCTCCGACACGAACCACGGGCGGCCGTTGATCGCGTCGAGATACTCGTACCAGTGCGGCGGACCCGCGCCGGTGTCGTTGTCGCGGCTGCCGCCAATCCGCGCCGCGCTCGCGCGGCCCGCTGCCGTACGCGCCACCATCAGATCCTTCATCTCGTTCGGGCCGAAGTCCTCGCGGCGCTTGCCGGCCAGAGCGTCGGGCCGCTCGAACGGCGTGCCGTACTCGTCCTTGTTGGTGTACGTGCCCTCGATGGCGGGATCGCCCCACGACGTGCGCGGGAGCCGCGCCGCGCCGGCGGCAGCGGCCGCAGAACCCGCGGGAGTGGACGCGTCCGGTGCACAAGCGGCCGCGGACGCGGCAATCGCGATGACGACGAGATGGCGAACGTTCATGGGTTGCTCCGTCGCGTGACGCAATTTGGAGATATTCGGCTACCGTCTATCGAAGCAGTCCGCCGCGGCGTTGTCCAGCCTCGTCGGCTGGTCACAGTTGCCCGAGCAGCGCGGCGACGTCCTTGTCGATCTTCTCGGGCGTGTCCGTGGGCGCATAGCGCTTGACGGGCCCGCCGTCGCGATCGACGAGGAACTTCGTGAAGTTCCACTTGATCGCCTCGGTGCGAAGCACGCCCGCCTTCTCGCCCTTGAGCCACTGATAGAGCGGATGCGCACCCGCGCCGTTGACGTCGATCTTCGCGAACAGCGGAAACGACGCGCCGAAGCTCGTCTCGCAGAACTGCTTGATCGCGGTCTCGTCGCCGGGCTCCTGGTGGCCGAACTGATTGCACGGAAAGCCGAGCACCGCGAAGCCGCGGCCCCGGTACTTCTGCCAGAGAGCCTCTAGGCCGGCGTACTGCGGCGTGAACCCGCACTTCGATGCGACGTTGACGATCAGCAGAGCTTGGCCCTCGAACTCGCGCAGCGGCCGCGCGCGGCCGTCGATGTCGGTGGCGGTGAAGTCGTAGGCGGTAGTCATGGGGGCTCCGTTTTCGAGCGCTTACTTCAAGAGGTCCGCGGCTTTGGCCAAGCCCGCGCGCGCGCACTCGTCGTCGGTGGTCTGATTCGAGCCGGAGCTCGCGACTCCGCCGATGATTTCCCCGCCCACGGTGATCGGCACGCCGCCGCCGAGCGCGAGGATGCCGGGCACGTCGCGCTGCGCGGCGCGAGCCGGATCGCTCGCCGTGGCTTTCTGAAACTCGAGCGTCGACGAGCGAAACACGAGCGCGGTATACGCCTTGCCGCGCGCCATGTCGATCGTGGCGGGGGTCGCCTGCTCGTCGCGCAGCAGCACGAGCAGCTGCCCGTAACGATCGACCACGGCCACCGCCGTGTGGAAGCCGCGCGCCGCGCACTCCGCGAGCGCGGTCTCGGCGATGAGCTTGGCCGCGGGCAGCGACAAAACGCGCAGCGTGACGACGCCTTGCGCGCGGGTGCCGAAAGACGAGAGCAGCAGAGCTCCGAGAATCGCGAATCGGGTCACGAGCACCGCAGATCTCCGGTTCAACGCCAACGCCGTATAGTGCCACGGAAAAATGCGCGGTTCGGGCCTGTTGTCGGCTACGTCACCGTGTCTACCGCTTCGGCCTTCGATGCGCCTCCGAGCGTGTCAGCCTGCGCCTACTCGACGGATCAAGCTCGGGTCGATGTCGGCCAACTTCGCGACCCCGGCGAGCGCCATGTCGCGCGCGAGCTCGGTCTTGAGGATCTTGAGCGCTTGAGTGACTCCGGCTTCGCCGCCGGCACCCAAACCGTACAGATGCGGCCGGCCCGCCGAGCACGCGCGCGCACCGAGAGCGAGGGCCTTCAGAATGTGCGTCCCCCGGCGCACGCCGCCGTCGAGGATCACTTCGAGCCGGTCGCCCGCGGCGTCGACGATCTCCTTGAGCGCGTCGAACGGGGCCGGCGAAAAGTCGAGCTGTCGTCCGCCGTGATTGCTGACCATGACGGCGGTGGCGCCTATGTCCGCCGCGCGCTTGGCGTCTTCACCCGTCATGATGCCCTTGATCGCGAACGGTCCGCCCCACTCCTTGATCATCCACTCGGCGTCCTTCCAAGTCACGCTGCGGTCGATCTGGGCGTTCAGGTATTGAATGATGCCGCCGAGGTTCTCGCTGCCGGGCGGCGGCCGGTGAGCGACGTTGGCCACCTCGATCCTCGGCGTCGTGAGGTGCTTGTACACCCACTTCGGCTTCATCGCGATGTCGAGCAGACTCATGAGCGCGAGCCTCGGCGGCACCGTCATGCCGGTCACGATGTCGCGCTCGCGGTTGCCCGACACCGTGACGTCGACGGTGAGCTGGAGCGCGACGTATTTGCTGTCCCTCGCGCGCTGCACGAATTCCCTGCTCAGGCTCCGGTCCTTGAACATGTAGACCTGGAACACCTTCGGTCCGTCGCTGAGCTTCGCGGCGTCCTCGATGTTCACCGAGGAGATGCTCGACAGCGAAAAGATGGTGCCGCTCGCGTGCGCCGCGCGAGCCGTCGCCGCTTCGCCTTCGTGGTGAAACAGACGCTGGAGCGCGGTCGGCGAGCAGAAATACGGCCAGTCGATCCTCTGACCGAACAGCGTGGTCGACATGTCGATCTTCGAGACGTCGACGAGCGCGCGCGGCATGAACTCGTACGCGTCGAACGCGGCGGTATTGCGCCTGAGCGTCCACTCGTCGTCGGCCGCGCCGTCGATGTAGTGGAACATGGGGGCCGGCATGTTCTTCTTGGCGCGCTTGCGCAGCTCAGCGATGTTGTAGCACCGCTCGACTGATTTTCGAAACAACCTGGACTTCCTTTTCGGCCCCGTCGTCGATCGGCTCTGCGGATCGCGCGGGCCCGGACGATCCGCCGTGCATACTACTTGGGGTCGCCGCCGCAAAGCGAGCGGCCGCGGTCGGCCGCCGCCCTGACGCTCAGGCGGCCTTGACGGGGGCGAGCTTCTCGACCGCGCGCGCGGCGGTGGGCGAAAGATCGAGGATCTTGCGCCGGTGCCCTTCGATGATCGCGGCGCGCATCTCCGGCGTCCAGAATCGGGTCAGGTGGTCGGCCACGGTCGCCGCGATCTTGTCCTTGTCCGGGCCGTAGTCGCTGTTCGCAGCGATCTGATTCGCCATCCTGACGAGCTTCTCGATGTCCATGGGGGGCTTAAGGTCAGCTTACGGCCGCAGGCGAGCGCGCGCGCTCAAGGAACTCGAGCTGCTCGTCGGTGAATTCCGTGAACTTCTTTTGCCAGTCGGACATGCCCGTGACCTTGTGGGCCTGCACGGCCGTGACCTTGTACTCCGGACAGTTCGTTGCCCAGTCGGAGTTGTCCGTGGTGACCACGTTCGCGCCCGAGAACGGATGGTGGAAGGTCGTGTAGACCACGCCCGGCTGGATGCGCTCGCTCAACACGGCGCGCAGCACGGTCTCGCCCGCACGGCTCTTGAGACCGACCCAATCGCCCTCCTGGATGCCGCGTTGCTCGGCGTCGTGCGGGTGGATCTCGAGCACATCCTCGTCGTGCCACTTCACGTTCTCGGTGCGGCGGGTCTGAGCGCCGACGTTGTACTGGCTCAGGATTCGGCCGGTAGTCAACAGCAGCGGGTACATCCGCGTGGTGACCTCGTCGGTGGGCACGTACGGTGTGGCCTTGAACAGCCCCTTGCCACGGACGAACTCGCCGATGTGCATCGTCGGCGTGCCGTTGACGGCCTGGTCGTTGCAGGGCCACTGGATGCTGCCAAGCTTCTCGATCTTCTCGAAGCTCACGCCCGTGAACGTCGGCGTGAGCCGCGCAATCTCGTCCATGATCTCGCTCGGGTGCTTGTAGCTCATCGGATAGCCGAGCGCGTTTGAGAGCTTCTGCGTGACTTCCCAGTCCTCGAGACCCGCGAGCGGCTCCATGACCTTGCGAACCGGCGAAATGCGGCGCTCCGCGTTCGTGAACGTGCCGTTCTTCTCGAGAAACGACGAGCCGGGCAGGAACACGGTCGCGAACTTCGCCGTCTCGTTCAAAAAGATGTCTTGCACGATCATGCACTCGAGCGACGACAGCGCATTCGTGACATGGTGCGTGTCGGGATCGGACTGAGCGACGTCTTCACCCTGGACGTAGAGCGCCTTGAATTGCCCGGCGACCGCCGCGTCAAACATGTTCGGGATGCGCATGCCGGGCTCGGACATGATCGGTACGCCCCACTCCTTCTCGAACTGCGCACGCACCACGGCGTTCGACACGTGCCGGTACCCCGGCAACTCGTGCGGGAACGAACCCATGTCGCACGAGCCTTGCACGTTGTTTTGGCCGCGCAGCGGATTCACGCCCACGCCTTCGCGGCCGATGTTGCCGGTGCACATCGCCAGGTTCGCAATGGCCATGACCGTGGTCGAGCCCTGGCTGTGCTCGGTGACGCCGAGGCCATAGTAGATCGCGCCGTTCGGCACGGAGGCGAACATCCGCGCCGCGCCGCGAATCAGCTGCGGGTCGACGCCCGTTTCCTTCGCCGCGTTCTCGGGCGAATTCTGCGGGTCGACGATGAACTCGCGCCACGTCTTGTAACCTTCGACGTCGCAACGTTCGGCGATGAACTCCTTCTTCTCGAGCCCTTCGGTCACGATCACGTGTGCGAGTGCGTTGACGACCGCGACGTTGGTGCTCGGGCGCAATTGCAGGTGATACGACGCCTGGACGTGCGGCGAGCGCACGAGGTCGATCTCGCGCGGGTCGACGACGATGAGCTTCGCGCCTTCGCGGAGCCGCCGCTTCATCTGCGAGGCGAATACCGGATGTGCATCCGTGGGGTTCGCGCCGATCACGATGATGCAGTCCGACTTCATCACCGAGTCGAACGATTGCGTGCCGGCCGATTCGCCGAGCGTAGTCTTGAGGCCATAGCCGGTGGGCGAATGGCAGACGCGCGCGCAAGTGTCGACGTTGTTGTTGCCGAACGCGGCGCGCACGAGCTTCTGCACGAGGTAGGTCTCCTCGTTGGTGCAGCGCGACGACGTGATGCCGCCGACGGAGCCCTTGCCGTATTTCGCCTGAATGCTCTTGATCTTCCCCGCCGCGAACGTGAACGCCTCGTCCCACGAGACCTCGCGCCACGGCTCGTGGATCGTCTCGCGGATCATCGGCTTCTTGATGCGGTCCTTGTGCGTGGCGTAGCCGAACGCGAATCGACCCTTGACGCACGAGTGACCGTGGTTCGCATGGCCGTCCTTGTTCGGCATCATGCGCACAACTTCCTGACCCTTCATCTCGGCCCGGAACGAGCAGCCGACGCCGCAATACGCGCACGTCGTGATCACCGAGTGCTCGGGCTTGCCGGCCTCGATGATCGAGTTCTCGGTGAGCGTGGCCGTGGGGCACGCCTGCACGCAGGCCCCGCACGACACGCACTCGGAGTCGAGGAAGGATTGGTTCTGGCTCGGGCTGACTTTCGACTCGAAGCCGCGGCCCTGGATCGTCAACGCGAAGGTGCCCTGCACCTCCTCGCACGCACGCACGCAGCGCGAGCAGACGATGCACTTCGACGGGTCGAAGGTGAAATACGGATTGCTCGTGTCCTTCTTTGCGTCGAGGTGATTCTCACCGGCGTAGCCGTAGCGGACCTCGCGCAAGCCCACGGCGCCGGCGATGTCCTGCAGCTCGCAGTCGCCGTTGGTGGGACACGTCAGGCAGTCGAGCGGGTGATCGGAGATGTAGAGCTCCATCACGTTGCGCCGCGTCTTCGCCACCTTCGCGTTCTGCGTGGTGACCTTCATTCCGGCTTTCGCTTCCGTCGTGCACGAGGCGGGCAAGCCGCGCATGCCCTCGATCTCGACGAGACAAAGACGACACGAGCCGAACGGCTCGAGACTGTCTGTGGCACAAAGCTTCGGGATGTTGATTCCGTTGAGAGCGGCGGCTCGCAAGACGGTCGTGCCCTCAGGGACCGTGACCGCGTCGCCGTCGATCGTGAGTGTGACGAGCTTGGTCCCCGCCCTGGGCTCGGGCGTGCCGAGATCGGCCGCGCGTTGGTACGCCTTGTATGCGTTGCTCATGTCGATGCTCCTTCGTTCAGCCCGCCGCGAGGCCGTCCGACGCGGGCTTGCAAGT
>DASQOL010000121.1:0-7470 GCA_035644475.1 Gammaproteobacteria bacterium | reverse complement strand
GTCGCCGCTCTCGCCCTTCGGCTTCGCGCGCGTGTACTTGCCGCTCAAGAAGCCGCCCGCGAGCGGGCTCCACGCCATCACGCCGACGCCGGCGTCGAGGCAGAACGGCACCACCTCGTGCTCGAGGTCGCGGCCGACGAGCGAGTAGTACATCTCGGCGGCGCGGAATTGGCTCCCGCCCCGCGCGCGCTGCAGACCGACGGCCTTGGCCGCGAGCCACGCCGGCCAGTTCGAGAAACCGAGGTAGCGCACCTTGCCCTGCCGCACCACGTCCTCGAGCGCCTCGACCGTCTCCTCGACAGGCGTCAGCGGGTCGACCTTGTGCGGCAGATAGACGTCGATGTAGTCGGTGCCCAGCCGCGCGAGGCTCGCGTCGACGGCCGCGAGCACCTGGCGGCGCGATAGGCCCGACTCGACCAGCGCCTCACCCATGCGGTTGCCGAGCTTGGTCGCGATCACGACCTGCTGGCGCCTGGCGCCGATCGCCTTGCCGAGCATCCGCTCCGACTCGCCACCGGCATAGACATCGGCGGAGTTGAAGAAGTTGATACCGCCGTCGATCGCCCGCGCCACGAGCTCGTCGGCGCCCGCCTGGTCGACCTTGGACACCGACGCGAACGGGCCGGCGCCGGTGCCGAACGTCATGCTGCCGAACGAGAGGCGGGAAACGATCAATCCCGTGTCGCCGAGTCGCGCGTATTGCATTTGTCGCTCCTTTGTCTACTACGGAATCCGTACTTGCGCGCCTCATGGTAGCCTTTTGGCCGGTGCGGATAGGCACCGACGCCCAAGGGAGCGAGCATGAGATTTGCTGCCGCTGTCGTCGTCGTGCTGTTGCTCGGCCTCTGCACGAGGCGGGTGCACGCTCAAGTTCCGCATATCCTCGGAACGTGGAAGCAAAACGTCGCCGCCTCGCACCTGCCGCCGGGACCGCCGCCGCAGGTGCACATGCGCAGCTACCAGCTTGCCGACGACGGAGCGCTGATCGGACTCGCCGTCGTCGTCGACGCGCAAGGGCACCCCAATTTCCTGCAGTTCGCCGCGAAGCCGGACGGCAAGGACTACCCGGAGTTCGACTCCTTCAGTCTGGCGCAGCTGCAGATCGACGGCACGAAGCCGCGGCAAACCTATTCTGAAACACCCGTCGACTCGCACACCGTTGAATGGACCGACAAAACGGACGGCCGCGTCGTAGGGCACGGCCGGCGGCGGGTGTCGGAGGACGGCAAGACGCTGACCTTGACCGCGCTCTTCAAGAACGACAAGAACGAAGAGCTCGAGTACCGGTTCGTGTTCGATCGTCAGTGAACCTTTCCCCCGCCGAGGCGGACGTCGCGCCCGCCTAAGAATTCTTCAGAGCACGCCGAGCGCTTCCGTAGAAAAATTTGGACGGGGGGACACTTCGATCAGGGAGGGAAGATGACGAAACGGCGCGTGCTGGTCGTCGGTTACCCGAAGAGCGGCAATACGTGGCTCACGCGGCTCACCGCGGAGCTTCTTGGGGCTCCGGTCAGAGGTTTCTGGAAGGAGCCCCACAACAACGACGTGGCAATCGAAGGCCAAGGGCGTGAGTCCGACATCGAGGTGTTCAAGGGACACCACTCCTACGGGGCGATGCGGCGCGACTTCAGCCTGGCGGACGTCGTCTACGTCGTCCGCGACGTGCGCGACGTCGCCATCTCGGGCGCGAACTTCTTCTCCTTCCGGCCGCCGTCCTGGCTCGGCAAGGTCACGCACAGCACGCGGCGGCTCCTCCCCGCCGCCCGCAAGGAGTGGCTGGAGAGCGTCCGCCTGTGCCGCATGATCCTCACGCTCGCCGACGGCAACCGCGAGGTCAACCCATGGTGCGCGCAGGCCTGGGACGAGCACATCTATGCGTATCTCGACGCGGGCGCCTGCGTGATCAGGTACGAGGACCTGTTGACCCAGCCGGGGCGCGAATGCCGCCGGCTGCTCGCGCACTTCGGCGTGGAGCGCTCGGCGGCCCAGATTCACCACGCGGTCGCGAATCAGAGCTTCCGTGCCGCGAAGAGGCGATTCCTGGAGCAAGGCGACGAGAAGCGTGCGGACTTCCTTCGCGAGGGTCGCGCCGGCGCGTGGTGGGACGAGCTCAGCCCCGCGCAGCGCCAATTCTGCGCCGAGCGGTTCGGCAAGATGCTCACGACCTTGGGGTATCCCGCCACGGACGGCCAGGTGTCTCCCGATCAGCTGGGGGCCGACCAGTCGGGACTCGACCAGCCGATCGACCTCCGAGAGCTGACGGGGGCAGCCGACTAGGCGAAGAACTTCGCGATCAACGGCCGGTAGCTGTCCATGTCCACGAGGAACGAGTCGTGGCCCTGGAGCGAGTTCAGCGCGACGAACTCCACCTCGCGTCCCGGGCTCGCGAGACCCTCCGCGAGCTCGCGCTGTTGATGGATCGGGAACAAGAAGTCGGTGGTCACGCCGATGATCAGCGCCCGCTTCACCTTGAGCTTGCTCAAGCCCACTTCGATCGACGCGCCGTGCTCGGCCACGTCGAAGAGGTCGCTCGCGCGAGAGAGATATAGGTAGCAGTTCGGGTCGAACTGCCCCGTGAATTTGTTCGCGTGGTGCTCGAGGTAGTTCTCGATCTCGAAGAACTGGCCGAACTGGTCGCCGCTCGTGTGCGCGTGGGTCGCGCGCTCGCGGCCGAAGCGCAAGCGCCACTCCTCGGCCGAGCGGTACGTGATCATGCCGAGCTTGCGCGCGAGCCGCATGCCTGTGAGCGGCACCTTGTCGCGGGGATAGTTGCCGCCGTTCCACTCCGGGTCCTTGCGGATGATCTCGCGCTGCAGCGAGCGCAACGCGATCGAGAACGGCAGCGAGTGCATGCCCGACGACATGCTCACGAAACCGTCGGACATCCCGGGGAACAGAATCTCGAAACCGAGCGCGCTCATCCCGCCCATCGACGGCCCGACCGTGGCCTTCAAGCGCTCGACGCCCAAGTGCTTGAGCAGCTCGTAGCCGCCGCGCGCCACGTCCTCGAGCGACAGCACAGGGAAGCTGAGCCGGTAGATGTCGCCCGTGCGCGGGTCCACCGACGCCGGGCCCGTGGAGCCGAAGCAGCTGCCGAGCGAGTTCACGCAGATCACGTAATAGCGGCGCGTGTCGATCGACCGGCCGGGACCGATGATGTCCTCCCACCAGCCGGGGGTCGGGTCCTCGACGCTCGAGGCTGCGTGCGCCGACGGCGACATGCCGGTGAAGATCAGGATCGCGTTGTCGCGCGTGCGGGAGAGCTTGCCCCAAGTCTCGTAGGCTATCGTGGGGCTCAGCAGCGAGCCGCCACGCTGCATCGGAAATTCACCCGCGACAACCACTGTTCGGCGTGCTTTCGCCACCGGCCACCCTCCGCAAATCGAAGCCGCAGTCTAAGACCGCGGCGAATCCTCGGCCCCAAACTTGTGGTTATGACATTAGTCCGCGACAAGCATTAGTTGTCGCCGAATCGCCGACGTCAGGTCCTGTCTCTCTTTGGCCGCGCGATACCCGCAACGGCTGCGGCCGCACCTCACTCGTGTGATGCCTCTGCCGCGGCGATAGCGACGAGCCGAGCCACAGCGCCGAGAGCCGCGGAGCCCGGGCGCGCAGCGCCCGGGGGCGAGCCGCAGGCGAGCATCCAGAACGCGGCGGCACACCGTCTCTACGGAGCGGAACAACCAAACGACCGCGTTCTGGACCCGGCGAACGCGCCGTGGTGAGGGAACCGGCCGCAGGCCGGCGAAGTCGCGTGCCGCAGCGGAGGTGCACACGCCTTCGAGGTGCGGCCGCAGCCACCGCAACGCCCGCCAGCCGGCCAAAGTGAGACACGACCCGCCGTTACTTGTGCTTGTCGCGCAGCAGCCGGCGCTTGCTCTTCGCCTGCCGCGGAGTGAGGAGGTTGCGCTTACCCGCGAACGGGTTGTCCCCGGTCCTGAGCTCGACGCGCACCGGCGTGCCGCGCAGCCGCAGCGCCTCGCGAAACGCATTCTCGAGATAGCGCTTGTAGTGCGACGGCAGCCGCAGCGCCTGATTGCCGTAGACCACGATCAGCGGCGGGTACCGACCGCCCTGGTGCGCGTAACGCAGCCGCACCTGCCGGCCACGGACGATCGGCGCCGGATTGGCCGCGAGCGCGTCCTTCAAGACCTGATTCACGCGCGGCGTCTTGAACTCGGCGCCGGCCGACGCGTAAGCGACGAGCGCCGAGTCGACGAGCTCGGCGATGCCGCTGCCGTGCAGGGCGGACACGTAGTGGACGGTCGCGTATTGCACGAAGTCGAGCTTGCGATCGATCTCGCGCTCGACGGCGCGGCGCTCGCCGCTCGTGAGCCCGTCCCACTTGTTGATGCCGATCACGAGCGCGCGGCCGCGCTCGGCCGCGATGCCGATCAGGTGCGTGTCTTGGTCGGTGATGCCGGCGCGCGCGTCGAGCAGCGCGATGACCGCGCCCGCGTCCTCGACGGCCTGCAGGCTCTGCACGATGCTGTACTTCTCCACCGCCTCGCTCACGCGCGCGCGACGGCGAATCCCGGCCGTGTCGATCAGCACGAACCGGTTGTCGCCGCGCTCGCACTGCACGAGCACGCTGTCGCGCGTGGTGCCCGGCTCGGGCGAGGTGACCAGGCGGTTGCTGCCGACGAGCCGATTGATCAGCGTCGACTTGCCGACGTTCGGGCGGCCGATGACGGCGACCTTGGGTCCCTCGAGCCCCGCGGCGCCTTCGTCCTCGGCCGCGAGGAGCGGCCCGACGACCGTCTCGACGAGCTCGTCGATGCCCTGGCCGTGCAGCGCGGCGATGCGGATCGGGCTGCCGAGGCCGAGCGCGTGGAACTCGGCCTCGGCCATCTCGCCCGCCACGCCCTCGGCCTTGTTGACGGCGATCGCGACCGTCTTCGCCTTGCGCCGCAGGTGCTCGGCGATCCGCGCGTCCTCGGCAGTGAGGCCGGCCTTGTGATCCACGACGAGCACGACGGCGCTCGCTTCCTCGATGGCGATGTCGACCTGCTCCGCCACCAGCGCGGCGATCTCCGTGGGGCTCGCGATCGCGAGGCCGCCCGTGTCGATGACGATGAAGCTGCGATCGCCGACCGTGGCGACGCCGTAGCGGCGGTCGCGGGTGAGCCCCGGGAAGTCGGCCACGAGCGCGGCCCGGGTGCCGGTGAGCCGGTTGAACAGGGTCGATTTGCCGACGTTCGGCCGGCCGACGAGCGCCACGGCGGGCAGCATGGTGTCCGCCTAGGATATTACCTAGGCGCCTTTGTCGGCGCCCTTGTCGGCGCCTTTGTCGTCGTTCTTGGCGCGCACGGTGTACGCAGCTACCGTGCCGTCGTCTCCCTGCACGTAGACGTTGTCGCCCACGACGAGCGGCGCCGCGGAAATTCGGCCGCCCGCCGCGTGCTCGCGCGCCACGAAGTGGCCGTCGTCCGGATCGAGCCAGTGCACGTAGCCGTCGTAGTCGCCGACGACGAGCGCATTCTCGTAGCGCGTAGGCGCCGTCACGTCGCGGCGGCGTAGCGCGTCGTTGCGCCACAGCGTCGCTCCGCGCTGGCGGTCGAGGGCGACGACGGAGTCGAAGTCGCTCGTGACGTAGACCTTGTCGACGTCGGCGCCGAGGCCGGCGTACGACGACATGTCCTGCTGCCAGAGGATTACGCCCGTCTGCAGATCGATGCCGACCGCGCGCCCCTGGTAGCCGACCACGTAGACGTCGTTGCCCACCACCGAGAGCCCCGCACCCACGTCGACGAGCCTGTCGAGCTCGGTGCGGCCAGCCGGATTCGCGATCGCGATCTCCCAAGCGGCCTCGCCGGTGGAGAGGTTGTACGCGCCGACTCGGCCGTTGTTGAAGCCGCTGACGACGAGCGCGCCGGCGACGCGCGGCACGGTGTTGCCGCGCAGCGTGAGCGAGGGCAGGTTCTGCTCGACGGTCCAGAGTGTCGCGCCATCGCGGCTAGCGAAGCCGCGTAGGCGCCCATCCACGCTGCGCAGCACGACGACATTCGGCCCGATCGCGGGCGCGGCGAGCACCTCGCTGCCCACGGGCTCGAGCCAGCGCTGCTCGCCGGTATTCGCATCGAGCACCACGAGGTCACCGTCGGTGGTGCCGAAGGCCAGCACGCCTTCCCCGTAGGCCGGCCCGGCCGCGAGCGGCAGCTTGGTCTTCACCGACCAGACCTTGCGGCCGGTCTGCGCGTCGAACGACGTGACCACGCCCTCGTGCGAGCCCGCGAAGATCCGCGCGCCGTCGGTGGCCGGCCGCAGACCGAGCCGCAGCCGCGCGGCGCTGCCGCCGACCTTGCCGCTCCAGAGCTTGTGAACGTCGAGCGTGTGGTTGATCGAGGTGAGGTCGGCCGGTGGCTCGAGCTTGCCGCTGTTCGCGCAGCCGGCTGCCACCCAAGCGATCGGCGGCAAAGCAAGCGCCAGGAACAGGCGTTTGATCACGCGCCTTCTCCGGCTTCGCTCTTCGCGGCCGGCGCGGGCTCGGCGGTGCTCGGCGCCGCCGGGGCGCCGGCGGCGGGCTCGCCCGGCGCGGGCGCGGCCGTCTCGGGCGCGCTGCCGGGCAGGTCGTTGAGCTTCATCTGCAGGAAGCTGCGGTCGAGGAGCTCGGAGCCGTCGGCGACCAACGCCGCGAGATACGCCGCACGCGCTTCGTCGATGCGGCCGCGCGCGGCGTAGATGTCGCCCTTGACCTCATTGAAGCGGCCGGCGAATTGGCCCGGGTCGGCGACCGTGAGCACCGCGAGCGCGTCGTCGTACTTCTCGCGGTAGGCGAGCACGCGCGCGAGCCGCAGACGCGCGACCAGCCCGAGCTCCGGGTCCTTGCTGTGCTCCATGACGAAACGCAGCTCATCGGCCGCGCGATCTGGCGCCGAGGCGAGCACGAACTTGGCGACCAGCAAGCCGCCTTGCTGCGTGTACGGGTTCGACGGGAAGTCGGCGCGCAGCTTCGCGAGCAGCGTATCGGCATCGCCCGGCTTGTTGTCGTCGACGGCGGTCTTCAAGCTCTGATAGATCACCGCGGCCTTCTCCGACTGCCCGACCTGATAGGCCTGATATTGTCGATAGCCGTAGAAGCCCAGGAGCGCGATCGCCGCGCCGCCGATCAGGAACCAGCCGTTCTCGCCCCACCATTGCCTGAGGCGCTCGACTTGTTCTTTGTCTGACAGATACTCGTCCACGCCATCCTCCGGCCCGAGCCAAGCGCGCTATTCTATGCCGAGCGGGGCCGCGCCGAGCAGCCGCGTGCACTCTTCGAGCGTCATCAGCTCCTGCGGACGTTCTTCCCGCAGGGGCTTGACGCCGATCCGGTCGGCCGCGACCTCGGCGTCGCCCAAGATCAATGCGTACCGCGCACCGCTCTTGTCGGCCCGGCGCATCTGGGCCTTGAAGCCGGCCGCGGGGGATCCGATCGAGAGCCTTAGTCCAGGCAACCGGTCGCGCAGTTCCTCGACCACCTTGAAAGCT
>DASQOL010000120.1:0-58867 GCA_035644475.1 Gammaproteobacteria bacterium | reverse complement strand
GGCGCCGGCTGCGGCGGCGTCGGGCCGTTCGCGGCGCGCGCCGGCGCGGGGGGCGGTTTGGCGGCCGGCGCCGCAGGCGCGGGCTTCGCCGCTGACGGGGCGGCTGGTGCAGGCTTGGGCGGCGGTGCGGCCGCGGGCTTCGCGGGAGCGGGCTTCGCGGCGGAGGCGGCGGGCACCGCGGCCGCGGCGTCCCCGGCTTCGAGCACGGCGAGCACTTGGCCACTCGTGACGACCGCGCCGTCCGCGGCCACGATCTCCTTGAGCACGCCGTCGACGGGCGCCGGCACCTCGAGCACGACCTTGTCGGTCTCGAGGTCGACGAGGTTCTCTTCGCGCCGCACGGTGTCGCCCGGCTTCTTGTGCCACGCGACGAGGGTCGCATCGGCGACGGATTCCGGAAGCTGGGGGACCTTGACCTCGATGCTCACTTCAAACCTTTCGAGACTGCGCTCGAGCAGCCGACGTCAAGCGCGCTTGCCGACTTGCAGCCCCGCGCGCTCGCGCGAAGAGGACGCGAGCGCCGCGGAGACGAGCGCCTGTTGCTGGCGCACGTGCAGCGCGTGGATGCCGGACGCCGGCGCGGCGGCGCCCGGACGACCGGCGTAGAACAGCTGATGCCGATCCGAGAGCGGCTCTTGGAGACGGTGGCGAATCTGGTACCACGCGCCTTGGTTCTGCGGCTCTTCTTGACACCAGACGACTTCTCGGGCGTTTCGGTAGCGCGCGATCACGCGAGCATACTCTTCGACCGGGAAGGGATACAGTTCCTCGATCCTCACGACCGCCACGCCGTCGATGCCCTCGTTGCGGCGGAACTCGGCGAGATCGAAGTAGACCTTGCCGCTACAGAACACGACGCGCCGCACCGAGTCGTCCGCCATGACCTCGGTCTCTTCGATCATCGGCTGAAACCGGCCGCGCGCCAGCTCCGCGAGCGTCGACACCGACAACCGGTGACGCAGCAGGCTCTTCGGCGTCATGACCACGAGCGGCTTGCGTGTAGACCGCAGCATCTGCCTGCGCAGCATGTGGAACATCTGGGCCGGCGTCGAAGGCACGACGACCTGCATGTTGTGCTCGGCGCAGAGCTGGAGGAACCGCTCGAGCCGCGCTGACGAGTGCTCGGGACCTTGGCCCTCGTAGCCGTGGGGCAGAAACAGCGTGAGGCCCGATACCCTGCCCCACTTGGCCTCGCCGGAGCTGATGAACTGGTCGATGACGACCTGCGCGCCGTTCACGAAGTCGCCGAACTGCCCCTCCCAGATCACGAGCGTGTCGGGCGAGGTGGTGCTGTAGCCGTACTCGAACCCGAGCACCGCCTCCTCCGACAGCAGCGAGTCCGCCACCAGCATCGCGCGCGGGTCGGCGGCGACATGCGCGAGCGGCACGAACGCCTCGCCGGTGCTCTGATCGATGAGCGCGGCGTGACGGTGGAAGAACGTGCCGCGGCGGCTGTCTTGGCCGATCAGCCGCACGTGGAAGTTCGCGGCGAGGAGCGAGGCGTAGGCGAGCGTCTCCGCGAAGCCCCAATCGCAGCCGATCTCGCCCGCGGCCATCCGGCGGCGCTCGTCGACGACGCGCTGCACGCGCGGATGGAGCTTGAGCGTGGCGGGCAAGTTGTTGATCACGGCCGCGAGCCGTTGGAGCTCGCTGTCCGCGACGGCCGTGTTCACCGAGTCGGCGAGCGACGCCTGCGTGTAGCGGCTCCAGTCGACCGTGAACTGGTTGCCGATCATGCCGAGCGCGGCTTGATTCGGATTGCGGCCTTCGTCGAGCGCGGCGCGATAACCCTCGGCCATCTGGTCGATCCCGTCCTGCGCGATGACGCCGGCTTCCACGAGCTTGCGGCCATAGAGCGTGCGCACGCTCGGGTGCTCGCGGATCGCGGAATACATCACCGGCTGCGTCGCGGACGGCTCGTCCGCCTCGTTGTGACCCAAGCGGCGATAGCCGACGAGATCGATGAACACGTCTTTGTGGAACATGCGCCGGTAACGCAGCGCGAGGCGCACCGCGGCCACCGCGGCCTCCGGATCGTCGCCGTTCACGTGGAAGACCGGCGCCTCGATCATCTTCGCGACGTCGGAGCAATAGGTCGTGGAGCGGCTATCGGCCGGATCGCTGGTCGTGAATCCGATCTGGTTGTTGATGACGATGTGCACGGTGCCGCCGGTGGAGAACGCCCGCGTCTGCGACAGCTGCAGCGTCTCGGCCACGACCCCCTGCCCCGCGACCGCGGCATCGCCATGGATCAGCACCGGCATCACGTGCTCACCGAGCGCGTCGCCGCGGCGATCCTGGCGCGCGCGCACCGAGCCCTCGACTACCGGATTCACGATCTCGAGGTGCGACGGGTTGAACGCGAGCGCGATGTGCACGTTGCCGCCCGGGGTGCGAACGTCGGCGGAATAGCCCTTGTGGTACTTGACGTCGCCCGAGCCCTTGAGCCGCGCGAGATCGTAGTCGCCCTCGAACTCGGAGAACAAATCCTGGGGCGACTTGCCGAGCACGTTCACGAGCACGTTCAGCCGGCCGCGGTGCGCCATGCCGATCACGAGCTCTTGCACGCCCTCTTCGCCGGCGCGCTGGATCAGGTCGTCGAGCAGCGGGATCAGCGTCTCGCTGCCTTCGAGCGAGAAGCGCTTCTGGCCGACGAACCGCGTGTTCAAGTAGCGCTCGATGCCCTCGGCGCGGGTGAGACTGTCCAGAATCGTGGTCTGCTCGTCGGGCGTGAACATGGAGTGCACGCGCTGCGACTCGAACTGCTCGCGCAGCCACAGCCGCTCGCGCGCTCGCGACATATGCGCGAACTCCGCCGCGAGCCTGCCGCAGTAGATCTGCTTGAGCAGCGCGAGGATGTCCTGGAGCTTCATGCGCGCGTGGCCCCCCGTGCCCGCCAGGCCGCCGGTGTAGAACTCGCGCGTGAGATCGGACTCGTCGAGGCCCAGGAAATCGAAGCTCAACACGGCCGGGGCCGGGCGCTCCCACAAGCCCAGCGGATCGAGGTCGGCGATCTGGTGCCCGCGGAGGCTGTACACCTGGATCAGCCGCGAGACCGCGGCCTGCTTCTCGCTGGCAGGGGCCGCTTCCTTGGAGGTGGCCGGCGGCGCGACGGCGCCGTTCACCCCGCGCTCGCGGAGCTTGCGGCCTACCGCCTGGACGATCGGGCTATGCGGGACCTCGGCGGCCGCCGCTCCGAGCGATCCGAAGTACTGGCGCCATTCGGGCTGCACGCTGCCGGGCTCGGCGAGGTATTGCTCGTAGAGCCACTCGACATAGGTCGCGTTGGCTCCCTGAAGGGGCGACGACTCGTACTGATCCTTGAACACTGTGCTCATGAGCGCCGTTCCGGTGGCGAATACGCAAATGCGTCGCGCGACCTTCGAGTCCGAAGGCCGCGTAGTGTAGCCAACCAAGAATTAAGTTCAAACGCGCTATTTCACAAGTGCGGCGTGCAATAGCGACCACTCATAGAATATCAGAGCGGCATAGGCGAGCAGCAGCCAGTGCATGATCGTGCTGACCCGGATCAGGCTGAAGACGCGGGCTCGCGCGACGGCGACGAGCACGAGCACGCCGCCGCCGGTGAAGCTCATTTTGACGAGCGCGAACAGCTGGGGATGCTCGTCGAGCAGGAAACGCAGGAACGGGTTCGCCTCGGTGGCGCCGAGCGTGAGCAGGGTGAGCGTAAAGAACGCGTCCGCGACGCTCAGCAGCAGGATCGTGAGCGAGAGGAACAGCAGGTGCGGCTCATGCCAATCCACGGGTGCGTCGTTCTCACCCGCGCGCCGGCCGCCCCGGCGCCGGGGCGTGAAGCCGCCCGTCAGGAATGTCCGCAACGTCATGCGTCGCCGGTCGCGGCCGACCCCGCGACGTTCCGGACTCGTTACGCGGCTTTCGGCCGCACGCGGGAGGCTGTCCGCGGGTAGTTCAAATTTGGCCAAGCGACCGATTCCTTCCATAGACTTGAGCTGCGATGCAAGAACCACGCCCGGGTGAACCGCGTCACGCTCTGCCAGGGCCGCGGGGTGATGTCGGTCGCTTCGACGGCTCCGAACGTAAAGCAAGTCGACACCGGCATCCGGCGCGGGCGGGACGGATAATCCTGCTGTCAAATTCGCAGCGTCAGTCGGTCGCTCGGAGCAGATAGGCGATCAGATCGCGTCGATCGTCCGCCGACCGATAGCCGGTGAACGTCATCGCCGTGCCGGCGACGAACCGTCCGGGGTCCGCGAGCCACGCCTCGATCGAGCGCGGCGTCCAGACCAGCCCCGAGGCCCGCAGCGCCGCCGAGTACTCGAATCCGGGCAGCGCGGCGGCGGGCCGGCCGAACACGTCGTGCAAGTTGGGGCCGACGATCGCCTTGCCGCCGGCTTGAAAGGTGTGGCAGGCCGCACAAGCCAGGCCCAGGAGCGCGCCGCGAGCGGCGTCGGCGCCCGCAAGCTCCGGCTCCGTAAGGTATTCGGCGGCGGTCTTCACCGGCCCATAGTCGAAGCCGGACGCGCCCCCGGGCGCCTCCGGAGCCGGCGTCCCCTCCGCCGGCCGCCCGGGGGCGGCGGCTCGTTCACCGGTGTCGCCAACCCGCGGCGCGCCGTCGGGCGGGCCGCAGCCCTCGAGCGCCGCCGCGGCAAGCAGCGCCCACGCCACGCCGCAGGCCACCCAGGCCCTCCGCGGCTTCGCCGGTATCGTCACCATCGCCAGTGCGCGGCGAAGTGCAAGACGACGTCGGGCGCCGTGCTGACCTGCAGGTCCTCGACCAGCGCAAACTCGAGCGACGCACGCTCGTTCACCCGCCACCAGGCACCGGCGGTCACTTGAATCGCGGTCTCGCCGATTTCCTCGAGCGGCGAGTCGAAGAACGGCGTGCTGAAGTCGAGCTGGGCCTTGAGCCCGGTGCGCCGCCACGGCTGCCAGCTGCCGCCGATCACTGCGGTATACACCCAAGTCTTCGCGGGGAAATCGATGCGCTCGGGCTCCCCGGCGCGGAGCACTCCGACGCCCCAGTAGTAGCCCGCGGGCCGGGAGCGGGAGAGCAGGGCTTGCGAGCGCAGCAACGTGAGCGACCAGTCGGTCGAGCCACTGCCGGCGAGCACGGCCTCGTCGCCCGTCGGCAACTTGACGGTGCCTTGCACGACGAACCGATCGTCCGCGCCGATCTTGCGAGCGACCTTGAGCTGCACGTCGCCCCAGCCGCTCGCGGGGTTGTCGAGACGGAAAAACGTACCGGCGGCGTCGCCGAGCACGAACAGGAGCTGGTCCTCGGGACGCGCGTTGCGCCCGCCGTCCGGCAACCCGAAGGCCGAATGCCAACCGTCGATGAGGTCGTCGAGCACACCGCCGCTGACGCGGTAGTACGGCAGCTCGGCCCCAACGGACCATCGCTCGCCCACGGACCGCGAATACGCGAGGTTCGTGCGGACGGTCTCGCCGTCGAAGATGAGCAAATCGCCGTCGCGCAGCGACAAGCGGTAATCGTTCGCAACCTCGACGGTCGCGTCGAAGCGGCTGCCCGGGGTCACCGTGTCCCAGGCGGGCAACCCGAAGATCGAGACCAACGGGTTCAGGTTGCGGATGTGGAACGGCTCCGCGTGCTGCGCCAGCACGGCGGAGGCGGGGGCGAGACCGAGCACCAGCGCGACCGCGGCCAGTGGATCCCGCAGAGACGTGCGGAATCTTTCTGCCGGGCGAGTGGTCTGAACGACGCGTGAAGATCGCAAAGGCATGGGCGGGGAATTGTAAACACCTTCGGGCGGCGGCCTCCACCCGCACCGCCGTTTCGTTTCGCGGGATCCAACCTGTAACATGTACGCCCTTACGTCGCTCGCGGCTGCCGCCGCACACAACACACGAATGACAGCTCGAAGATTCCTGCCGCTCGGTCTCGTGATGCTCGCGCTCGCGCTCACACTCGCAGCGTGCGACACCGGCCGCAAGCGGCCGCCCGAGACCACGGTGCGCGTGCTCAACGTCGCCCCGAGCTTCTTCAGCCTCGACTACCTCCGCGAAGAGACCCAGCCGAGCAACCTCGAGTTCAGGAGCGGCACGGTGTTCCAGTACGACGAGGACACCTACGATTTCCACATCCAGACGCAAGACGACGTAACCGGGGCGCCGCTACGCATCCTGTCGTTCCCGCAGAAGGTGGTTGCGGGCACCACGTACACGTTCGTGATCTACGACACCGGTACCGCCATCGACCGCGTCGTGCTCGAAGCGCCGCCGATCCCGGCGACCGCCACGGACACGGAGATCGACGTGCTCAACGCGGCCAGCGGCCAGCCGGCGATGGACTTCTACCTCACGACCACCAATAGCGGCATCGTCGGGGCGACGCCCGTCGGAACGCTCGCGTTCCTGCAGGAGGTCGCGGCGCGCAGGGTCGCGGCGGGCGACTACGAGATCACGGTAACGGCCGCCGGGGATCCTTCGAACGTGCTTCTCAAGAGCCAGTCGTTCAACTTGCCGGCGGCAAAGTATTCCTCGTTCGTGATCGCCGCCAACGAGGGCGCCGACAACAACCCGATCAGCGTGGTCGCGCTAGGCGATACCTCGAGCGTTTTCAGCAACGTGCTCGCACCCGCGAGCCTGCGCGTGATCAATTCGGCGGTGGACCAGGCGCCGCGCGACGTCGCGGTCGACGGTCAATTCTCGCCGCCGCTCTTTTCCGCGGTGCCGTTCAAGACCAAGACCGCGTATGCGTCCGTTCCCGTGTCGGCCGCCCTCAAGATCAACGTGACGCCGCCCGGCAATCCCGGAGTGCTCGAGCTCGACAGCACCGTGCCGACGGGCCCAACGACGTTGAACACGGTCCTGATCGGCGGCCCCCCCGGGGCGCTCACCCAGGTGAATTTCGTCGAGGATAACCGCCGCATCCCGGCGGTCGGCAGGCTGCAGTTCTACAACTCCGCGCCGCAGATCCTTCCGTCGATCGACTTCTTCATAGTTCCCACCGGAACGACGGATCTGACTCTCTTCTTGCCCTACGCGAGCTTGCTGTCGCCCGGTGGCAGCGCTCAGCTCCCAGTGGTCCCCGGTACCTACGACTTGACCCTCAGGCAGACCGCCACGACCACGGTGGTCGCCGGACCGATTCCGATCACGATCAACCGCGGCGGTCTCTACGGCGTGCTCGCAACGAACAACGCGAACGGCGTGTCGGCCGACGTCACGTTGCTCGACGACTTTCCGTAACGTACGCCGCCCACTCGTTCCCGACGCTCGGGGCGACGCCCGCCGCGGCGGCGCGACACGCCAATGGGGAGATAACCAATGCGTGACCGAAGGTCTGACCGTCTCTGCGTGATCGCCGCGCTCGCGCTCTTGGCGAGCCCGGCGCTGGCGCAATCGGGCCGCAACAGCGCCTGCGATCGCCACTGCCTGCTCGGCTTTCTCACCGAGTACACCGAAGCGCTCACTGACGACAGCATCGCGCGGCTCGCGGTCGCGCCAACCGTACGCGTCACCAGCAACGGCAGCGTCGCCACGCTCGGTAAGGGCCAAGTTTGGGGACCGGGCCGCCGGCTGCCGTACCGGCAAGCATTCGTCGACCCGGCGACGGGCGCGGCCGTGTTCTACGGCATCGTGACGAACGTGGTCCGCTCGGCGCGCGCCGGCGCACGCGCCGACGGCGAAGGCACGCCCGACCACTGGTGGTTCTACGTCGCGCGCCTCAAGGTCGAGGGCGCGCGGATCACCGAGATCGAGGAGATCTCCTACGAGCCGCCGCAGGGCGGCTTCGGCGCGACACCCTCCTCCCTCGCACTGCCCGATCGAATCTTCGACGCCTGGATTCCGCCGTCGGAGCGCTCGTCGCGCGACGAGCTCAACGCGATCGCGAACAAGTACTTCGACGCCGTGTCGCACCGCATCGACTATCACGACGTGCCGTGGCACCCCGAGTGTCAGCGGATCGAGCTCGGCGTGTTCACCGTCAACTCCGAGCGCTCGCCCGGCAGCTGCGGCGGCGAGTTTCAGACTCCCTCGGTGAAATGGAACGTCGAGAACCGCCGCTTCTACATCGCCGACGTCGAGCGCGGCCTGGTGCTGGCGGTGGGCAACTTCATGACGCCGGCCGAGTACCCGAACAACAACGGCTCCGTCGTCTTCGAGCTCTTCAAGGTGCAGGACGGCATGATCCGGCAGATCCACGCATTCTTCCGCGGCAACGGCCAGGCGAAGTCCGGCTGGGGCGAAGGGCCGGGATCGTAGCGCGTTCGAGTATCATTCCGAGGCGCCGCTCTCGTAGTTCAATGGATAGAATGGGGTCCTCCTAAGACCCAGATGCAGGTTCGATTCCTGCCGGGGGCGCCAGACGCGCTCAGGCCGCGATCACCGACCAACTCTTCGCGAGATGCTCGGCGGTGCGCCACGCGAGCGCCTGCGCCGTCAACGTGGGATTGCGGGCGCCGCTCGTGCCCATCACCGACGCACCCAGCACACCGAGATTCGGCACCTCGTGCGCGAAGCCGAAGCGGTCGATGACGTTGGTCTTCGGATCGTCGCCCATCCGCGTGCCGCCGTACGCGTGCGTCGTGACGCCCATCGTGCCGACCGGCAGCCGCTGCGTCGCGATCGCGCCCGCCTCGCGAAACCACTGCTCCATCTTGTCCTGCACGAACGACGCGATCCGTCTCTCGTTGTCCTGGTGATCCGCGGTGAGGCGGCACACGGGATCGCCGAGCGGATCCTTCACCGTCGGATGAAGATCCAGAAAGTTGTCCGCGTACGGCAGCGTCGTCTTCTGCAAATACGAGCTCACCCAGCGGTCCGCGTTCTCCATCACGAACGCTTTCCACGCGGAGCCCCAACGCGGGGCTCGGCCGAACGTCGACATGCTCGCCGCCTCGATCGGGCGGCGGTCGGAGTAGACCCACAGGTTGCCGCCGCCGATGAAGTCGACGTCGGAATGATCGAAGTTGTCGTCGGCCCACTCGTCCACGGCGACGCCTTGCGCGGGCAAGCCGTACCAACGGTTGACCTTGCGCGCGAACAGCGCGAGCACGCCGGCGCCCTGGTTGTGCGTCATGTAGTGCTTGCCGACCTGGCGCGAATTGTTCGCGAGGCCGCGCGGAAAATCGTCGGACGTCGACAGCAGCAGCAGCCGCGTGTTCTCGTACGTGTAGGACGCGAGCAGCACGGCGGCACACGGTTGCACATACGTCTCGCCGCCCTTCCGGTACTGCACTCCGGTGACGCGACGGTCGCGGCCGACGTCGATCCGCGTGACGTGCGCCTCGGTGACGACGTCGAGATGCCCGCTCGCCTGCGCGCGCGGAATCGTCGACACGGCCGTCGAATTCTTCGCTGACACGTGACAGCCGCCGCGATTGCAGAAGCCGTGGTACATGCACGGGCTGCGATTCTGGTAGAGCTCCGAGTTCACGGCGGCGGGCCCCGGGAACGGATGCCAACCGAGCCGCCGCGCGGCGTCCGCCATCGAGTCGACGAACTCCGTGCCGCGCAGCGGCGGCATCGGATAGCCGCGCGCACGCGGCCCCTCGAAGACGTTGCCGCGCGGATCGATGACGCCGCCGACGTTGCCCGCCTGGCCCGATACGCCGAGCGCGTGCTCCACCTGGTCGTAGTAGGGCTCGAGCTCGTCCAAGCCGAACGGCCAGTCCTCGACGGTCGAGCTGCGCGGAATTCGCGCGGCGCCGTAGCGGCGTCTCGTTTCGGTCACGACGCGAAAGTCCCAGGGGCTCAGGCGCCAACTCTGGGCCCAGTAGTGGAGGGTCGTGCCACCGACGCCGTTCATCATCGGATGGACCGCGGCGCGCGGCGAATCCGGCGCGGTCGCGTTCGGCCGGTGCACCGGGATCTCGCGGTTCGCCTTCTGCGCCGCTTGCGGCCAGCCGCGATAGTTGTTGCGGAGCTCGTCCGGCGCGAAGTCCTTCGGCGAGAGCCAGGTGCCGGCTTCGAGGCCGACGACGTCGAGACCCGCGGCCGTCAACGGCTCGACGGCGACGCCGCCCGCGCCGCCGAGGCCCACGACGACGACGTCGGTCTTGTCGAGCCTAATGGCCATGCTCGTCCCCATGGCCGCCGTCGTCCGCGGCGAACATCGGCAGGTCGTAGGCCGACAGTCGAGTCATCTCCGGCCGCGCGTCCATGCGTTGCTGCTCGGGCGTGACGGCGAGACGCAAGCCGGGGTAGCCGATCAGCTCCCACCCGACGAAGTCGCGATTGCCGCCGTAGTGCGGGTCGCCGAACGTACCTTCGAGGGTGTGGCCGAGCACGAGCTCGAAGAACGTGGCGGAATTCGGCGTGAAACCCGTCGCGACGTTTTGCTCGACGTCGCGCAGTACCGAGTCCTGCCGGTCGGCCGAGAGCTCGGTGAACGGCTTGCCGGCAGCGCGACGCGCGTACGCCTCGGTCGCCGCGAGACCCGCCGAGTACGCGTCACGCCACCGCGCGAGCGCGTCGCCGAGCGCGCGATCGATGTAGCGCGCGGCGCCCGCCTCGAGCGCGCCCGGGCCGCTCGCGTCGCTCGGAATCAGGCGCGCGACGATGGCTTCGAGCGTCGCGCCCTGCGCGGCGGTGAGGTTCGCGTACCGCTCGGCCGGCTCGGCCTGGGCGAGCGCGCGCGCCGGAACCGCGCCTACGGCGCCGGCAACCGCCGCGCGTTTGAGCATCTCGCGGCGCGACCAACGTTTCACCATTTCCGTTCCGCCTCCTCGAGCGACGACTCGGCAGCTTATAGCCGCGTCCGGGGCGGACATCAAGAAAACTCAAGCCGTCGCGTCTCGGTGTGGCCGTTGCCGTCGCGCGGGGCGGCGGCCGCACCTCGAATGACCTTCCCGGGACACGCCGCAAGAGCAATCCCTACGGCTCCCCGCGCGCCGGGTTCGCGCCAAGGCTCATTTGGCATGGTTCGCTGCGCTAACAGTTAGTCAAACGCACTAGGCGCGACATGTAACCTTCCGCGCCCTATCGAGGTCTTTGTTCATGATGTCAACGAGTTATGCAGATTTCGGCGGGCTGGCACGCTGCTTGCTAATAGCAGTCCGTCACTTGGTTCGATTCAACAGAAGGGTTCACAGGGAGATTTCGATGAGTTTCGTTCGCGCCTTCGGTTTGGTTGCGGTTTGCTCAATCGCCACGAGCGCGCTTGCAGAGGAATCCGCTCCGAATGCTGCCGAGTTCCGGCACATGCTTGCGCGCGCCGACCTCGGCGTTCGCGTCGACGACGTGGCCACGTCCGATCGTTACACCGGTAGCTATCGTTCCGCGGACGGCGTGATGTGCTACGTCGTGCAGGAGGACGGTTTGCTGACGATCGAGCTCCCTGCGAATTGGAGCGCTTCGGAGTCGCGCTTGCGCGCGGACGCGGCCGGCGGCTACTTCGTCGCCGAGGCTGCGACGGTCGTGAAGTTCGAGACCGATGACGCCGGCCGCGTGACGGGCCTCGTTGCCTATCCCGCGAATGGACGGGAGGCGATCACGGCCGTGAAAGAGCCGATGCGGCGCGGTCGCGTGACGATCCAGGACGTTCCGGCGGCGCAGGTGCATCGCGGCATCGTGACGATCGAGGACATCGCGACGCCGAGCGTCGCGGCGAACTAACGTCTCGCCGGCGGATTCCCGGCCGCGCGCACACCCAAGGTTGCGCGCGGCCGGGACTTAGGACCCGCCGTCGCGCCGACGGCAAGTCGGTCAGCAAACCACTCTCGCTGCGAAGAAACCGGCGCGACCGCGCGCCGCGAGCGGCAGCGCTACCGCGTCTCGGTGTCGAGATCCCGGATCGCGGACGAAGTCACCCGCAGACCGGGGCCGTCGGCGACTTCCAGACGGCCGAGCCGCCGCGTCTCGTCCACCCGATTTTCGACGACGTACTCGATACGGAGCGGCTCGCTGCTCACGATGTCGACGAGCTCGACCCCGCTCGACCAAGCATCGAGATCGAGCAGCGCCGCGAGCGCCTTGCCGGCGGGGGTGCCGGGAATTTGGACGCGGCTCCACGCCGGCGGGGCAACACCGGGTTGGGGCTGCGATTCGGTGGCGCGCCAAGCTGCGAAGCTCGCGCCGAGCGCGCACAGCGCGACCAACAACGCGCAATCGCGAGCACGCCAACGCGCGGGCTCGCTCAGGAGCTCGAGGCGCAGCACGTTTTCGTGACCTCGTGCGGCCGCTGCGAGACGCGGCGACGCGCGGCCGCCGGAGCCGATCATCATCGCCGCCAGGCGCTCGATGTAGTCGGGAGCCCCCAGCGACTCGACGCAGCGCCGATCGCACGAGGCCTCGACCAGCAGCAGAGCTTGCGCCGCGAGGTACGCGACGATCGGGTTCCACCAAAAGAGGCGTTTCACGAGCATGACCGCGGCGATCAGGAGCGGATCGTTCCGGCGCACGTGCCAACACTCGTGCACGAGCGCCACGCGGACGTCCGCGTCTTCGAAACCGTCGCCCATCCAAATCGTCGGCCGGAGCCACCCCGCGGCGGCGGCCACGCGCGAGCCGGCCACGACGCGGATCGCAGCGCGCGTCGACCGGAGCCCGGCGGGCAGGAGCCGGCGCAGGTGCTCGCCGCTGCGGCTCCGCGACCGCCAACCCGCGATCGACTTGCGCAACGCCGCGCAATCGGCCGCGAACCAGACGATGCCGAGCGCGAACACCGCGGCGACGAGCCAATGGACGGGCGACGGAGCGACCGCCGCGGGACCGATGGCTGAGATCGCGGCCGCGAGCGGCTCGAGCCGCGTTTCCAACACGCTGGGCAGCGTCCACGGCAACCGAATCCAAGGCCACGGCAGCACCCACGCGATCAGCCCGGCGAGGGCGAGCGCCAGGCGCAGGCGCACCGGCGCCTTGGGAAGCAGCTTGAGACCGCCTGCGGCGACGGCGCTCAGCGCGCACGCGGGAATCAGCATGTCGAGGAGCACGCTCATGTCTTAAGCGATCACTTCTTGCGCCGCGCCTCGTCGACCAGCCGCTGAACGTACTCGAGGTCCGCGTCGCTCAGCCGCTCGTCGCGCAGCAGTTGGGCGAACAGCGGCCGCAGATTCCCGGCGAACAGCCGCCGCACGAGCGACTTGAGCAGCGGCTTCTGGAGCCGTTCCTGCTTGACCGCCGGTTTGTAGAAGATCGTGCGACCTTCGGTAGCCACCCGCTCGATGGCTCCCTTCTGCTCCAGCCGGTCGACGATCGTTTTCACCGTGGAGTAGGTGACGCCGCGCGCCTCGCCAAGGCGCTCGAAGAGCTCGGGCGCGGACAGCTGCCCGTCGCTCCAGAAGTGCGCCATCACGTCGAGCTCGAATTCTGAGAGTCGCATAATCTCTCGACAAGTGTAGAGGTCAAGACCGAGTTGTCAACCGCCCCGCTCGAGCGCCCAGAAATCTCTACAAACGCCCCAACGCCGCCATAGAATGGCCTTGGGCGGCGCATCGGAAGGCGTGCCAACGGGCTACAGATCACTTCAATAACTATAAACAACTCGCTGTTTTTAATTGGCTTTAGATGCGCTCGATCGAGCGACCGCGGAAAGCGGCGCCGGTCGGAGCCGCGGTCTGCGCGACCGCGCTTGGGTGAGGGGAAGAATGGCCGGCTTGATGTCAAAGGAGCGGATCACCGCGGGGCCTGAGTTCAATCGTTGGCTCGTTCCGCCCGCCTCCGTCGCCATCCACCTGTGCATCGGCTCCGTGTACGCGTGGAGCGTCTATAACCCCGCGCTCACGCGCGCGCTCGGCGTCGTGACACCGGCTGCGGACGACTGGCGGCTCGCGGACGCCGCGTTCGTCTTCACCGTCGCTATCGTGTTCCTCGGCCTCTCGGCCGCTATCGCCGGCAAGTGGCTCGAGGCCGTGGGGCCGCGCGTCGTCGGCACCGTCGCCGCGCTCTGCTGGGGAGGCGGCTATCTCATCGGCGGGCTGGGGATCTCGCTGCACGAGCTCTGGCTCGTTTACCTCGGCTACGGGGCGATCGGCGGTTGCGGACTCGGCCTGGGTTACGTGTCGCCGGTGAGCACGCTGATCCGCTGGTTCCCCGACCGGCGCGGTATGGCCACGGGCATGGCGATCATGGGGTTCGGCGGCGGCGCGATGATCGGTACGCCGCTCAAGCGCTATCTCATGCGCCTGTTCTACGAGGCTCCCGACTATCTCGGCACCGTCGATCAGGTGCGGCTCGTCACCGAGGGCGGGCGCAGGTTCGCCGAAGTGGCCGGGCAGATGCGCGAGGTCGTGGTCGTCGGCGCCAACGACGTCGCGGGCATGCTCGTGCGGGGGGCGGAAGGCGTGTACGTCGTCGGCACGGGTAACGTCGGCGTCGCGGCAACCTTCGTTACACTCGGGCTCGTCTACTTCGTGGTGATGCTGCTCGCCGCGTTTTCGTACCGGCTGCCGGCGCCGGGGTGGAAGCCCGCGGGCTGGACTCCGCCGGACGACGCGCATCGCTCGAAGCGCATGATCAGCACGCGCAACGTGCACATCAACGAAGCGCTCCGGACACCGCAGTTCTACCAACTCTGGATCGTGCTGTGCTTCAACGTGACGGCCGGCATCGGCGTGTTGGCCGTCGCGCAGACGATGATGTCGGAGATCTTCGGCACGACACTGCCGGGCATCGTCGACGCCGCGTTCGCCGCCAGTTACGTCTTCATGATCAGCTTGTTCAACATGCTCGGCCGATTCTTCTGGGCGAGCACCTCCGACTACATCGGCCGCCGCAGCACCTATTCGATCTTCTTCGCGCTCGGCATCGTGCTGTATCTGTCTCTTCCGTTCGCGGCGCAGCACGTCAGCGCGACACCGTCCGTCGTCTGGCTCGTGTACTTCTACTGCGCGACGATGGTCATCTTCACGATGTACGGCGGCGGCTTCGCCACGATCCCCGCGTACCTGGCGGACATGTTCGGCACACGCTACGTGGGCGGGATTCATGGGCGCCTCCTCACGGCTTGGAGTGTGGCGGGATACCTCGGACCGAAGGTCATCACCGAGCTCCGAGCGCGCGCGAGCGAGGCGGCGCTGCACGATCTAGCAGCCCACGTCGACCCCGAGCGGTTTCGGCAGACGTTCGGCGCCGGGCTCGATCAGCTCGACGCGCTGATCGCCCAGCAAACCGTTACGATCGCCAAACTCATGGAGATCGCACCGGGAGGAACCGTGGATCCGACGCCGAGCCTCTACAACCTGCCGCTGTACGTGATGGCCGCCCTGCTCGCGGTGGCGCTCGTCGCAAACGCGCTGATGCGGCCCGTGCAGGCCAAACACCACATGACCGACGTCGCGCCGGGCAACGCCCCGGCCGGCGCGGAACGGCGATGACGCGGCTCGCGGCGCGCTTGCCGACGCTGCTGCTCGCCGCGGCGCTTGCGGCGTGCGGCGGTGGCGGCTCAGATTCCCCGGGGCGCGCGGCGCCCCCCTCGGCCGCTCCGCCCGCGGACGCGTCGACCGCCGCCGCCCGCACCCACCCGTTCACCCTCGACACGCACGTCGACATTCCGCTCGACTTCGCGACGCCGAAAGTCGACCCGCTCGACGCCAACCTTCAGGTGAACCTCGAGAGGATGCGCCGCGGCGGTCTCGACGCCGCGTTCTTCATCGTCTACGTTCCGCAGAGCGCGCGCACGGCCGACGGCTACGACAAAGCGCGCGACGACGCGCTGACGAAGTTCGCCGCCATCCACCGGATGACCGACGAGCTCTATCCAAACCTGATCGAGCTCGCCTACACGCCGGCCGACGTGGCGAGGATCGCGGCGGCAGGCAAGCTCGTGGCGGCCATCGGCATCGAGAACGGTTTCGTGTTCGGCAAGGATCTCGCGCTGCTCGATCGCTATCATGAGCTCGGCGCCCGCTACGTCACGCTCGTGCACGACGGCGACAACGACCTCGCACGCTCGGCGCGCCCGGAGCCGAGGCTCGGCGACGCGACCGACTCGACGGCGGGAGTCACGGAGCTCGGAGCGGCCGCAATCGAGCGCATGAACCGGCTCGGCATCATGGTCGACGTATCGCACGGCGCGAAGCAAACCGCGCTCGACGCGATGCGCCTGTCGCGGGCGCCCGTGATCGCGTCGCATTCGGGCGTCGCCGGTGTCACGAAGCATCCGCGCAACATGGACGACGAGACGCTGCTCGCGCTGCGCGACGACGGCGGCGTGATCCAAGTGGTCGCGTACGACGCGTACTTGAGACCGCAGCCCGACGAGGAGCTCACCGCGACTCGCGAGCTACGCGAGCGGGTGCTCGCGGGCCGCAGTTTCGAGCAGCTCACTCCGGAGCAGCGCGCGGAATACGACGCCGGCCTCGCGGAGATCCGCAAGCGCTGGCCGCAGGCGTCGGTTCGGCAGCTCGTCGACCACATCGACTACGCGGTCCGGCTCATCGGCGTCGACCACGTGGGGATCAGCTCCGACTTCGGCGGCGGTGGCGGCGTGGTCGGCTGGAACGATGCGTCCGAGACGGCGAACGTCACGGCGGAGCTCCGCGCGCGCGGCTATGGCGACGAAGATATCGCGAAGTTGTGGAGCGGAAACCTGCTGCGCGTGTGGCGCGAGGTCGAGCGCGTCGCCGCGGAGCTCGCGGCGACGCGCTAGAGAGTTACTTCGGCGCGCCGTCGGGGGGCACGCGCCACAGGCTGGTCTGGCGCAACACGTCGGCCACGCGGGCGGTACGCTCGAGCTTCGTCGGCTGATGCGCGTAGTACGCGTGCTCGAAGCTCGGGCTGCCCGGCTGCCGCAGGATCACTCCGAGCGCCATCGGAAACTCGGGCGGAGCCATCGTGACCAGCAGCTGCGCGAGGATCCGGTTGTTCTCGTCGTGCCGCAGCACCTCGTTCGGGTTGGCATGCGCGTCGACGATCTTGAGGGACATCGTCGGCGCGTCGAACGCGAGGCCCTTGGTGCCGTTGTCGAACACGAGCGGCTCCTCGTGCACCACGTGGATCTGTGCGCTCGCTTCCTTGTCGCGGTCGGTAAACGAGTTGTAGACGCCGTCGTTGTAGACGATGCAGTTCTGCATGATCTCGACGAACGACGCGCCTTCGAACCCGTGCGCCGCCGCGAGCACTTTGCCCAAACCGTCCTTGTCGACGTCGATCGCCCGCGCAATGAACTTCGCGCCGGCGCCGAGCGCGAACGTGCCCGGCAATATCGGCGTGTCGAACGAGCCGTTCGGCGACGACGGGGAACGCGTGCCGACACGCGACGTCGGCGAATACTGGCCCTTCGTGAGCCCGTAGACCTCGTTGTTGAACAGCAAGATCTTGAAGCCGACGTTGCGCCGCAACGCGTGCATCAGGTGATTGCCGCCGATCGACAAACCGTCGCCGTCGCCGGTGACCACCCAGACGTCGAGCTCGGGGTTGGCGAGCTTCAGGCCCGTGGCGATCGCGGGCGCGCGGCCGTGGATCGTGTGGAAACCGTAAGTCTCGACGTAGTACGGGAAGCGCGCGGCGCAGCCGATGCCCGACACGAACACGGTCTTCTCGGGCACGGCGCCCACGTCGGCGAGCGCGCGCGTGACGGATTTGAGCACGGCGTAGTCGCCGCAGCCGGGGCACCAGCGCACTTCTTGAGACGACGCGAAGTCTTTCGCTTGCAGCTGAGTGCTCATTTGCGATCTCCCGAAACGGCCTTCGGCGCCGAGTGCACGGCGGGCTTCGCCGCGAGCAAGCTCCGGATCTTCTGCACGAGCTCGGCGATCAGGAACGGTTGGCCGGTGACCTTGTTGAGTTGCACCGTCTCGACGCCGAGCTTGTCGCGCAGCAGGCTGGCAAGCTGACCCATGTTCATCTCGGGTACCAAAATGCGATCGAATCCTCGCAGCAGCTCGCCCAAGTTCTCCGGAAACGGGCTGAGATAGCGGATGTGGATGTGGCTCTCCCGCTCGTGGGCCGGCATCGCCCGCACCGCTTGATAGATCGCGCCGTACGTCGAGCCCCAGCCGACGACGGCGAGCGCGCCTTCCTCGAGCCCGAGCTCCACCTGTTGCGGCGGAATGAACTTCGCGACGGCCGCGACCTTGTCGGCCCGCAGCTGCGTCATCGCTTGGTGATTCTGGGCGTCGTACGAGATGTTGCCGGTGCGGATGTCCTTCTCGAGACCGCCGATCCGGTGCATCAACCCGGGCGTGCCGGGTGTGACCCATGGCCGGCCGAGCGACTGCGGGTCGCGATTGAAGATCACCGTGCCGATCTCGTCGCCGACCGTGTGCGGCCCGGGGGCATTGGTAGTGATCCGCGGGAACTCGTCGAGATTCGGCAGGAGCCACGGCTCCGCGGCGTTCGCGAGGTAGCCGTCGGAGAGCAACATCACGGGCGTCATGTGGCGCAGCGCGATGCGCACGGCCTCGATCGCAACTTCGAAGCAGTCGCTCGGGCTCCTTGCTGCAATGACCGGGATCGGCGCGTCGGCGTTGCGGCCATAGACGGCCTGATAGAGATCCGACTGCTCGGTCTTCGTGGGCAACCCCGTCGACGGGCCGCCGCGCTGCGAGTCGACGACCACGAGCGGCAGCTCGGCGTTGATCGCGAGGCCGATCGCCTCGGTCTTGAGCGCGATGCCGGGACCGGAGCTCGACGTGACGCCGATCGCACCGCCGTACGACGCGCCGATCGCCGCGCAAACAGCCGCGATCTCGTCCTCGGCCTGGAACACGCCGACGCCCAAGTGACCGTAGCGCGCGAGTTGATGCAGCACCGGCGAGGCCGGCGTGATCGGATACGAGCAGAAGATGATCTTGCGGTCCGCGAGCTCACCGGCCGCGGCGAGGCCGAGCGCGAGCGCCTCGCTGCCGCGGATGCCGCGGTACTCGCCCGGCGGGAACTTCGCGGTGCCCGTGCCGACGTGCGGCACCGCAGCGGTCAACTCGGCGGTCTCGCCGTAGGCGTGGCCCGCGCGCAGGGCCGCGAGGTTCGCGTCGCGGGTCGTCGGCTCTTTCGCGAACTTCTTGCCGATCCAGTCCGCGATCGACGCCACCTCGCGGTTGAACATCCACTGCACGAGGCCGAGCGCCCAGAAGTTCTTGCAGCGGCCCGCGTCGCTCTTGCTCAAACCGAACGACGCGACGGCCTCGAGCGTGTGCTTGGTGAGGTCGACCTCCACCACCTGATACGGATCGAGGACTCCCGTCGTCCGCGGGTCTTCCTTGTAGCCGGCCTTCGCGAGGCCGCGGCTCGTGAACGTATCGATGTTGAGGATGATCAGCGCGCCGGGCGCGATCAGGGACAAGTTGACCTTGAGCGCAGCCGGATTGAAGGCGACGAGGACTTGCGGCGCGTCGCCTGCGGTGGTGATGGGCCGCGCGCCGAGGTGGATCTGATACGCCGACACGCCGAACGTCGTGCCGGCCGGCGCACGGATCTCGGCCGGATAGTCGGGGAAGGTCGCGAAGTCGTTGCCGGCCAGCGCCGTCGCGGCCACGAACTGCGTGCCCATGAGCTGCACGCCGTCGCCAGAGTCGCCGGCGAAACGGACCACTACAGACTGCGCTTCCATTCGGTTTCCGTCACTCATTCATATTTCCCGCCCGGCACCCAGGCGACCGGTCATGCCTATGCAACTTCCAGTCCGCCGGCGCACGCACGGACCGGGCAGCGTAGCAGCGGAGCGGGAACGAGCTCATGGCCGCGGGTCTCAAGCTGCGCTCCGTTCGTCGGGGCCGCCGTGTCCCGAGCAATGCTCCAGGATCGGTGGATTCGAAGATCGTCGATTCGAAACATGCCCGGAGAGCAAGTGGCGGGTATTATAGCGGGCTCGCCGAAGAGTCAGGCAATTCAAGTGCATAAGCATATTTCGCAAGGTCCACACCGGGATTGTTTTCCGCCATGCCGAAGGTGACCTACGTCCAGCCCGACGGCAAACAGCGTGTCGTCGACGTCACCCCCGGCAGCACCCTCATGGAGGCCGCCATCGACAACGACGTCGCGGGCATCGTCGCCGAATGCGGCGGAGCGTGCTCGTGCGCGACGTGCCACGTTTACGTGGACTCTGCCTGGATCGACAAGCTCCCGCGCCCCGACGCTCAGGAAGACGGCATGCTCGACTGCGTGCTCGCGCGGCACGCGAACAGCCGGTTGAGCTGCCAGATCGTCGCGAGGAACGAGCTCGACGGCATCGTCGTGCGAGTAGCCGACGAGCAGATCTAAGCGACGCGGAGCTAACCGGGGCGAGCTTGGACGCGGTCCGGTTTTGTAGCAAAATTCGCCACCTTTCCAACCGACCCCGCGGGGTGTGAGCAATGACTTTCGTCGTCACCGAGGCCTGCATCAAGTGCAAGTACACCGACTGCGTGGAGGTCTGCCCGGTCGATTGCTTTCACGAGGGCCCGAACATGCTCTCGATCGACCCCGAGGAGTGCATCGACTGCACGCTCTGCGAGCCGGAGTGCCCGGTGGAGGCGATCGTCTCGGAGGACGACGTACCCGAGGGGCAGGAGCAGTTCGTGAAGCTCAATGCCGAGCTCTCGAAGAATTGGCCCGTGATCACGAAAGCCAAGCCTGCGCCTGCCGACGCCGACGACTGGAAGGACGTCAAGGACAAGCTCAAGCATCTCGAGCGCTGACGGCCGGTCGGGCGCGACCGGATCCTTCGCGCCCAGGTGCTCGGGCTGGGCTTCGTCAGACCTGCTTCTTGAGCGGCAGCAGATTCAGCAGAAACTCGACGGCCCGCTGGCGAAATCCTTTCGCGGGCTGACGCTTGACCTGCTCCGCGCCGCTCGTCCACGTGAGCCAGCCCTCCGCGTCCATGGTCACGCGCCACGCGTTCTCGGGCGCCATGTCGCGCTCGATCAGCGCGCCGAGCCGGCGGGCGAGATCCGGGCCGTCGCTCGCGACGCCGATCTCCGTATTCAGCACGAGCGAGCGCGGGTCCACGTTCGGCGAGCCGATGAACGTCCGCTCCCCATCCACGACGATCGCCTTCGTGTGCAAGCCGAGTGCCGCCGCCGTGGCGGGAGGCGTGACGTACAAGGCGAGAGACTTCGCGTCGGCACGCAGCTCGTAGAGCTCGACGCCGGCGGCCAGCACCTCGCGCCGCCACTTCTTGTACCCGGTGTGCGCGACCACGTGGTTGTTCGTCGCCAACGAGTTCGTGAGGATCCGCACGCGCACGCCGCGCGCTATGAGGACTCGCAACAAGCTGCGGAGCTCTTCGTCGGGAATGAAATACGGCGCGCTGATCAGCACTTCGTGCTGCGCGCCGGCCAGGAGACTCAGGAGCTCGGGATAGAGCCGCACCCGTGCCGGGTCGTGGAGCTCCGGGCCGTCGTAGTACAGGACCGACTCTCCCTTCGAGAAATCCGCGACCAGCGACTCCAAGTACTCGTCCCAGCGCGCGACGCGCGGCGGAAACGCCTGGAGGAGCTCGCCCGCGGCGGCCACCGCGGCGCCGATCTCCGCGCGCACCGTCGCCACGTCGGCGGCCGGATCCGGCGGGGAATAGAACGCCGCCGCGGGGTACGTCACGGTGCTGTTCCAGAAGAGGTCGAACGACTTCTCGACGTCGTCGACGATCGGCCCCTCGAGCAGCACGTCGAGGTCGTTCTGGACGAACGGCGCGTACAGACCGAAATAGCGGTCGCCGATGTTGCGCCCGCCGACCATCGCGAAGTGCCCGTCGGCGACGTAGGTCTTGTTGTGCATGCGCGGGTTCAACTCGGGAAGGCGGCGCAGCATCTCGGCGACCTTTGCCATACGCGCGCCGCGGGCCGCCCACGGATTGAACACGCGAACCTCGACCGATCGGTGCGCGTCGAGGCGCAGCAGCTCCTCGTTCTTCGTCGTCACGCCGAAGTCGTCGAGCAACAGCCGAACCTTCACGCCGCGGTCCGCGGCGTCGAGCAGACGGCCGGCCAAGAGATAGCCGGTCGCGTCCTCCTGCCAGATGAAGTACTGGACGTCGAGCGTCGCCACCGCCGAGTCGGTGAGAGCGAGCCGCGCGGTGAATGCGAGCTGGTTGCGGTCGAGCAGCCAGTGGGCCGACTCGCTCGGCTGGAGCTGCGCCGCGACTCGCTCCGCGGTGTCGTGCAGCGGACCGCGCTCGGCGGCCGGCGGCGACCGGACGGGCTCGGAATCGGGCCGTGGGGGCAACGTCGCGCAAGCCGCGAGCGTCGCGAGCGAGATCGCGCACATGCCGCGAGCCCGGTGTGTCACGCGCGACTTGCCTCGCGGCGGTGTCGGTTCCGATCGGGTTCGATTGCCCGCATGGTTGTGCGCACGTCGAGGTGTCTGCGGGCTCGTGCTCGCGCGGCTGTGCTCACGGGGTGCACGAGCGGGCGGGATACCTGCCAATGGCTCGGGACGTTGTCTATACTACCGCGGCGAAGGCCAGCGCGAGTAGCTGCTAAGGGGAACAAAAGGCAGCGGTCGCGATTCAGAACAAGGCTGATCATTAAACGACATCGCCAAATGCTCGTCATTGACGCTCGTCGGGCTCGAGCCCGCCGCGCCGCCGTCGAAGGAGAATCCTCATGGCTGGTAAGCGAGACCTCTATGTCAACGGTCAATGGGTTGCGGCGGCCAACAAAGCCACGTTTCCCGTCTACAACCCGTCCACCGGCGAAGTGTGGACGCGCGTCGCCGACGCCGGGCGCGCGGATGCCGCCGCGGCGATAGCCGCCGCCGCCGAGGCACAGCCCAAATGGGCGGCGCTCTCGCACTCGGCCCGCGCCGCGCTCCTGTCGAAGGCGGCCGATGTGCTGGCGGCCCGAGCGAAAGAGTTTCAAGAGGCCCTCGTCGACGAAGGCGGCTCCTGGATCGGCAAGACGATGTTCGAGACGGGCTACAGCATCGGCGTCTATCGCGCCGGCGCCGCGGCCGCGTATCAGGTCACGGGCGAGATCCTGCCGTCGGATCACGGCAAGCTCTCGCTGGTGGTCCGCGAGCCGCTCGGCGTGGTGTCGGTGATCTCGCCGTGGAACTTCCCGCTGATCCTGTCGTCGCGCGGCTTCGCCGTCGCGCTCGCGGTCGGCAACGCGATCGTGCTCAAGCCCTCCGAGGAGACGCCGGTCGCGGGCGGCTTGCTGATCGCCGAAGTGCTCGAGGAGGCCGGCATACCGAAGGGCGTGTTCAACGTCGTCACCTGCTCGCGCGACAACGTCGCAGCCGTCGGCGACGAGCTGATCTCGAACCCGTTGGTGCGCGGCATCAGCTTCACGGGCTCGACGGCCGTGGGCCAGCAGGTCGCCGCGAAGGCCGGCGGGTTGCTCAAGAAGTGCTGCGTCGAGCTCGGCGGCAAGGACGCGCTGATCGTGCTCGACGACGCCGATATCGAGCACGCGGTGAACGCGGCGACCTTCGGCTCGTTCATGCACCAAGGCCAGATCTGCATGTCGGTGGAGCGCGTGATCGTGCACAAGGACGTCGCGGCCGAGTTCACCGAGAAATTCGTCGCGAACACCAAGAAGCTCAAAGTCGGCAATCCGCGCGAGATGGCGAACTGCATCGGCCCGATCATCAACCAGAAGCAGCTCGACAAAATCCGCGACCAGGTCGACGACGCCGTCGCCAAGGGCGCGAAGGTGCTCTGCGGCGGCAAGCACAAGGGCCTGTTCTTCGAGCCGACCATCCTCACCAACATCACGCGCGACATGAAGGTCATGCGCGAGGAGACGTTCGGGCCGATCGCGCCCGTGATCACGGTCGGCAGCGTCGACGAGGCGATCGCCGTGGCCAACGACACCGAGTACGGGCTGTCGGCCGGCATCATCACGCGCAACGAGGAGCGTGGCCTCGCCATCGCCCGCCGCTTGCATACCGGCATGGCGCACATCAACGACAGCTCGGTCAACGACGAGCCGCACGTCCCCTTCGGCGGCGTCGGCTGGAGCGGCCTCGGGCGGCACGGCGGCAAGGCCGGCATCGACCAGTTCACCGAGATGCGCTGGATCACGCTCGAGCGCGGCGGACGGCACTACCCGCCGCCGTTCTTGATGAATCCGGGGCACTGAGCGAACGAGTCGGCCGGCGTCCGCAAGGCGCCGAACGAACGAGCGACGATGCGACGCACCGGTTGGTTCGGCGCCGGTGCGCGGCTATTCCGGCCGCAGTTCGTTGGCGTATACTCCGAGGCCCGAATTCACCCACCGGCCCCCATAGCGCGGCCCCATAGCTGACACACGTTGGAGAAGAAAGAAATGCCGAAGAAAGTAGTGAATAAGGTGCTGCCGACGACCATGGTCGGATCTTATCCCCGGCCCGGCTGGTTCAAGCAGCAGCTGCTGGGCCGCGACATCCGCGTGGCGTTCAAAGAGGTCTCGCACGAGGAGGCGTATCAGGACGCTGTCGCCACGGTGATCACCGATCAGGTCGAGGCCGGCCTCGACATCGTGACCGACGGCAACATGTGGTACGACGACTACGTCGGCGTGATCGGCTCGTTCTGCTGGTACCTCTACGAGCGCATCCCCGGCTTCGAGCCCACGCGCAACCCGCACCCGTCGATGATCGGCGCGGGCCCGAGCGCCGGCAAGGTCCTCCTCGACGACTGGGGCGGCGTGATCAACAACGGCGCGGTGGACAAAGGTAACGACGCGCTCCGCTGGCCGGATCTCTACGACATCGCGAAAAAGGCCGCCGGCGACGTCCCCGTCAAAGTGTCGGTAGGCGCGGGTCCCGCGAACCTCGCGTGGCACGTCTACTTCGACAAGAGCTCCTTCTACAAGAACGCCAAGGACCTCACGATGGCGCTCGTCCCCATCTTCAACAAGGAGATGAAGGAGCTCGTGAAGCACGGCGCCAAGTACCTCCAGATCGAGGACTTGGGCGCCTGGCTGCCGCTGTTCACGAACAACAAGGACGACTATAAGTGGATCCGCGAGAGCATCGAGGGGATGTGCGACGGCGTCGACGCGAAGATCGGCTGGCACTTCTGCTTTGGCAACGCGTGGGGTAACGACATCCTGTCGGCGAACTTCCCGCAGGGCTACCAGACGGTGCTGCCGTTCTTCTGGAACACCGAGGGCGTCGACGAGTTCGTGCTCGATTACGCGAACCGCCACATGGACGGCGTGGAGTTCCTCAAGAACTGCCCGAAGGACAAGGGCGTGCAGGTCGGCGTGCTCGACATCCGCACCAGCATGGTCGAGACCCCGGACATGATCGCGGACCGCATCCGCAAGGTCATCAAGGGCGGCTTGAAGCCCGAGCAGATCACGCTCTCCACCGATTGCGGCATGAAGCCGCTCGCGCGCATGGTCGCGAAGCTCAAGCTGAACGCGCTCACCCAGGGCGCGGCGATCGTCCGCAAGGAGATCGGCGGCTAAGGCGTAAAGGATCTTGCCGCGGATACGCGGCGAATCTCAGCGAGGGCGGGTGGCAACATCCGCCCTCGTTCGTTTGGGGTCCGCGAAACGTCTCGAACGACGCTTCAGCGCAAGTTGCCGACGGGTCTCGACACCTGGGACGAGCACCCGCACTCGGATCTCTGCCCAACTCACTGTACGACGGAACGGCGGCGCGGATCGGTCGCCGTCTAGCTAACGGACTTGGGCTCTACGTGTGGGCCGTGTTCTGCGGCCTGATCAAGCGTGCATCAGGTGCGGATTGCATGGCCCGACGCATGGTGCTCAAGCGAGACTACGCGCGTACTCGTCGAACTTGTCGGAGAGCAATTGCGCAAACGCGGACGCGTCCTTGCCGGAGAACGAGAACGGTGCGCCCGATGTTGTCGGCGGACCTTTCCGCCCGAACTCGTCGGCATCGGCGAGCATCTGCTCATATAGCTTCTTCCCGAGCAATAGCCGCTCCATCGGCTTTGGTCGTCGCGGGGGCTCGATGCTCGCACGAACGTCTGGCGGTATCCGATACTCCGCGTACCCTTCAACCTCGCCCTTCTTCGTCGGCGGCTGCATGCGTACGCCGAGATACTCGCTATAGGGTATCTCCTTCGGGATCGCCGGATTTTTGCCGAGGTCGTAGAGGAACATCCACACGAAGCCCGTTCTTGTGAAAAAAATTGTCATGTCCGTCCCCGCATGAACGGAATCAATCGCACCGATAGTGCCTGCAATCGTCTTGAGCGTCGCCGCAGAGGGGCGGTTCATCTGCGGTCCTAGGACTGCCCCCACTATCGCGTTCGGGCCGACGAGCGCAGCACCGAACAGCGCCGCCCATTTCGCCGCCTTCTTCGCACCCTTCATCCAGTTTGTGGCGGCATCGTCCGTCTTTAGACAAGCAGGGCAATACAGTGCCGTTGTCGAAATCGTTTGGCCGCAGTACCGGCAGTCGCGAAGTCGCAATTTCCTGCCGACTGCCCCGCGCTCGTAGTCCTTGAGGAACTGGTTCACCGACTTCTCTAGCGCGGCGAGCATCTTGGGTCGGAACTCAACCGGTATCGGCGCGCCAGGAGGCTGCGACAGCCGGTAGCGGAGCAGTTCCTCGATGAACGTATTTTCTGCGAGCAACCCTTGAACGCTTGCCACGGCTATTTGCCGCTGTTGCTCATCCGGCTCTATCCGCATTTCGGCGTATGCCCGACCGAGGCACGCGCCGATTTCTTCGCGCGTTGATGGCCGCCCGCGGTCGTACTCATACCCGCGTGCCAACATCGCCGCATACATGGTGGCGCGCTCGATCTCGTCTTCTGTTGCACTAGCCACGGTTACACAGCCACATATACGTTAGGGCCAAAACGATCAAACGGCCGTCGAATACTGCGCTCGGAGCGAGCGCGCGGAACGCATGCGTGATGCACGGGTTCGTCTCAGAAGCGCTCGGCTTCCTCTATCAAGGAATAAGGGTCCACGGAGTTAGTCGTTAGCCACTGCCGGAAGCTCGCGAGCGACCGCCGTAGCAACGCCTCGAACATCGGCAACGGATACACCAGATGCCAGAGGGGATCATCAATGTAACTCGTGTAGTGAGACTCCGCCGAATTGGTCACGTCCATTCCGTACCCCGGCTCCCGCGACTCATGAACCAAAAAGTTTCGGTAACGATAGAGCACGTCAATGTGGCGGCAGCGCTCAACCGCCTCTCTATCGCGTTTGCTCCTCGCAAGCGTCAGAAGGTCCGCCGTTCGCTCATCCAACATCGCCGCCGCGGGGAATCCGCCATCTTCGGTCGCGAATTGCGCGAGCCTCGCGCTCACATGCTGTCCCAACACGCTGCCCAGACGATTACATCGTTTGAGCGCCGCCGCCAGGAATGGAACGCTTACGAGTTCGGCTTCTGGCCAAGAACCGTGCTCCACGACGAACAGCTTAAACCGTTTATGGTTTTTGTAGTGCTTTCCTTCGTATCTGATCTTGGCCATGGCGTCCAAATCAGTGACATACAGAAGTTTGCGGTAGCGAAACGCGCCCCCTTCGCTCTCGTCCACGGCTGCCACCGGCGCGACTATTAAGCGCCCGATGCTCTGTAGCTCGCGCTCGAAGTACTGGCAGAAGTGCTCGATGCTCTCAGCCGTTGTCATGTCAAATGCACTTGCGGCGGCCTGAACGGCTTTACGGCCGCCGTCGTAAGCTCCGTATCTCGGGCGAGAGTGTGTTGCTTGTCCACGGCCCCGGATTCTATCGCGTGTCCGGGCGCTACGGACCCTCGGCGTATCCAATGCCGCGCTCGGCGCGCACCATGTAGAGATAAGAGGCGTGCCCGTTGTACGGGACGGGCGTTACCACGCCACCGAGTTCGGGCCGTATGGCCGCGATGTTCGCGCCCTCGACCTTGCCGGCGAGCGTCCACGGCCTGACGTTGTGGCTCAAGTGGAACGCGACGGCCGCGAGCGCGTCGGCCGTATCCTTTTTCCTGCCCGGTAGATGATCGACGCGGCGGCGCTCGTAGTCGGCTTGCAGCATCAACATATCGTCAAGGGTCTCCGCGTCATGCGGAAACCGGAACCTGCCCTCGCTGATCGCGGCGCGCAAGCACTCGTATGCGCCCATGGGATCGTTCGGCGTCGTCATGTCGGCAGACAACCTCCCCACGGTGATGCCCAACCGCGCGATCCTCTGCATTACGTCGCGGCTTTGGTAGCCGTCCGCCGTGAACCATCGAATAGGAACATCCTGCCCTAGCTAGCTAGGGCGGCGTCTCCCGACCGTCGACTCCGCGTTGCTCGGGCGCACGTCGAACGGCCGCGCAGATATCGGCCTCCGAACCTGCGGGACTAGCGCAATATTTCGAATAATCCGGCGGCCTGCAACGCGGCACGGAACGAGGGTCGACAAGTCTCCCGCCTTCCATACAGACGTGCATCGCGGATCGGGAAGTCTTGCCGTCTGCCGTGAGGCCGATCTCCCACATCATCGGACCGTCGGCGAACCTGACGAGGTAGACGTCGGCTCCCAGCACATTCGTGCTCAAGAATGTCACGGACTCGAACGTCCCAAACGACGAGATCTGCTTGCGGAACCCGGCTTCGATCTTCCGAACGTCTGCGGCCACCTCCGGGGTCATCAAGTCGTAGTTGAACTTGCCCTGAACGTACCCGTCGATGAGACGGCGAAGCGCGGCTTCGGCGCCGGGATTCGCCGGGAGAGGCGCGTACGTTTCGAGCACCTTCAGCACGACTTCAGCTTCGGCGACCGCGGCGTTATTGCGGTTGATCAGCGCTGCCCTGTACCTCGGAGCATCGTCACCACCGGCAACGACGAGCTCCGCTTGCAAGCACGCGGTATAAGCCTTCATCGCCTCGAAATACGCACCCACTTCCTGCTGGACGGCTTGCCGCTGCTCCTGGCTCAGTCCGCCCGGATCGGGCACTGCGGCAAGCGGCAGGTTATCGCACGGAAAAGCGGCCGAAGACAGGCTCGCGAAGAGGACGCCCCAGAGCATCTCGTGCGAAGTCGACATCGTGCCCCCCCAATCGATCGAACGCGCAGGGTGCGCGTCGCGGAGACGCTAACAGATGCGGCGGTCCGGTTGAACTCCGGGACTGCGACAAAACGACGCGCCGGCGAGCGCCTTCACGGCGCTCGTCGGCTGGATCGGACGATCGAAGCTCCGCTCAGGCGAGGCCGACGATCTGGCCCTTCTCGTCGATGTCGATGTTGTCGGAGGCCGGCTTCTTCGGCAGGCCCGGCATCGTCATGATCTCGCCCGACAGCACCACCATGAAGCCGGCGCCGGCGTTCAGATAGACGTCGCGGACGTTGAACACGTGGCCCTCGGGCGCGCCGCGCAGCTGCGGATCCGTCGAGAACGAGTACTGCGTCTTCGCGATGCAGATCGGCAGGTTACCGAAGCCGTCCTCCTGGAACTTCTCGATCTTCTTGCGCACCGCGGTGTCGGCGACGACCTCGCTCGCGTGATAGATGTGCTTCGCGACCTTGCCGATCTTCTTCCAGAGCGGATCCTCGTCCGCGTAGACGAACTTGAGCGAGCCCGGCTTCTCGTCGATGAGCTTGACCATCGACTTCGCGAGCTCGAGCGCGCCTTTCGAGCCCTTGGCGAAGTGCTCGCAGACGATCGCCTGCACGCCCTGCTCGCCCAAGTGCTTCTTGATCAGCTCGAACTCGCGTTCCGTGTCGCTGCCGAAGCGGTTCAGCGCGACGATCACGGGCAACCCATAGTTCTCGCGGATGTTGTTGACGTGGCGGTCGAGGTTACCCATGCCCTGCATCAGCGCCTTGGTGTCCTCGCTGTTCACGTCCTCGATCTTCGCGCCGCCCGAGTACTTGAGCGCACGGCACGTGCCGACGAGCACCGCAGCCGACGGGCGCAGCCCCGACTTGCGGCACTTGATGTCGACGAACTTCTCCGCACCGAGATCCGCACCGAAGCCGGCTTCCGTGACGACGTAGTCGGCGAGCTTGAGCGCGGTCTGCGTCGCGATCACCGAGTTGCAGCCGTGCGCGATGTTCGCGAACGGACCGCCGTGCACGAGCGTGGGCGTCTGCTCGAGCGACTGCACGATATTCGGGTTGATGGCATCCTTCATGAGCACGGTCATCGAGCCCTGCGCGTTCAACGCCTCGGCGCGGATCGGCTTGTTGTCGCGCGTGTAGCCCACGATGATCTGCTTGAAACGGTTGCGCATGTCGTCGAGCGACGTGGAGAGACACAGGATCGCCATCACCTCGGACGCCGCGACGATGTCGTAGCCCGTCTCGCGTGGGAAACCATTGGCGGTGCCGCCGAGGCCGTTGACGATGCTCCGCAAGCTGCGGTCGTTCATGTCGAGCACGCGGCGCCACATCGGGCGGCGAATGTCGAAGCCGAGCTGGTTGCCGAAGTAGATGTGGTTGTCCACGAGCGCCGCGAGCAGGTTGTGCGCGATGCTCACGGCATGGAAGTCGCCGGTGAAGTGGAGGTTGATGTCCTCCATCGGCGCGACTTGCGAGTGGCCGCCCCCGGCGCCGCCGCCCTTCACGCCGAAACACGGCCCGAGCGACGGTTCGCGCACGCAGATCATCGCCTTCTTGCCGATCGCGTTGAGCGCGTCGCCCAAGCCGACCGTCGTCGTGGTCTTGCCCTCGCCCGCGGGCGTCGGCGAGATCGCGGTGACCAGAATCAGCTTGCCGTCCTTGTTCTTCTTCACGCGCTCGATCAGCGCAGACGACAGCTTCGCCTTGTAGTGGCCGTACGGCTCGAGGTCGTCGGCATCGATGCCGAGACGCTCCTTGGCGAGCTCAACGATTTTCCGCAGCTTGACGCCGCGAGCAATGGACAGATCGTCTTTCATGGTTTCACCGCGCGTGTGCTTCTAGATAGGAAACCCGGCCGCGGAGGTTCACTCCGCCGCCGGGTTCGCTTACACGACGATAGTAGGCAATGACAGATCAATAACGGTAGTGATCGGCCTTGTACGGGCCTTCCACCGGCACGCTCAAGTAGTCGGCCTGCGACTTCGAGAGCGTGTCGAGCTTCACGCCGAGCTTGTCGAGGTGCAGCCGGGCGACCTTCTCGTCGAGCTGCTTCGGCAGCACGTACACGCCGAGCGGGTATTTCTTCGTGTTGCCGTAGAGCTCGATCTGCGCGAGCGTCTGGTTCGTGAAGCTCGACGACATCACGAAGCTCGGATGGCCCGTGGCGCAGCCCAGGTTGACGAGCCGGCCTTCCGCCAACAGGAGGATGTTTCTGCCCTTCGAGATCTCGATGCTGTGCACCTGCGGCTTGATCTCGGTCCACTTGTACTTCTTCAGCTTGTCGACCTGGATCTCGTTGTCGAAGTGGCCGATGTTGCACACGATCGCGTTGTGCTTCATCTGCTTCACGTGCTTCTCGGTGATCACGTCGACGCAGCCCGTGGTCGTCACGAACACGTCGCCGAGCTTCACGGCTTCGTCCATCGTCATGACGGTGTAGCCTTCCATCGCCGCCTGCAGAGCGCAGATCGGGTCGACCTCCGTGACGATCACGCGAGCCGACTGGGCGCGCAGCGACTGCGCCGAGCCCTTGCCCACGTCGCCGTAGCCCGCAACGACCGCGATCTTGCCGGCGAGCATCACGTCCGTGGCGCGATTGATCGCGTCGACGAGCGAGTGGCGGCAACCGTAGAGGTTGTCGAACTTCGATTTGGTGACCGAGTCGTTCACGTTGATCGCCGGGAACAGCAGCTTGCCCGCCTTGTGCATCTGATAGAGGCGGTGCACGCCCGTCGTGGTCTCCTCCGACACGCCCTTGATGGCGGCCGGCATGCCCTTGAAGCGCTTCGGGTCGGCCTTGAGCGACTTCTTGAGCTGCGCGAGCAGGATCCGCTCCTCTTCGCTGCCGGGCTTCTTGTCGAGGACCGAGGGATCCTTCGTGGCCTGGTAGCCCAAGTGCACGAACAACGTGGCGTCGCCGCCGTCGTCCAAGATCATGTTCGGGCCTTCGCTATTGCCCCAGTCGAGCGTGCGGTCGATGTACTCCCAGTACTCCTCGAGCGACTCGCCCTTGTAGGCGAACACGGGCGTGCCGCGAACCGCGATCGCCGCTGCTGCGTGGTCCTGCGTCGAGAACACGTTGCAGCTGGCCCAACGGACCTTCGCGCCGAGCGCCTGGAGCGTCTCGATGAGCACGGCGGTCTGGATCGTCATGTGCAGCGAGCCGGTGATGCGCGCACCCTTGAGCGGCTGCTTCGGCCCGAACTCGGCGCGCGTCGACATCAAGCCCGGCATCTCGAACTCGGCGAGCTCGATCTCCTTGCGGCCGAAGTCGGCCAAGCCGATGTCCTTGACCAAATAGTCCTTGTTCGCGGAGCTCGCGCTCTTCGCCTTCTTCACGGCAGCCATTTCTATCTCCTGTTCCTTATTTCAACTTGCGGCCGAACTCGGCCTTATAGCGTTTCTTGAACTGTTCGAGCGTGAACGAGTGGTTCTGCGGGCCTTGGTGCTCGATCTTGATCGCGCCCATGAGGCTCGCGATGCGGCCCGTGGTCTCCCAATCGAGGTCGTTCAACAAGCCGTACAACAAGCCGGCGCGATACGCGTCGCCGCAACCCGTGGGGTCTTGGATCGACTTCGGCTTCGCCGCCGGGATCTCGTGGGTCTTCTGCTTCGTATGGATCAGCGAGCCTTTGCCGCCGAGCGTGACGATCAACGCGTCCACGCGCGACGTGATGTCGGCGACGTCCCAACCCGTGCGGTCCTTGAGCAGCTCCCACTCGTAGTCGTTCACCGTGACCCAGGTGGCCTCATCGATGAACTTGCGCAGGTCGTCGCCGTTGAACATCGGCATGCCCTGGCCCGGGTCGAAGATGAACGGGATCTTCTTCTTCGCGAACTGCTCGGAGTGCTTGATCATGCCGGTGCGGCCGTCGGGCGACACCATGCCGATCTTGACGCCCTTGGCGTCCTGCACCTTGTTCTTCTCGGAGAAGTTCATCGCACCCGGGTGGAACGCGATGATCTGATTCGACGAGAGGTCGGTGGTGATGAACGCCTGCGCCGTGAAGACGTCGTCCAAGACGCGGATGTAGTCCTGCTTGATGCCGAGCTTCTTGAGACGCTTGCGGTAGGGCTCGAAGTCCTGGCCTACGGTCGCCATCGGCAAGGGCGTCTCGCCGAGCAGCTTCAAGTTGTAGGCAATGTTGGTCGCGCAGCCGCCGAACTCGCGCCGCAGCTTCGGCACGAGGAAGGCGACGTTCAGCATGTGGATCTTGTCGGGGAGGATGTGGTTCTTGAACGAATCCTCGAAGACCATGATGTTGTCATAGGCTACGGATCCGCAGATTAGCGCCGTCATCTTCTTTACCCCAACCGTTACGAGACCATCGGAAAACGGCCGCCGGCGCCTCGGACACCCGAGGCGCCGGCGCGCTACCGTTACTTCGCGGCCGCCTTCAGAGCGTCGGCGCGGTCCGTCTTCTCCCAGCTGAACTCGTCGCGACCGAAGTGGCCGTAGGCCGCGGTCGCCAAGTAGATCGGCTTCAGGAGATCGAGCATCTTGACAATGCCGTACGGGCGCAGATCGAAGATCTCGCCGACGGCGTCGATGATCTTCTGCTCGGGCACGTGGTTCGTGCCGAACGTCTCGACCGTGACCGACGTCGGCTTGGCGACGCCGATCGCGTACGACACTTGCACCTCGCAACGATCCGCGAGACCCGCCGCGACGACGTTCTTCGCGACGTAGCGCGCCGCGTAAGCCGCGGAGCGGTCGACCTTCGACGGGTCCTTGCCCGAGAACGCGCCGCCGCCGTGACGGGCGAAGCCGCCGTAGGTGTCGACGATGATCTTACGGCCCGTGAGACCGCAGTCGCCCATCGGACCGCCGATCACGAACCGACCGGTCGGGTTGATGTGGAACTTGGTCTTCTTGGTGATCCACTTCTTCGGCAGCACCGGCTTGATGATCTCTTCCATCACCGCCTCTTGCAGCGCCTTGAGCTTGATCTCCGGCGCGTGCTGCGTCGAAAGGACCACCGCCTCGATACCGACGGGCTTGTCGTTCTCGTAGCGGAACGTGCACTGGCTCTTCGCGTCCGGCCGCAGCCACGGCAGCTTGCCGTTCTTGCGAACCTTCGCCTGGCGCTCGACCAAGCGGTGCGAGTAGATGATCGGGGCCGGCATGTAGCTGTCGGTCTCGTTGGTCGCATAGCCGAACATGAGGCCCTGGTCGCCCGCGCCCTGCTCTTCCGGGGCCTTACGATCGACGCCCTGGGCGATGTCCTGCGACTGCTTACCGAGGCCGTTCAACACGGCGCAAGTCGCGCCGTCGAAGCCCTTGTCGGAATGGTCGTAGCCGATGTCGAGCACGGTCTTGCGAACGATGTGCTCGACTTCGATCACGGCGTTGGTCGTGATCTCGCCGGCGACGATGACCATGCCGGTCTTCGTCAGCGTCTCGCAGGCCACGCGGCTCTTCGGCTCCTGCGCGAGGATCGCGTCCAAGATCGCGTCCGAGACCTGGTCCGCCATTTTGTCCGGATGGCCTTCCCCAACGGACTCCGAGGTAAACAGATATGACTTGCTCATTGTTCCTACCTAGTGGGTTTTCGTAAAAGATCAGTTGCCGTCTTCAACCCGGAAGCCTGTCGCCTCTTTGTTGAAGACGAACCGCCCTGCCTGCACTGCATTCGCCCAACGCGCCGTCTTCACGACGCCGCCGAAAGCAAAAAAGTGAATCTTCGCGATGCGGCAGCCGGAGTGGGCCGCCCGATGCTTCGCGAGCGAAAGGATCATCTCGTCCGGCGCCTGCTGGCTCAGCAGGTTCGCCATGGCGCCCATGCGCGACGTGAGGAAGCGCATCGAAGCGCCGACGCCGCAGAGCATCGCGAACTTCGCGAGCTGCCGCAGCGAGGCGGGGCCGGGCATGCCGATGTGCACCGGCATCGTGATGCCCTCGACCGTGGTCGACGCTTCCCACGCGGCTGCGCCGTCGGGATCGAAAGTGAATTGGGTGGCGATGTAGACCTTGAAGTCGGCGCTCTTGGCGAAGGCCGCCTTGCCGCGCAGCGCCTGCTCGACGCGCGCCTCGCCGATCGTCTTGCTGCCTTCGGGGTGGCCGGCGACGCCGACCTCGCGAAATCCGTACTTGCTGAACAGGCCGGTCTGCAACACTTCGAGACTGCTGTCGAACGCGGGCTTCTCGGCCGTGATGTCGCCGGCCACGCAGAGCGCGTGGTCGACGCCCAAGCCCTGCAGCGCGGCGAGCGCCTCCTCGAGCTGACCGCGGCTCTCGAGCTTGCGCGAGATGATGTGCGGAACGGCCCGCAGGCCCAGCTTCTGCACGCGGCCGGCGAGCTGGACGATATCGCCGATCGGCACACCGGGCGGGTGCGCAACGTACACGGCCGTGCCGGGCGCCAGCACCGCCTTGATCTCGTCGAGCCGGCCCGCGTCGTGCGGCGTGGCCTCGATCGAGTAGTCGCGCAGGAAGTCGACTACTTGCTTCTTCAGCTCGTCGTTCGATGACATCGCGTCTCTTCGTTCAGGGCTTGCGCGAGACGACGAAGCTCTCGTCGTTGAACCACAGGCCTTTGTGCTTGCGGAGCACGTTGGCCGTCCGCTGCAGATAGTCGCCGGAGCCGGTGACGACGGACTCGATCCGTTCGTCTTCGATCTGGCTCACGTAGATCGACGCGTTCCACGCCGCGAACAGCGTGGACGTGCCGATGCTCTGCGTGACTTCGCTCGGCAGCGTGTGCATCTCGTAACGGAAGATCGACTTGGCGTCGGACCCGGAGATGAAATTGTAGTTCCGTGCGTCGCGCCCAAGCTCCTCGCGCAACACCTTGATGAGCTCGTGCCGATTGACCTTGAAGGGCTGCTCGTCGGGCCACACCTCGTGGACCATCTCGAGCGCCGGGTCGTCGCCGCAAGACTGCACGGCGAGCAGCCGGCCCGACGGGCCGAGGCTGCGGACGAGCGGCGCGAGCACCTTCTTGACCTTGAACTCCGCGCTCATGCGGGCGCGCCAAGGCTGCGAAGCCATCACGAGGTCGTAATCGCCGGCAACCTGCCCCGCCTTCGGAATCACGTTGTCGAGCAGGAACGAATGGTCCTTGCGGTAGATGACGAGAACCGAGGGCCGGACGTACATCGGGTTGCCCGTCTTCTCGCTCGACTTGACCTGCCAGCCGTCGACGAGGAACGGATCGAGGGCCCGGAGCTGCTCGCCATATTCGTAGGCAGACGATCCTTCGAGCGCAACCTCACGCCAGTTCATCGCCGCCGCGTGCGCCACGTCGCGGGGGCGCAGCCACGGGGCTTCGGCATAGTAGAGATTGGTGATCACGATGACGCTCGCCGGATGCTCGATGAAGCGGTCCGGAAACTTCTCGAGCGAGAGCCGCACGTCCTCGAGGCTGATTTCCTTACCCACGATGCAGAACGGCATGATCGGGAAACGCCGATGCATGGCGCGCATGATGTGGGAGAGAACGGTGGCGTCGCCCATGCCGGCGTCGAACAGACGCAGCGCGGGCGGGGTCGGCTTCAACAACGCGAGCTCGCGAGAGGCGCGCTCCGCGACCTTCCATTTTTCGTTGGTGGTGTTGACGAAGGCCAGGTATTTCTGGCGGTTGTCGTAGAAGCGGAACGGCCGGTCCGCGGAAACCGCCGTGGCCTGAGTAGCCGACTTCTTGGAGCTCTTCGCGACGGACGGGGCTTTGCGCTTGGTGCTGACGGTCATTATCGTGCCTTTGGTTGTGTCGTGCTCTGCATGACTACCGCCGTTGGTCGGCGCCGAGGGCTGATGCTCGATGATGAAGCCCCGAATCTTCGCCGCAGTCTCGAGCGTCACGTCCTTGCCGTTCCGCAATCTGACGCACAGCTTGCCGTCATTGACCGACTGCCTGCCGAACGTGGATTCGGCTATCCCTGAGCGCCGACAGAACGCCTCGATCTCCTCGAGCAGGGACACTGCCGCGGCTTGATTCAACTTCCGAATGCCCCCGAACGAAAAATTGGTCTTCTGGTCTGGTTTGGAGCGGGCGCTACCTTACGCCGATCCGAAAAGCATTGCAAACTTTGCTGCCCACCTTTGAGAGGCACGACGGTCGTGGGCAGAATCCCACATAGACGATTCGCGCGCGCCAAAAAAAGAGGCGGCCCGAAGGCCGCCTCGCTAGGTCGCTCGAACCAGGACGGCCCGCGGCCGTCCCGCCGATCCGTTAGAACGTGAAGCCGACGCTCACACCCACCTCGCGAGACCGGCCGACGATCGAGAAGTCGTAGCCCCAGGTATCGCGAGTATCGAACCCGCCGTTGACGTACAACTCGTCGGTGAGGTTCTTGCCCCAGAGCTCGACGCTGAAGTTGCGCGCCTTGGGCTCGTAGACGAGACGGGCATTGAAGATGCCGTAGCCCGGCTCGAGGACCGGGTTGCCGTTCGCATCGATGAGCGTGCGTTGATACGCCGAATCGCGCGCGTAGTCGCCCATGTAGCCATAGTTGCCGACGACCAGGAAGCGGCCGCCGTTCGACAACGGGATCTCATACTGGGCGCCGACCGTCCCGCTCTGATCCGCCGCATACGCGAACGGCGCGCCGGGGAACTGTCCGGTGGTCCCGTCGAAAAAGCCGGACTGGATGTAGTTCGTATCGATCAGGCCGAGACCGAGATTCAGCTGCAGCCGCTCGGTCGCACTCCAGACCACCTCGAACTCGAAGCCGCTCGCCGTTCCCGCGCCGTCCCCGGACTGATACGGGAACGGCTGCGTGTTGCCCGCCGCGTCTCTCGGGAGTAGCCAGACGCGCATGCCGGTCCAGTGCGAATCGAAGTACGTCGCATTGAAACGCAGACGGCTGTCGAGCCACTCGGAGCGGAGCCCTATCTCCTTGTTATCGATGAGCTCGGCCGGAACGGCGCACCGCACCTGCGTCGGCGTGAGACGCGAGCCGCAACCTGTCGGCACGAGGGCGGTTGCACCGATGGTGACGAGCGGCTCGCTGGCAGACGTAAAGCCCTCGGAGTAAGTCGCGTAGACCATCATGGCGTCAGTGGGCCGGTACGCGACCGAGGCCTTGTAGGTCTTGATCGTCGGCTGGTCGGCGTCGTTGTAAATCGACGTCGCGAACCCCGCAAACGGGTCGCCCTGCGGCCGGATGCTGGGGTCGGGCGTGCGGAACGCATCGGTCGGGGTCATCGTGATATCCCCTCCCGACTTGTCGCTGAGTCGAGCGCCGACCGTAAGATCGAGCTTTTCGGTCAATTTGAAGGTCGCCTCGCCGAACCAGGCTTGGTCGTCATCGAAGGCGTTGCGCAGCGTATCCGCGCTGATGAAGCCGAAATTCCACGGGTAACGGCCGGCGGGCGCGAACAGAACCGGCGCGGCGTTCGGCGTCAACATGTTCCCGCCCGAGTTCACCACCGGTTGCCCAGGCGGCGCATTGTTTACCCCGTTGAGACCGAGCAGGATGGCGGTCTGACGCACGTATTCCGCGTTGACGGTATTTACGGTGGGTGCTACCAAAGGGGTGGTGTTCGGAACCACGAATTCCCACATGCCCCAACGATAAAAACGCTCCGTGAGGTCTTCTTTGAGCGAGTAGTAGCCCCCGAGCCAGTTGATTCGGCCGTTCGGTGTCGAGCCGGATAGATGCAGCTCGACCGTCTGGTTCTTGCGAATCTGCGGGATGTCGTCCGTGGTGACCAAGAACTCGGTGCCGTCGAAATCGATGACCTGGCGCTGGTCCTGGTTCCACTTCGACAGAATCGCCTCGAAACGCAGGTTGTCGGTGATGTCCCACTTCGCATTCAGCGTGGTGTATTGCAGATCGGCCGTGATGCCGTCCTCCATCGAGTCGGACTTCGTCTGCCACTTCCCGACCTGACCGGGGCCGAAGACTTGATTGGGCACAAGAGCCGTCCGGTAATTGCTCGACACCCCGCCGCCATAATTCGTCGTGTGGGTCGTGGGGTTGAATGCCGGGCTCGCCGCGCCGGTGTAGCGCGTCCCGACTCCCGGGGGAGGGCGAGCCCAACCTGTGGCTGAGCCCGGCGAACCGAGGGGGTTGTTCAGCGCCATGCACGCCGGGACATTGGCCAGGCACGCCGCATTCGCCTGGGTCTGGAACGCGCCCAGCATGATGTTGTAGGCGTAGATCTTCGAGTTGTCGTAGCGCGTCATTCGGTGGATTTTCGGATCCGTGCCTCTCTTGCGCTCGTCGTTGTAGGTGAAGCGCAGCGAGAACTTGTCTACCGGCTCCCATAGAACGTCGGCCCGCAGAATCGTGTCGTCCTGCGCACCGAAATTCCACGGCGTGGTCAAACCCTCGAGGAAGCCATCGTTCTGGAATGTCGCGCCCGTGAACTTGGTCTTTAACGTGTCGGTAATCGGCAGGTCCACGGCCAACTGGACGTCACGACGATTGAAATCGCCCACATCGAGCTTGATGCGTGCCCCGAACTCGTCGCCTGGCCGACGCGTGGTCATGTTGACCGCGCCAGCGTTGGTGTTACGACCGAACAGCGTGCCCTGCGGCCCGCGCAACACCTCGACGCGCTCCATCTCGGCGAAGTCCATCTGCTGGAAGCCGAACCCGTCCTGCCAAACGCCGTCCACGTAGAGACCGACGCCGGGCAAGCCGCGAATGTAGAAGTTCGGCTGGGCTCCGCCGGTGTTCGGATTCAACACTACGTTCGGCACCATGATGCCGAGGTCGCGGCCGTTCGTGATACCGCCGAGCTCGAGCTGCTCAGCCGTGAATGCTTGGATCGAGATCGGTGTGTCTTGGAGATTGGTTTCTCGTCGCGTGGCGGTGACGAGTATCTCTTCGAGCTGTGCGTTGGCGACAATCGGAACGGTGCTCAGGACGGCCGGCACCAAAAGCGCGGCGCAAATTCTTCGTGTATTCATGCTCTCCCCCCGGGTAGCGTGAAACGATCCAAGAAACACGATCGATAGCAGCCCTCAGAATCCCAGTTGCGGGGCCAGTATCGCCCAAACTTCGCTCGGAGCAAACAGCGCAGAGCCACGGCGCATCGGGCCGCCGCCGCGATCGTGCGTTTATCGCAACAACTACTTCAGCCCGTTCGACGGCGGCGAACTGAGCAGTTTGCCGATGAATCGGAGCGCCCGCGCGCGCGGTCTTCGGCGGCGGAGCACAGGTGCTGCACCGCGATTGCCCACCGCGACGAATTGACCTACCCTGCCGCGGCCGAGCTAGCGAGGAGAAGCGGAATGGCCTACATCTTCAACCAAGACGAGCTGCCGCGACTGCTGTCGGCAGTTCCGGGACGGGAACGCGTGTTCTTCGTGAGCAAAGAGCTCACGAACATGGACGACATGCTCGCGGGCGTCATGTACTACAAGTCGGGCGCCGCGTCGCCCTACCACATGCACAAGAACTGCGAGCACTTCTATTTCATCTTCGAAGGCTCGGCCACGATCGAGACGGAGGACGGCGTGCGCGACCTCGCGCCCGGCGACCTGGTCTTCATCCCCGCGGAAGAGAAGCACCGGCTGCGCTCAAAGGAGCCGCTGTTCTACTTCGAGTTCCAGGCGCCGAACCGCTTCAAGACCACGATCTTGGACGGCACGAAAGAGGACCTGCTCTGGGAGCGGCGCGACGGTAAGGTTTGGGTGCAGAGCTGATCACATGTCCACTACTCACATCGATACGAACGCGGTCCCCCGGACCAGTCTCAACGGTCAGGGGCAATTCGCGGAGATCCTCAACAAGGACTTGTGCGGCGCCGAGAACGTAGTCGGATCGCTGCGCTGGCTCGGCAAGGGCGACCGGTTTGCGGTCGCGCCGCTGGCCGGCACACATCAATTGATCTACTTGATGGAAGGCGAAGGCGTCATCGAGCTCGACAAGAAGCGCTACGACGTCAAGAAGGGCTGCGGCATCTACTTGGGCCCCACCGAGACCGCGAGCATCAGTCACGCGGGCGCGGCGAAGCTCAAGCTCTTTCACTTGGTCGTCCCGCACGTCGCCGACCGCTGAGCTCCGTCACGGAGCCGCACAGGTCGCGACGCCCCGCCCGACGACCGCCATGGATGGCGGGAGTGCCGCAATTGCAGGGACGCAATTTGCGGCCGACCGCCATGGATGGCGGGAGTGCCGCAATTGCAGGACGCAAATTGCGGCCGACCGCCCGCTCCCCGTTTCGCGCCGGACTGAGCACCCTTTCCCTTGCCGGTCCCACGCACGCACGGCTACCATGCGTGCGGGTGGTCTGACTCGAGAGTTAGGAATTCCGGAGGTGCGCGTGAAGCTGAGATCGCTGATGTGGGTCGTTGCGGGCGTGTTCATGACGGGGCTCAGCGCCTACGCGCACCACTCGTTCACCGCCACCTACGACGAGAAGACGACGGTCAAGATCGAAGGCGAGCTGGTGCAGTTCATGTTCCGCAATCCGCACGCGTTCGTGCACGTGCTGGCGCCCGACGAGAACGGCGTGATGCAGCGCTGGGGCGTCGAGTGGGGCGGCGCGGGCGCGCTCACGGGCCAAGGCGTGACGCGCGACTCGCTCAAGAGCGGCGACCACGTGATCATCACGGGCAACCCGGGCCGCAATGCCATCGACCACCGGATCCGCATGCGCACGCTGCTGCGGCCGTCCGACGGCTTCGGCTGGGGCCAGAACGGCGAAACCTTCGACTAGCGCGACGCCGGTCGCGTGACCAGGCGATTGTTCTCGACGCGCACGTCGAGCCATTCGCCTTCGACCACGATTCCCTGCTTGCCGTCGCGGCTCTCGAGTCGATGCCAGCGGTCGGCGCGCCAGAGCCATTGTATTGGGGCGCCCGGTCGGAGCACGGCGCCGCGCCTGGGCGGTTAGAACGACTTCGGCATCCCGAGCACGTGGGTGGCGACGAACGACAGGATCAGGTTCGTCGAGATCGGCGCGACCTGGTAGAGCCGCGTCTCGCGGAACTTGCGCTCGACGTCGTACTCCTCGGCGAAGCCGTAGCCGCCGTGCGTCTGGATGCAGACGTCGCCCGCCGCGGCCGACGCCTCGGACGCGAGCAGCTTCGCCATGTTCGCCTCGGCGCCGCATTTCTCTCCCGCGTCGAACAGCGCGGCGGCCTTCTCCACCATGAGCGCCGCCGCCTCGGCCTGGACGTGCGCGCGCGCGATTGGAAACTGCACGCCCTGATTCTGGCCGATCGGCCGGCCGAACACTTGCCGCTCCGTCGCATACGCAGACGCCTTCGCCACGAACCAGCGCGCGTCGCCGACGCACTCGGCGGCGATCAGGATCCGCTCCGCGTTCATCGAGTCCAATATGTAGCCGAACCCCTTGCCCTCGACGCCGATGAGGTTCCGCGCGGGCACCGCGAGATCGTCGAAGAACAGCTCGGTGGTCGCGTGATTCATCATCGTCGCGAGCGGCTTGATCGTGAGGCCGTTGCCGACGGCGGTGCGCAAGTCGACGAGCAGCACGGACATGCCGTCGGTCGGCTTCGCGACCGCCTCGCGCGGCGTGGTGCGTACCAGCAGCAGCATCAGGTCGGAATGCTCGGTGCGCGAGATGAACACCTTCTGGCCCGTCACGCGATAGACGTCGCCGTCGCGCACGGCCGTGGTGCGGATCCGCGTGGTGTCGGTGCCGCTCGTGGGCTCGGTGACGCCGAACGCCTGCAAGCGCAGCTTGGCCGTAGCGATCTGCGGCAGGTACTCCTCTTTCTGCGCGTCGCTGCCGTGCTTGAGCAGAGTGCCCATCGTGTACATCTGCGCGTGACAGGCCGCGCCGTTGCAGCCGCTGCGCTGCACCTGCTCGAGCACGGCACAGGCGGCACGCAGATCGAGGCCCGACCCGCCGTACTTCTCGGGGATCAACACCGCGAGGTAGCCGGCAGCCGCGAGCGCATCGACGAACGCGCTCGGATAGGCGCGGCGGCGGTCGAGGTCGCGCCAATACGGCCCCGGAAAGTCCTCGCAGAGCCGGGCGACGGCGGCTTGAATGTCGGAATGGTCGGCGAGCATCGGCTTGGTATCGAACGGCGACGCCGTACTCAATACCCGGAACGACGAGTCCGCGCAACGTGCGGCTCGGGCCGCCGCGGCGGATCGTGTACGATGCGCTCCTTTCCGGACACCGTGTGACACGTTTCGGAACCGACGGCATGTCGCTGCCCCTTCAGCACCCGCCCGCCGACCTCTGCGTGATCCGGCTCTCGGCGATCGGCGACACCTGCCACACCGTCCCGGTCGTGCGCGCGCTGCAAAGCGCATGGCCGGCCACTCGTGTCACCTGGATCGTCGGCAAGGTCGAGCACTCGCTGCTGCGGGGGCTCGAGGGCGTCGAGTTCGTGGTGCTCGACAAGTCGAAGGGCTGGAACGGCTACGCTGCCGTGCGGCGCGCTCTCGGGCACAAGCGCTTCGGCGTGCTGCTGCACATGCACGCGTCGGCCCGCGCGAACCTCGTGAGTCTCGTCGTCTCGGCCCCGATCAAGCTCGGGTTCGATCGCGCGCGCGCCCGCGACTACCAGTGGCTGTTCACGAACGCGAAGCTTCAGGCGCTGCCGCAGCGCCACGTGATGGACGGCTTATTCGAGTTCGCGGAGGCGCTCGGCGTGCCGCGCGGTGAGCCGACGTGGAACATCCCGGTGGCGCCGACCGACGTCGCGTTCGCGGAGAGCCAAATCGAGCCCGGCACGCCGGCGCTCGTGATCAGCCCCTGCACGGGCCAGCGCTTCCGCAACTACCGCAATTGGCGGGTGGACTGGTACGCGGAGATCGCCGATTATGCGGCCAAGCGCTACGGCGCCCGCGTGCTGCTGACCGGCGGCTCGACCGACATCGAGCGCCGCTACGGCGCCGGGATCCTGGAGCGCAGCGCCACGGGACCGAAGAACTTGATCGGCCAGACCTCGTTGAAGCAACTGCTTGCGATCCTCGAGCGCGCCAGCGTCGTGCTCTGCCCCGACTCGGGCCCGGCACACATGGCCACCGCCGTGCGCACGCCGGTCGTCGGCCTCTACGCGACCTCGAACCGCCTGCGCACGGGCCCATACTTCAGCCAGCATCTGGTCGTCGACAAGTATCCCGAGGCGGTCGAACGCGAGTTCGGCCGGCCGATCGAGACGCTGCGCTGGGGACAGCGCGTGCGCGACCCGGACGCCATGAGCCTGATCACCGTGCCGGACGTCGTCGCAAAGCTCGACCTCGCGTTCGCCGAGCGCGGCGTCAAGCCGCTGCACTGAGGAGGACACTCGAATGGATTCCGCAAACGCGAGATATCCGCTGCGCAGCTTCGACGCCGCCAGCCCGCAGGAGATCGAGGACGCGATGGAGCGCGCCGAGGTCGTGTTCTTCGACCGCCCACCCGTCGAGATGCCGTCGGACGCGGACCTCGGGTTCCTGCGCGAGGGCCTGCCGCGCGAGCTCCAGGTAAAGAACATCAGCTATCACCCCGAGTCCGACTCGATCCCGCGCTTCGAGGCGGTGGCCGACGTCAAGGATCGAGTCGAGCGGATCCTGCGCACCCACGGCCAACGCGTCGAGCAGTTCCTGCGGCGCTCCGTGCCCGACTTCGTGCCTAAGTGGACGCTCGGCACCACGAGCTTTCGCTCGATCGAGGAGCAAGGGCGGAACTTGAAGCCGCGCTCGAGCAACGAGCTCGTGCACATCGACGCCGGCGCGTACGGCGCGACGAACGGCGCACGGATCCTGCGCTTCTTCGTGAACATCCATGCGACTCGCGACAGAGTTTGGGGTACCAAGGGCAGCTTCAACGCGCTCATGGGCCGGCATCGCGAGCTCTGGGACGCGGCCAAGGGCGGCAAGCCGCGCGTCGACCTCGGGAAAGGCCCGCTCGACAAGCTCTACACCGGGTTGATCCACGTCTTGACCCAAGTCTACCCGCTGTTCCAGGTCATCGACTCGAGCCCGTACGACCGCTCGATGCGCCGGATCCACAACCATATGAAGGAGAACCCGGCGTTCCGCGACAGCCGCGAGGGCTACCAGGAAATCCATTTTCCGCCGATGTCCTCGTGGATGGTCTTCACCGACGGCATCAGCCACTCGGTGCTCACGGGGCAGCACGCGCTCGTGACGACGGTGCTGATCCCGCTCGCCAACTGCCGCATCCCGGAGCTCTCGCCGTACCAAGTGCTGGGGCGCTCGGCGGCCTGACGGGTCCGGCATGGCGAGCGTGCACTTCACGCAGAACCTCGCTCGGCACACCGACTGCCCCACGGCCGAGCTGCCGGCGAGCACGGTCGCGGAGCTGCTCGAGCGCTACTTCGAGCGTTGGCCCGCGGTGCGCGACTTCGTGCTCGACGACCAGGGAGAGGTGCGCAAGCACGTCAAGGTGCTCGTCGACGGGCGTAACCTGCGCGACCGGTTCAAGCTCACCGATACGCTCGACGCGGGAAGCGAGGTCTACGTGTTTCAGGCGCTCTCGGGAGGTTGAAAATGGCGCGGCAACTGATCGTCGGTACGCGCAAAGGCGCGTTCGTCCTCGGCAGGCACGGCAAGGAATGGCGCATCGAACGGGCCGCGCTGCTCGGCGACCCGGTGAGCATGGTGCTCGGCGAAGCCGACGGCGCTCTGCACGTCGCACAGGACTTGGGCCACTTCGGCGTGAAAATGAAGCGCTCGCGGGACGGCGGCGCCACCTGGGAGGACCGGCCGGTGCCGAAGTATCCGCCGAAGCCCGAAGGTGTCGAGGACCTCGACCCGACGCGCCGCACGCCCGTGCCGTGGGACTTGAAGCGCGTGTGGGCGCTCGAGGCGAGCCCGCGCGAGGGCGAGCTGTGGTGCGGCACGATCCCAGGCGCGTTGTTCCGCTCGCGCGACGGCGGCGACTCGTGGCAGATCGTGGACTCGCTCTGGAATCATCCGGGCCGCAAGGAATGGTTCGGCGGCGGCGCCGACTTTCCCGGCATCCACTCCGTGCTCGTCGACCCGAATGACCCCGACGTCGTCAAGGTCGGCGTGTCGTGCGGCGGTCTTTGGAGCAGCCGCGACGCGGGCGTGTCGTGGGAGCTCCAAGGCGTCGGCATGCGCGCCGCGTTCATGCCGCCCGATCAGGCGCTCAATCCCGCGTTCCAGGATCCGCACCGCGTCGTGCAATGCCCGGCCGCGCCCGAGCACGTCTGGATCCAGCATCACAACGGCATTTTTCGCAGCACCGACGGCGGCCGCACCTGCAAGGAGATCGACACCGCACAGCCTTCGAGCTTCGGCTTCGCCGTGGTGGTGCATCTCGAGGATCCCGCGACCGCGTGGTTCGTGCCCGGCGTCAAGGACGAGAAGCGTTACCCCGTGGACGGCGCGGTCGTGGTCACGCGCACGCGCGACGGCGCGGCGAGCTTCGACGTGCTGCGCGAAGGATTGCCGCAGCGGCACGCGTACGACGTGGTGTATCGCCACGGGCTCGACATCGATGCCGACGGCGCTACACTCGCGTTCGGCAGCACGACCGGCAACCTCTGGTTGAGCGAAGACCAGGGCGACCATTGGCAACAGCTCTCGAGCTCGTTGCCGCCGATCTACTGCGTCCGGTTCGCGGCGTAGCGCCGCGTCGTCCGTTCGAAGGGGAAGTCATGTCGGTCACCGAGACGTTGGCGGCCTACGTCGTCGACAGCGACCTTGCTGCGATTCCGAACGACGTGCGAGCCGAGGCTCGCCGCGCGATCGTGAACTATTTGGGATGCGCGCTCGGCGGCAGCATCGAGCCGGCGCTCGACGTCGCGATCGAGACCCTCGCCCCGTTCTCCGGCGAACGGCACGCCTGCGTGCTCGGCCGCGCCGAGCGCTTCGACGCGCTGCACGCGGCGCTCTTGAACGGCATCGGCTCGCACGTGCACGAGTACGACGACACGCTGCCGAAGAACTATATCCACCCGAGCGTTCCGGTGGCGTCGGCGCTGTTCGCCTACGCGAGCGCGAACCGCGTGTCGGGCGCGGACTTCGTGCACGCCTTCATCTTGGGATTCGAGGTGGAATCGCGGATCGGCAACGCCGTCTATCCCGCGCACTACGAAGCCGGCTGGCACATCACGTCGACCACCGGCGTGTTCGGCGCCGCGGCCACTATTGGCAAGCTGCTGAAGCTCTCCACACGACAGATGGTCTGGGCGTTCGGGCTCGCGGCCACGCAAGCGGCGGGAATCCGCGAGATGTTCGGCTCGATGGCGAAGTCGTATCAGCCGGGGCGCGCCGCGCAGAACGGCTACACGGCGGCGCTGCTGGGTCGCGCGGATTTCACGGCCGGCGAGCGCGCGCTCGAAGGGCCGCGCGGCTTCGCCGCCGTGACCGCGGCGAAGCACGACCTCGCCAAGGTCACCGCGAAGCTCGGCACCGACTTCGAGCTCCGCGACAACGCCTACAAGCCGTACGCATGCGGGCTCGTCGTGCACCCCACGATCGACGGCTGCAGCCAGCTGCGCCGCGAGCATCGCCCGGCGCCCGGAGAGATCGCGGCCGTCCGCGTTCGCGTGGCGCCGCTCGTGCTCGACCTGTGCAACAAGCGCGATTTGCGGCGCGCGCTCGAGAGCAAGTACTCGATCTATCACGCGGCCGCCATCGGCCTCGTGCGCGGCAAGGGCGGCCTCCAGGAGTTCACCGACGAGGCGATCCGCGATCCCGCGCTCGCGCGCGTGCGCTCGGTGACGACCGCGGTCGCCGATCCGTCGATCACCGAGGACCAAGCGCACATCGAGGTCACGCTCGCCGACGGCCGCAAGCTCGTGAAGCTCGTGGAGCAATCGCTCGGCAACGTGCACCGGCCGCTCAGCAACGAGCAGATCACCGAGAAGTTCGTGGACCAAGCGGTGCTCGCGCTGCCGCGACCGCAAGTCGACGCGGTCGTCGAGAAGTGCTGGCGAATCGACGAGCTCGCCGACGCGGGCGACCTCGCGCGCGCGACGATGCCCGCTTCGGCCGGCACCGCACCGGCCCGGTTCGCGCGCGGGCCCGAGTGAGCGGCGCACCGCGATGATTCGCGTTCGCCGCCGCATGCTGCTCGGCGCACTCGCGTGCCCCCTTGCGTGGTCGCTCGTCGCGGGCTGCGGCAGCGGCACTCCGGCCGGCCACGAGGTTCGCATCCCGCTCGGCGCCGGCGGCGTCGGCTTCTTGCCACTGCTCGTGATGCGCGAGCACCGGCTCATCGAGACGCATGCGGCCGCCGCCGGCATGGCCGACGTAACCGTTCGCTGGATCGAGCTCGGCGGCCCGGCCGTCATGAACGACGCGCTGCTGTCGGGCTCTGTCGATTTCATCGCGGCCGGCCCGCCCGCGTTCATCACGCTGTGGGACAAAACGCGCGGCAACGCCGACGTGCGCGGCGTCGCCGCGATGGCGTCGCTCCCGATGTATCTCAACACCACGGCCGAGCGCTTGCAGAAGCTCGACGACCTCACGGCGCGGGACAAGATCGCGGTAACGTCCGTGAAAGTGTCGATCCCGTCGATCGTCATGCAGATGTACGCCGCCGAGAAATACGGCGCCGCCGAAGCATTCCGCTTCGACCGCTACACCGTCACGATGACGCACGCCGACGCGCTCGTCGCGATGCTCTCGGGCGGCAACCAAATCAACGCGCACTTCACCTCGCCACCGTTCCACCAGCGCGAGCGCAAGGATCCGCGCGCGCACACCGTACTCACCACCGACGACATCCTCGGCGGCGCCACGACCTTCACCATGCTGTCGACGACCGCGAGATTTCACGACGCCAATCCGCAGATCTTGGCGGCGGTGCTCGCGGCGCTCCGCGACGCGAACGACTTCATCCGCCGCGACCCGCGCGCCGCTGCCGAGATCCTCTTCGCCACCGAGGCCACGGCCGGCTTCTCTGTCGACGAGCTCGTCGACGTACTCCGCGACCCCGCGATCGAGTTCACGACGACACCTGCGAACGTGGCGCGCTACGCAACCTTCATGCGCACGATCGGCTCGATCGAGCACGAGCCGGCGTCGTGGCGCGATCTCTTCTTCCCAGAAATTCACGATGCGCCCGGAAGCTGAGCGCGACACGGCGCCGCTGCTCGCGGTACGCGGAGTCACGCTGCAGTATCGAACGCAAGACGCGCTGGTCACGGCGACCTATCGCGTGAGCTTCGACGTGGCCAGGGCGGATCGGTTCGTCGTGCTCGGCCCGTCGGGCTGCGGCAAATCGACGCTGCTGAAAGCCGTGGGCGGGTATCTCCGGCCGGTCGAGGGCGAGATCCTGCTGAACGGCGAGCGCGTCGCCGGCCCCGGCCCCGACCGCGCGCTGGTCTTTCAGGAGTTCGACCAGCTGCTGCCGTGGAAGACGGTCCGCGACAACATCGTGTTCGCGCTCACCGCGAGCGGCACGCTGCCCCGCGCCGAGGCGCTCGAGCGCGCCGCGCACTTCATCGCAAAGGTGGGCCTCGCGGAGTTCGCGAACAGCTTTCCGCACACGCTGTCGGGCGGCATGAAGCAGCGCGTCGCGATCGCGCGCGCGATGGCGATGGAGCCGAAGATCCTGCTGATGGACGAGCCGTTCGCCGCGCTCGACGCGCTCACGCGCGCGAAGATGCAGGACGAGCTGCTTCGGCTCTGGGAAGACGTGAAATTCACCGTGCTGTTCGTCACGCATTCGATTCCCGAGGCGATTCGGATCGGCAATCGGATCCTGCTGCTCACGCCGCATCCGGGCCGCGCGCGGGCGGAGCTCAACAGCGGCGGCGAAGATACGCGCGGCGCCGACGGCGAGCTCGTGTCCGCGCGCATCGAGCGGCTCTTGTTCGGCACCGAGGGAAGCAGCCGATGACCCATGCGGACCGTCCCGAGGTGGTCCACGACGTGCAGGCGGGCGCGGGCTTCGAGGTCGCGGCGCAGCCGCTCGGCCTGGCGACCCGGCTCTACGCGAACGGCGCTCTGCGCAAGACGCTCCTGCTGGTCGCGCTCGCAGCCGCATGGGAGATCTACGCGCGCGCGCTCGGCAATCCGCTGCTCTTTCCCACGTTCAGCTCGACCGTCGCGGCGCTCGCGCGCTCGCTCGCGTCGGGCGAGATCCCGCGCGCGGGCGCGTACACGTTGTCGCTGTTGCTCAAGGGCTATCTCGCGGGCCTCGCGATCGCGGCACTGCTGACCGCGTTCGCAAGCCTCACGCGGATCGGCGCCGACTTGCTCGAGACGCTGACCGCGATGTTCAACCCGCTGCCGTCGATCGCGCTGCTGCCGCTCGCGCTGATTTGGTTCGGGCTCGGCGACGGCAGCGTGATCTTCGTGCTCGTGCACGCGGTGCTCTGGGCCGTGGCGCTGAACACGTTCTCGGGCTTCAAGAGCTTGAGCCCGACGCTCAAGATGGTCGGCCAGAACTACGGGCTCTCGAGCGTCGGCTACGTGGCGCGGATCCTGATCCCGGGCGCGTTCCCGAGCATCCTCACGGGCTTGAAGGTCGGCTGGGCGTTCGCGTGGCGCACGTTGATCGCGGCCGAGCTCGTGTTCGGCGTGAGCTCGGGCTCGGGCGGGCTCGGCTGGTACATCTTCGAGAACAAGAACCAGTTGCGGATTCCCGAAGTGTTCGCGGGATTGCTGACCGTGATCCTGTTCGGGCTGTTCGTCGAGAACGTGATCTTCCGCGGTATCGAGCACCGCACGGTGCGCCGCTGGGGCATGCAGACCTGAGACGCCTAGCTCATCGACTCGAGGTCGCAGCACGCTGTCCATGGACGGACGCTGGCTCGGCATCGCACTCGTGCGGTAGAACGGCGAGCCCCTGACGCGCGCTACCGCGGCGCCAACTATGTGGACAGGCGGTGCAGCAGCGCGGCGAGCCGGCAGACCGTGTCGACCAAGCGGCTCGCGCGCTCGCGTGCGTCCGGGTCGGGCGACATCCCCGCCGCCGCCAACAACCGTTCGGCGGTCTCGACGACCCGTCGTTCCTCTTGGGCGGTGAGATAGAGGTCGCGAACGCGTGCACCGTCGTCGCGCTCATCGGCGACGCGCGCAACGCGCGGCGAGCGTCGGCGCAATCCCCACGCGATTTGCGCGAGCGGCTCCGCCCGCAGGGGAGCTCCGTCCCCATCGAGCGGCGGATCCGAGCGTCGATTGCGGCGCTTTTGCAAGCGAGATCTCCGGCTGTTGGCGCTCGAAGACTATAGTCTTTGGTGCGCTCCGGCACAACCTCCATGCTGCCGCGCATGCAAGGCGACGACTGGCTCCGAGCCGCGTTCGGAACGCTACTCAAGGAGCTCAGGGAGGAGCGCGGCCTTTCACAGGCTCAATTGGCACTCGAAAGCGAGCTCGACCAAACGTTCGTCTCACTGCTCGAGCGTGGGCGCCGGCAACCGACGCTCGCGACGTTCTTCGCACTCTGTGATGCCCTGCGTGTGGAGCCGGACGCGGTCGTCGGCAAGCTCGCCGCCACGAGAACCCGCAAGCGTCGAGTCTGACTCGGGTGCCCGGCCCCCTCCGCTCTCTTTTCTCGGCGACTCGCCGAGAAATCGGTGCGGGCCGGAGCGCATACAGTAGCTAGACTGTACGTAAATTCAGCCCGCGAGCGACCAGATATGGATATCGCGTTCGAACGAGAAATGTTGGACCGGCTACGAGGCTTGCACGTGCACCTGCAAGTCGCGCACGCGGGCGTCGTGGTCGCCGCCGCCGCGCTGCACCATCAGAATGCCGACCGCGACGAGGAGATCGCACGCGTGCTCGAGTACTGCGTCGGGGATCGACTGGCCGAGCAGATCGAGCGCACCGCCGAGCTCGTCGCATCCCTTCAACCGCTGCCCACCGACCCGCGAGACCTGGATACCTGGGATCCGCGGCCGCGCTGAACGGCGCGGCTCAGTTGAAGCGGCCCGAGTCCTCGATCTCGCACGGGGTCGCCTTCAGAAAAATCGAGCTTCCGTTCGACCACGCGTGCAACGACGAAACGGCGTTGCGACCGGCACTTGCCGCCGGCGCCGAACCCGCGTGATTGCTGCTCTCACTGGCACGCGCGACCCATCCGTGACATAAGTGCCGCGTCCGCTGCGCGGCACCGGCGACGCGCTCGGAGCGTTGTCGTTTAGACCGGGTTTTGCTTTAATATTCGCTACGTTTTTCAACTACTTATTCCACGATCTCTTCGGGCAATCATCTCGATCTTGGGGGCCGCGGTTCGATGACATTGCGACGACTTCTATTTCTCGGTGCATTGGCCGCCGCCGCTCAGACCGCGGCGCAAACCTCGAACGACGCCGCGCCGACCGCCGGACCACCCACGTCCTCCGCTCCGCAGCCATTTTCCCCCGAGACGGCCAAAGCTTTTTTCACTCAGTACTGCGCCACCTGCCACAACCAATACGCGAAGATCGCCGACGTCGTGCTCGACACGCGCGACTACGACCACGTCGGCGCGGACCCGGACCTCTGGGAGCGCGTCGTACGCAAGCTCAACGCCGGTGCGATGCCGCCGAAAGGTATGCCGCGTCCCGAGCCCGCGGTTTACAAGAGCATGGTCGGGTGGCTCACGACCTCGCTCGACGCGGCGGTCGCCGATCACCCGAATCCCGGCCGCGCGTCGATCCACCGCCTCAACCGCGCCGAATACGGCAACGCGGTCCGCGATCTGCTCGGCCTCACGATCGACGCCACCGACCTCCTGCCGGCGGACGACGAGGGCTACGGCTTCGACAACATCGCCGACGTGCTGCGCGTGTCGCCGTCGCTGCTCGAGCAATACTTGAGCGCGTCCGCGAAGGTGGCGTCGCTCGCGGTGGGCGATCCCGAGACACCGCCCGTGATCGGCGTGTTCCGCGTGCCGCCCGATCTCGCCCAGGGCGAGCACGTCGAGGGCCTGCCGCTCGGCACGCGCGGCGGAATTCTGATCAGGCACAACTTCCCGCTCGACGCGAGCTACGACTTCGCCGTGTTCCTCCGCCGCAACATCGTGGGCTACATGGTCGGCCTCGAGTGGCCGCACGAGCTCGAGATCAGCATCGACGGCCGGCGTGTATTCCTCTCGCAGGTCGGCGGCCCCGAGGACAACAAGAAGTCGGACGCGAACATGTCCGCCACCGCGAACGAGATCGACGAGCGCCTGCGCACGCGCGTGTTCGTCACGGCGGGCCCGCACGACGTGTCGATCGCGTTCCTCGAGCGCAGCAAGGCCGAGACGCAGGAGCCGCTCGAGCTGCACACGCGCAATCTCGATCTTCAGGACATGAACGGCATCCCGGTCGTCGACTACGTGAACCTCTCGGGGCCGTACGCCGCGAAGGGCGTCGGCGACACGCCGAGCCGCCGTAAGGTCTTCGTGTGCGAGCCCACGAGCCTCCGCGAGGAGACGCCGTGCGCGACCAAGATCCTCACAAGGCTCGCGCACCTCGCGTATCGCCGGCCGGTCACGCCGCAAGACACCGAGACGCTGCTCGACTTCTTCCACCAGGGCCGCGAGCACGGCGGCAGCTTCGACGCCGGCGTCCGCACGGCGCTGCGCGTGCTGCTCACGAGCCCCGACTTCCTGTTCCGCAGCGAGCCCGATCCGGCGAGCGCGGCGCCGGGCTCGCTCTACGCGGTGAACGACCTCGACCTCGCGTCGCGTCTTTCCTTCTTCCTCTGGAGCAGCCTGCCGGACGAGCAGCTGCTGCAAGCCGCGGAGCACGGCAAGCTGTCCGATCCCAAGGTCTACGAACAGCAAGTCCGCCGCATGCTCGCCGACCCGCGCGCGAGGGCGCTGGTCGACAACTTCGCGAGCCAGTGGCTGTTTCTGCGTAATCTGCAGAGCGCGCGCCCCGACGCCGAGGAGTTTCCGAACTTCGACGAGAACCTGCGGCGCGCGATGCGCACGGAAACGGAGATGTTCTTCGACAGCATCGTGCACGAAGACCACGACGTGCTCGACCTGCTCACCGCGAACTACACGTTCGTGAACCAGCGGCTCGCCGAGCACTATGGCATCGACGGCATCTACGGCAGCCAGTTCCGCCGCATCGAGATCAAGGACCCGGCGCGGTTCGGCCTGCTCGGGCAGGCGAGCATCCACACGGTCACGTCGTACGCGAACCGCACGTCGCCCGTGCTGCGCGGCAAGTACATCCTCACGAACATCCTGGGCACACCGCCGCCGTCACCGCCCGCGAACGTGCCGTCGCTCACGGAGAACGCGCCCGGTAAGGAGGCGCGCTCGGTGCGCGCGCGGCTCGAGGAGCACCGCTCGAACCCGGTGTGCGCCACCTGCCACAACGTGATGGACCCGATCGGCTTCGCGCTCGAGAACTTCGACGCGATCGGCGCCTGGCGCACCAAGGAGCCCGGCGGCGCGATCGACTCGTCTGGCCAGATGGCGAACGGCACGCCGGTGAACGGGCCCGAGACGCTGCGCGCGGCGCTCACGGCGGATCCGCAGCAATTCGTCGGCATCGTCACCGAGAAGCTCCTCACCTACGCGCTCGGCCGCGGGCTCGAGCCGTTCGACATGCCGACGGTGCGCTCCATCGTGCGCGGCGCGGCAGCCGACGACTACAAGTTTTCGGCCGTCGTGCTCGGAATCGTCAACAGCACGGCGTTCCGCATGAAGACCGCCCAGCAGGAACTAACTACCACTTCGGCTTTCATTCCGGCCGAAGCGCACGAGTAACGAAGGGGAAACTGCGATGTTCGTCACCAAGAAGCACCTGGCGCGGCGCACGTTCTTGAAGGGCGCCGGCGCCGCGGTCGCGCTGCCGCTGCTCGACGCGATGGTGCCCGCGTTCGCGAGCAACGTTAAGCAGAGCCCGCGGATCGGCTTCGTCTACGTGCCGCACGGCGCGGTGATGGCCCGCTACACTCCCGACAAGGTGGGCCGCGACTTCGAGTTCAAGGACATCATGAAGCCGCTCGAGCCGTATCGCGACCGCTTGAGCGTCGTGAGCCGCCTGCACCACCGCGCGGCCGACTCGACGGCCGTGCACTCGCTGTCGCCGACGACCTGGCTCTCGGGCGTGCGGCCGAAGCCGACGCAAGGCGTCGACGCGTACGCCGGCGTCACCGCCGACCAGGTCGCCGCGGCCGCGATCGGCCAAGACACGCTGCTGCCGTCTCTCGAGATCGCGACCGAGGACCACTCCGGCCTCATCGGCGCATGCGACCGCGACTACGGCTGCATCTACATGAACACTCTGTCGTGGCGCACGCCGACCACGCCGATGCCGATGGAGATCAACCCGCGCAAGATCTTCGAGCGGATGTTCGGCCAAGGCGACAGCGCCGAGGCGCGCCTGAAGCGGCGCAGCGAGGATCGCAGCATCTTGGACGCGCTCACCGGCCAGGCCACCGGGCTGCAGCGCGAGCTCGGCGCACACGACCGCTCGACGCTCGACAATTACCTCGAGGGCGTGCGCGAGATCGAGCGCCGCCTCGATCGCGCCGAGTCGCAAGTCGCGTCGAACCCGGACCTCGTGATCCCCGAGGCGCCGGCCGGCATCCCGTACGAGTACGAGAATCACGTCGGCACGATGTTCGACCTGCTCACGATGGCGTACCGCGCCGACATCACGCGCGTGTTCACGTTCATGATGGCGCGCGAGGTGAGCAACCGCACCTACACGCAAGTGGGAGTCACCGAAGGCCATCACGCCGTGTCGCATCACCAGAACCGCCCCGAGAAGCTCGAGTGGTGTGCGCGCATCCAGAACTACCACATCGGCCTGTTCGGCAAGTTCCTGGCGCAGCTCGACGCGATCCCCGACGGCGACGGCTCGCTGCTCGACAACACGATCCTCATGTACGGCAGCAACATGAGCAACAGCAACGCCCACGATCACTACCCGCTGCCGGTGATGGTGCTCGGCGGAGGCAGAGGCAAGCTCAAGGGCGGTCAGCACATCATGGCCGAGGAGCACACGCCGATGACGAACCTGCTGGTCACGCTGCTCGGCAAGGCCGACGTGCCCGTCGACAAGCTCGGCGACAGCACCGGCGTGATCGCCGAGCTCTGAGCGAGGACCCCGCCATGCAGAAGAGACGCATCGCTCCGGGAGTCGCCTCGGGCTCGCTTGCCGCGGCGCTGCTCGCGTTATTCACAAGCCACGCGCTCGCGGACGGCCCGCCGATAGTGCAGGCGCTCAAGTCGGGCGACCGCACGGCGGCCCTCGGGCTCGCGAAGCAGAAGACCCAGGCGAACGCCGCGGAGCCGGACGGCACCACGGCGCTGCATTGGGCCGTGCGGCAGGACGACCTCGAGCTCGTCGACCGGCTGCTGCGCAGCGGCGCCGATCCGAAGTCTGCGAACCGCTACGGCGTGACGCCGTTGCACCTCGCCGCAGTCAACGGCAACACCGCAATCATCGAGCGACTGCTGAAGGCCGGCGTCGACGCAAACGAGGTCGGCACCGACGGCGAGACGGCGCTCATGACGGTCGCCCGCGGCGGCCACGTCGACGCGGCGAAGGCGCTGCTCGCGCACGGCGCCACGGTCGACGCGCGCGAGAAGTGGCACGGCGACACGGCGCTCATGTGGGCCACGGCGCAAGGCCACGTCGACATGCTGCGCGTGCTGCTCGCGAACGGCGCCGACGTCAACGCGCATTCGAGCGTCGAGCAGTGGGAGCGGCAGGTCACGTCCGAGCCGCGCGACAAGTGGCTGCCGCCCGGCGGCCTAACGCCGCTGATGTTCGCCGCGCGCGAGAGCTGCGTCGCATGCATCCCGGTGCTGCTCGAGGCCGGCGCGGACAAAAACGCCACGACCCCGGACGGCATCAGCTCCACGATCCTCGCACTCATCAACGGACACTACGACGCCGCCGGCGCGCTCGTCGACGCGGGTGTCGACCCCAACCTCTACGACTACACCGGCCGCGGCGCGCTCTACGCCGCGATCGACTTCAACACCATGCCGGCGTCGAACCGTCCGGCACCCAAGGTCATCGAGAACAAGCTCTCGGCGCTCGACGTCGCGCACAAGCTGCTCGACCGCGGCGCCGATCCGAACGCGCGGGTCAAGCGGCAGGTGCCCTATCGCGCCAAGCTCGATCGCGGCAACGACACGATGCTCGGCGCGGGGAGCACGCCGTTGCTGCGCGCCGCGAAGGCCGCGGACTTGCCGGCGATGCGCTTGCTGCTCGAGCGCGGCGCCGATCCAAACCTCCCCGTGACACGCAGCGGCGTCAACCCGCTGATGGCGGCGGCGGGCGTCGGCACCTCGGACGCCGACACCACGGGCCGCTACAAGACGCAGCCGCAGTCGATCGAGGCGATCCAATTGCTGCTCGACCGCAAGCTCGACATCAACGCCCGCGGCACCGACGGCCGCACGGCGCTGCACGGCGCCGCGCTGCAAGGCTACGACGACGTGATCAAGTTCCTCGTGTCGAAGGGCGCGGACCTCGATGCAAAGGATTGCAAGGGATTCACGCCGCTCGACATGGCGGCGGGCCGCGCCGGCGGCTTCGGCTTCGCGGGCCAGGAAGGCGTCGTGCGCGAAAGCACGACGGCGGTGCTCAAGGGGCTCGCCGCGACCACGAAGCCCACGCTGCGCGCCGCGGCGACTTTCGACTGCCCGGCCCCACCGGCCCGCGGGCCGCGGGCCGCGCCGGCCGCGGCCGGCGCGACCGACAATTGATCGCGACCACGGCCCGGGCGGGGCTGCGACCCACGCCCTTGCAAATCGACCGGCGCACAACCATAGTGCGGGGACGCTTGCTCGTTCGCCGGTCATCGAGCTCGGCTTGGGGGACTTGACCAACCGCACCAAAACGGCGCGCCGACGATAAAGACAACGAATCTCATCGCGGTCGCATCTACACGAGGCCGAACGCCCAAGATGGGCGCAACGTCTTGCTGAGAGGAATGGTTTACATGCCAATTCACGGCTTAGTGGATCTCTCGATCACTGGATACATCGTCGTAACGCTGCTGCTGACGCACGTCACCATCGCCAGCGTCACGATCTTCCTGCACCGTCATCAGGCGCACCGCGCGTTGACGCTGCATCCCGCGATCAGCCACTTCTTCCGCCTGTGGCTGTGGCTCACCACGGGAATGGTCACCCGCGAATGGGTAGCCGTGCATCGCAAGCACCATGCGAAGTGCGAGACGGACGGGGATCCGCACAGCCCGCAGATCTGGGGCATCTGGCGCGTGCTGTTCGGCGGCGTGGGCCTCTATCAAACCTCGGCCAACGACGCGGAGACGGTCGAAGTCTACGGGCGCGGCGCGCCGAACGACTGGCTCGAGCGCAACGTCTACGCCCGCCACCGCGTGCTCGGTGTTCTGCTCGCACTGCTCATCGACCTCGCGATATTCGGCTTGCCGGGCCTCGCGATCTTCGTCGTGCAGATGCTCTGGATCCCGTTCTGGGCCGCCGGTGTGATCAACGGCGTCGGCCACTACCTCGGTTACCGCAACTTCGAGACGCAGGACGCGTCGCGCAACATCATCCCGCTCGGCGTGCTGATCGGCGGCGAGGAGTTCCACAACAACCACCACGCCTACTCGTACTCCGCGAAGTTCGGCAACAAGTGGTGGGAGCTCGACGTCGGCTGGGTCTATATCCGGCTGCTCGAGATGCTCGGGCTCGCGAGCGTCAAGCGCGTAGCACCGCGCACGTCGTTCGCCGCGGACAAGAGCGGCGTCGACGCGGAGACGCTGAAGGCGATCGTCGCGAACCGCTTTCACGTGCTCAAGCTCTACGGCCGCCGCGTGCTCGCCCCGGTGCTGCACCGGCACGCGGACGACGAGCGCAGCTTCCCGCGCCGTCAAATCGCCCGCGTGCGCAAGCTCATGATCCGCGAGGACGCGCCCCTGCCGCAGGACCCGAGCGCTCGGCAGTGGCTGGAGAACGCGCTGCAGCGAAATCAGACGTTGCGCACGGTCTATCACTTCATGCAGCAGCTCAAAGAGCTCTGCGGGCAAGCGGCTCGCAGCGATACGGATCGGCTCAAGCGCCTCCAGGCCTGGTGCTCGGAGGCTGAAGCCAGCGGCATCCGGGTTCTCGGCGACTTTGCGCGGCAGCTGCAGGCGTATACGGCGCAGGCCGCGTAGCCCTCCTTCCCGCCCGCCCACCGATCCTCCGCGGGGTCGTGCCTCACTTCGGCCGCCTTTGGTGTTGCGGTGGCGGCGGCCGCACCTCGAATGGCTCCGTCGCGGCACGCGACTTCGCCGGCCTTCGGCCGGTTCCCTCGCCACGGCGCGTTCGCCGGGGTCCAGAACGCGGTCGTTTAATTGTTGCGCTTCGTAGAGACGGCGTGCCGCCGCGTTCTGGATGCTCGCCTGCGGCTCGCCCC
>DASQOL010000119.1:0-4673 GCA_035644475.1 Gammaproteobacteria bacterium | reverse complement strand
TGAAGATCTGCCGAAAGCTATGGATGTTGCCTTCGAACAAGAAAAACAGATGGGTCGTCTTGCCCTGCGCGGGCGCCTGAACGATGCGCCACGGATACGGGGCGATGCGCGGCACGCCGGTCGGGAGGCAGCGCGCCTCGGGGTCGTCAGCGGCCTGCCGCGATTTCATCAGCTTCGCGGCGTCGGGCTTGAGCTTGATCTCCTCGCCCGGCATCAGACCCTCTTTGATGTCGCCGATGGGCCCGCCGCCCTGCCAGACTCCCGACAGATCGGGCGTGCCGTCGGCCAGACGCGGCGTCGGACCCCGCGGCCGCGCTCCGGCCTGGGCCGTCGTGCTCTGACTGCCCGAACCCGCCGGCGACGTGGTCGCGGGAGGAACCGCCTGAGCGCAGGCCGAGCTCGCAAACGCCGCGGCGAGCAACGCGGCGGCACCCGGAGCAGCAATCTTGAGCACGCCGTTCATGCTCAACCGGCGTCGCTGGTGCCGCGCGCGAACACGCGCTGGCCGTTGGCGAGCACGACCGTGCGGGCGTTCGCCATGTTGGCACCGCTGCGCGCCAGTGAGCCCTCGATGGTGACCTCGTCGCCCTGCTTGAGCGAAGTGCTCGACCAGCCCGCGCGCTTCAACACGTTCGGGCTCGCGAGCTCGAGGTTCCAGGCCACGACCTTGCCGTCGTCGCCCTTCACGTCCATGTAGAACCGGGCATGCGGGTTGGTCCACTCGACTTTCGTTACCTTGCCGGTCAGTGTGACCGGCTTGGTCGCGTCGTACTGCGCGGCGAACGAGTGGTGCGCCGACACCGGCGCGGCCGCCGCCAAGCTGGCGATGACGATCAAAAGAGCTGCTCGCATGTTCCCCTCCGTTGCGACGCGACCGGCAAAAATGCTAACACGCCCGCCGCGAATCAGTCGTCGTACTTCGCGAAATAGCTCTGGACCGTGGGCCCCGCGAGATAGGGCGCGAGCTTGTCGGCGAACTTCGTCTCGGTCCGCCACGCCTGGTACGCTTCGTGGTCGGCCTTCGAGTCCCAGATCTCGTAGAACAGCACGCGCCCCGGGTCGCCCTCGTCGACGAGGATCGCAAAGTACTGACAGCCCTTGAAGTTACGGGTGTCGGCCGCGGCCCCCTTCATGAACGACAGGAAATCGGCCGACTTGGCCGGATCGACCTTGAGCTCGAGCGTGTAGTAGACCGGATCCGCCGCCGCGCCGAGCGCCGCGCACGCGAGCAACAAGCCCGCGATCCATAGACCGATACCCTTCGCAGCGTGGCGCGTATGCATGGTGTCCCCCCGGTCGACCGATGACGCGGCCGCCGCTTTGTTGTTGTCGGGCAGCGCCGGTGGCGGCGCATGTCGCACTCTAACGGCCGCGTTCCGGAATTGTCGAGTGCTATAGTCCCCCGCTCACTCTCCGACCTGGGCCGCAGATGCGAACCCTCGGCGCGCTGGCGAGCGCATTGCTCCTGTGCGGCACCGTGGCCGCGCAACTGCCCGTGGCTCCCGCCGCCGATCAACAAGCGCTGCTCGCGAGCGGCGATTCGAAGCTCGCCGCCAACAAGAAACTCGTCTACGACTTCTGGCGCGAGGTCGTGCAGGCGCGCGATCCCGAACGCGCGTCCGCATATGTCGCCGAAAGCTTCGTGCAGCACGACCCGACCGTGCCCACCGGCCGCGCCGCGTTCGCGCGCTCGTTGGGTGGGGCGCCGAAGCAGCCGGTGAAAGCGACGATCGACGACCTCGTGTCGATCGTCGCCGAGCGCGACCTCGTCGTGCTCGGATTCCGGCGCGTGCTGCCGGACCTCGCCGAGGAAGGACAGACCTACACGACCACCTGGTTCGAGATGCTGCGGGTGGAGAACGGCAAAATCGCAGAGCGCTGGGCCCACGGCACCAAGGAGTGACGCGCGGAGCCCGACGGATTTCGCTGCGAGCGGCCGTCACACTCTTGTAGGTGTTGCCGGAGCGGAGGTGAGGCGTGGCGCCGAGATTGCGTGCGGCGTCAGGGCAAAGATTGCACCGCGTGGCCGCCGTCGCGCTTCCGCGCCAGCAGCTCGATCTGATCGATGGCGGCCGGAGCACCGTTCAGCAGCGTCCGCTTGAGGAACCACGGCCCGACGAACGGCGGCAGCCAGAAGTTGGGCTCCATGTCCATCGTATAGCTCACTTTGGTCCCGCCGCCTTCGGGCTCGAGCGTCCACTCCGACGTCGAGTACGCGAAGTCGCTGCGCTCGGGCAGGGCGCGCGAGCGAATGAAGCCCGGCGTCACGACCTCGAGGCGCTCCACGCGGCGCATGCTGCGGCAGAACCCCAGCAGGCAACCTTCGACGCGCGTATACACGAGCGGCGTGCCGTCGGCGTCGGGCGGCAGGTAGCTACTCTCTTTGTAGATCTCGGAGATTTGCGAGTACCGATCCTCGTCGAAGTCGAGCAGCACCGCGTAGATCGCGTCCGGCGGTGCGTCCAGGTGGGTGTCGGCGTGCACGTGATAGCGGCTGCGCTTGCGAGACACGTCGACCGTGCGCAGCGTCGCGGCCATCGTCGCCGTCAGGCAACATACGCCTGCGATCACGAGGAACAACGTCTTGCCTAGCTTCATCCGTTCGATCAGCTCGCTCACGCACGCACGCGCCGCAGTATACGCCGCATCCTCCGCGGCCAAGCGCACTGCGCTCTCGAGGCGTGGACCGCATCGCACTCACGCCTGGGGAATCGTCGCGGCGCTCGCGATCGTCTCATCCGCGGGTGCCCAAACGAGTGGCCCGGGTGATCGGGGCGACGAAGCGCCCGCCGGCCTCGGTGCGGACATCAAGGCCTACGTGACGGCGCCGCTCCACGCGCACCAGCCCCAGTGGGTGCGATTCGGCGCGACGCTCGGCGCCCTCGTGGCGGCGCGGGAATTCGACAAGGACACGCGAGCTCACTTCGTGCCGGAGTCGGCACCCCAGACCGGGGACACGGACACTCACGACGGCGCGGACGCGCTCCCGGCTGCGTTGATCCTCGGCGGCACCTGGGCGGCGGCACTGGCGTCACACGACGAGGACGCACGCACCGAGGCCAGCTCGATGCTGGAGGCGGCCGCGTTCAGCTCCGCCGCCGCGCTCGTGATCAAGCACGCGGCCGGACGCGCGCGGCCCTTCGAGACGGCCGACCCCGACGACTGGCGGCAAAGCGGCGATTCGTTTCCGTCGATGCATACCACCGCCGCATTCGCGATCGGCACCGTGCTCGCCGAGTCGGGCGACGATCACTACCGCTGGCTGCGGCGAGTGCTGGGCTATGGCGTCGCCGCGGGCACCGCGTACACGCGGCTCGATCACGACGCACATTGGCTGTCGGACGTCGTGGCCGGCGGCGCGCTCGGCCTCGCGACGGCGCGGTTCGTGATGAAGAGGCGCGACCTCGAACCGCAACGCGCGCGCCACGCCCGTCTCGGCATCGTACCGACCGACGGCGGCGTCGAGATCTCCTACACGGTGAGCCTGCGCTGACGTCAGCGAATCGAGTCGACGACGAATGCGGCGGCCACGGCGAGCGCGCCGAGGCTAACCACGAGCACCGCGGCCGCCGCGCAATCTTTCACGACGCGGATCCGGGGGTGCGTCTCCGGATGAAGGTGGTCGGCGAGGCATTCGATCGCCGTATTGACGAGCTCGGCCGCAAGCACCAGGCCGATCGTCAGCGCGATGATCGCCCACCAGACGGGCGCGGGCTTGAGCCACAGCAGCACGACGACAACCGCGGCCGTGGCGACGACGTGGGTACGGAAGCTGCTCTCCGCAGCGAACGCCTCGGCCAGACCGGCCCACGCGAAGCGCAGGCGGTGCGGAAGCGACTGGTTCTTCATCGCCGCGGGTTTCCTCTGGCTGCCAGGGGGAGCCAATAGTAAGCCCGCGCGACGACTTTTCTCCTCGGAAGTCGTCTAAGGGATTCATGGCGACCGACGCGCGCGCTGCTCTTGGTCTGCTGGGAATGGACGTTCCCGGCGGCGCGGAGCCCGTCGAGGTGGTCGTCGCGCACTCCATCGAGACGATCGGACGAGCGGAGTGGGATGCCCTTTTTGCGGGCGATCTCGAGGATTGGCACTACCTGCGAGCCGTGGAGCGCGCCCGGCTCGAGGGCTGTGAGCCGCTGTATTTCGCGATCCGCCGGCGCGGCACGAGCCTTGCCGCGCTGCCCGCGTTCGTCGACCGCCGTGAGCGCCGGCCATCCGCCGGGGCTCGCCCGATTACCCGCGAGCACGCACTGATCCTCGGATCGCCGTTCTCCGCTACGTGCCGCGCGGGGTTCGCACTCCGCGGCGGTCCTTTCGAGCGCGCAGACCTGCTCGCCCGCCTGTTGCGCGCGGCGCACGAGCACGCCACACGGTTGGGACTCGCGGGGTTGTTCGTAGGAGCCGAGGAACTCGAAGGGGACGATTCGTGGGAGGCCGCGGCGGCGCCGCTGGGACTCCGACGCGAGGACGCCGCACCGCTCGTCAGACTCGTTCTCCCCGCGTGGTCGTTCGCCGACTATCTGAGCTGTCTCGACGGCGGCCTTCGCTCGGAGATGCTGGATGCCTGCGCGCACTCGGCGGGTTACCGGCGCCGCTGGCGCGTCGACCTCGATCGAGAGGTTCCGGAGCTCGTCGATCTGTGCCACGAGGTGGGACTCTCCGAGCTCACGCCCGCG
>DASQOL010000118.1:0-9751 GCA_035644475.1 Gammaproteobacteria bacterium | reverse complement strand
GGAATCGCCAGTCGTGACGTCGGGAGCGAGCGTGGCGAGATATACGCCGAACGCGACCGACATCACGAACAGATCGTCAGCGGCGCGGCGGTGCGTCATCTCCGAGGAGTCTGTCAGCGCGCATAACCCGCTTCGCGCAGGAGCGCGCGGATCTCGTCGAGGATCGCCGGATCGTCGATCGTCGGCGGCGTGTGGTAGGGCTCGGAGTCGGCGATCCGCCGCAGCGTGCCGCGCAGCACCTTGCCCGAGCGCGTCTTCGGCAGCCGTTTGACGACGAGCGCCGTCTTGAACGCGGCCACGGGGCCGATCCGCTCGCGAATCCGCGCGACCTCCTCCGCGACGACGTCCGCCGGCGCGCGCGCGCAACCCGCGTTCAGCACCACGAAGCCGATCGGCACCTCGCCCTTGAGCTCGTCGTACACGCCGCAGACGGCGCACTCCGCAACGTCGGGATGCGCGGCGAGCACCTCCTCCATGGCGCCGGTGGAGAGGCGGTGGCCGGCGACGTTGATGACGTCGTCGGTGCGCGCCATCACGAACACGTAGCCGTCCGCGTCGACGCAGCCGGCGTCGGCGGTCGAATAGCAGCCGGGGAATCGCTCGTAGTACGACGCGCGGCAGTGCTGCTCGGCGTTCCAGAGACCCAAGAAGGTGCCGGGCGGCAACGGCAACCTCGCGACGAGAGCGCCCACGGTGCCGCGCTCGACCTCGCGGCCGGAGTCGTCGACCGCGCGCACGTCGAAGCCCGGCACCGCGTGCCCCGCCGCGCCGTCGCGGATCGGCAGCTCCTCGATGCCGCGGCAGCTCGCCGTGATCGGCCAGCCGGTCTCCGTCTGCCACCAGTGATCGACCACCGGCACGCCGAGCCGCGCGCGCGCCCATTGCAGCGTCGCGGGATCGGTGCGCTCGCCCGCGAGGAACAACGTGCGCAGCGAGCTCAGGTCGTAGTGCGCCAGCAGCTTGCCCGCGGGATCCTCGCGCTTGATCGCCCGCAGCGCGGTCGGCGCGGTGAACATCAGGCGCGCGCGGTGCTCGGCGACCACGCGCCAGAACGCGCCGGGGTCCGGCGTGCCGACAGGCTTGCCTTCGTACAGCACCGTCGTGTTGCCGTTGAGCAGCGGTCCGTAAACGATGTACGAGTGGCCGACGACCCAGCCGACGTCCGACGCCGTCCACCAGACCTCGCCGGGCTGCGCCGCATAAACGTTGCGCATGCTCCAAAGAAGCGCGACCGCGTGGCCGCCGTTGTCGCGCACCACGCCTTTGGGCCGGCCCGTCGTGCCGGATGTATAAAGAATGTATAGCGGGTCGGTCGCCGCCACCGGCACGCAGTCGTGCGGCGCGGCGCTTGTGAGCGCCTCGTCCCAGTCGAGGTCGCGACCGGCAACGAGCTCCGCGCGCCGCTGCGGGCGTTGCAGGATCACGCAGCGGCGCGGCGCATGCTTCGCGATCGCGAGCGCCTGGTCGAGCAGCGGCTTGTACTCGACGACGCGGCCCACCTCGATGCCGCACGACGCCGACAGCACGACCTTCGGCTTGCAGTCGTCGATGCGCGCCGCAAGCTCGGGCGCCGCGAACCCGCCGAAAACCACCGAATGGATCGCGCCCAAGCGCGCGCACGCGAGCATCGCGAACACGGCCTGCGGCACCATCGGCATGTAGATCACGACGGTATCGCCGCCGCTCACGCCGAGCCGAGCGAGCGCGCCCGCGAGCCGCGCAACCTCGTCGCGCAATTGCGTGTAGGTGTAGCACGCGCGCGTACCTGTGACCGGGCTGTCGTAGATCAGCGCGGCCTGCTCGCCGCGGCCCGCCGCCACGTGCCGGTCGACCGCGTTGTGGCAGGTATTGAGCTCGGCGCCGTCGAACCAGCGGTAGAACGGCGCGCGCGAGCCGTCGAGCACGCGGCGCCAGCGCTTCGTCCAGTCGATCGCAACGGCCGCGTCGCCCCAGAACGCTTCGGGATCCTCGCGCGCCGCAGCCTGCACCTCGAGGAACGTGCGGGGCATGGCGCGCGTCCGCTTGGCCTCAGCGCGCCGCGAGCGGCACGTAGTCGCGCGCGTCGGGTCCGGTGTAGTCCGCCGTCGGCCGGATCAGCCGGTTGTTCCCACGCTGCTCCACGACGTGTGCAGCCCAACCCGACACGCGCGCACACACGAAGATCGGCGTGAACAGCGGCGTCGGGATGCCCATGAAGCGGTACGCGGACGCCGCGTAGAAGTCGAGGTTCGGGAACAGCTTCTTCTCGCTCCACAGCAGCGCCTCGACGGCCTCGGACACGGGATAGAGCACGCGGTCGCCCGCGTCCGCGCCGAGCTTCTTGGCCCACGCCTTGATCACCGCGTTACGCGGATCGGATGTGCGGTACACCGCGTGGCCGAAGCCCATGATCTTTTCCTTGCGCTCGAGCATCGCCTTCACGCCACGTTGCGCGGCTTCCGGCGACTCGAAGCGCTCGATGAGCTCCATCGCGGCCTCGTTCGCGCCGCCGTGCAGCGGCCCGCGCAGAGTTCCAATAGCGCCTGTGACCGCGGAGTACATGTCGGATAGAGTCGCCGCGCACACCCGCGCCGTGAACGTCGACGCGTTGAACTCGTGCTCGGCGTAGAGCACCAGCGACGCATCGAGCGCGCGCTCGTGCAGCGCGCTCGGCGGAAGTTGATGAAGCAGCCACAGAAAGTGACCGGCCGTGCTGCGCGCGTCGCTCGCCGTGCCGATGCGCTTGCCGCTCTGCACGTAGTGATGCCAATACAGCAGCATGCCGGGCAACGTCGCGATCAGCCGCTCCGCAATCGCGAGCTGCCGTGCGAAATCGCCCTCGGGCTCGAGTGCGCCGAGCATCGAGCAGCCCGTCCGGAGCACGTCCATCGGATGCGCGCTCTTCGGTATCCGCTCGAGCACCTCGCGGAGGGCCGCAGGCAGCTCGCGCTGCGCACGCAGCCTCGCGCCGAACTCGTCGAGCTCGCGCTCGCTCGGCAGCGCGCCGCGCAGCAGCAGCCAGGCGACCTCCTCGAACGACGACTGCGCCGCCAGCTCGACGATGTCGTAGCCGCGATAGCGCAGGCCGTGGCCCTCGCCGACGCTCGAGATCGCGGTCTCGCCGGCGGATACGCCGCGCAATCCCGCCGTCTTCCCTTCCGTGCTCATCGTTGCTTCCCTTTCCTTCGTGTTGCCTTTCCCCCCTTACCGGGCGCCCGTTTGTCGGCGCGTGTCGCGCCGCCCGCCTCGACCGCCGCCTCGCGGGCGAACAACGCGTCGAGCTTGCGCTCGTATTCGTGATAGCCGAGCACGTCGTAGAGCTCCTCGCGCGTCTGCATCATTGCCAGCACGGCCTTCTGCGTGCCGTCCTCGGCGATCGTACGGTAGACCTCGAGCGCCGCTTTGCTCATCGCGCGAAACGCCGACAGCGGATAGAGGATCAGCCGCACGCCGGCCCGCTCGAGCTCGCGCACCGTGAATCCCGGCGTCATGCCGAACTCGGTGAGGTTGGCGAGCACGGGCACGTCGACCGCGGCGGTGAACGCCCGATACTCGTCGAGCGTGCGCACGGCTTCCGCGAAGATCATGTCGGCGCCCGCCTCCACGTAGGCGGCGGCGCGATCGAGAGCGGCGTGGATGCCCTCGCGGTCGAGCGCGTCGGTGCGCGCCATCACGACGAAGCCGTCGTCGGCCCGCGCGTCGACGGCCGCCTTGAGCCGGTCGCACATCTCCTCCGTCGACACCGTGGCCTTGTTCGGCCGATGGCCGCAGCGCTTCGCCTGCTCCTGGTCCTCGATGTGCATCGCCGCGGCGCCGGCCCGGATCAGCTCGCGCGTGGTCCGCGCGATGTTGAACGCGGAGCCGAAGCCCGTGTCGGCGTCGACGAGCAGCGGCAGCGGCGTCGCCCCGGTGATCCGCCGCGTATCCTCGAGCACGTCGTCGAGCGTGGTGATGCCGAGATCCGGCAGGCCAAGCGAGGCGTTCGCGACGCCGGCACCGGAGAGATACACCGCCCGGAAGCCTGCCTGCTCCGCGAGCAGCGCGCAGTAGGCGTTGATCGCTCCCGGGATCTGCAGCGGCGCGTAGCGCTCGACCGCGGCCCGGAACCTCGTGCCCGCGCTCACTCGGGCACCCAGAGATCGACGAACTCGTGCACCGGTAGCGCCTCGAGCCGCGCCTGGTCCGCGCATGCGGCCTCGATGCGCGCGCACTGCGCGGCCCCGAACCGCGTCGCGAGGCTGGCGCGGAACTTCTCGACGAGCTTCGGGATGCCGTCGGCGCGGCGCCGCCGGTGGCCGATCGGATAGTCGACCGCGAGGCGCTCGCTGCGCGAGCCATCGTCGTAGAACACTTGCACCGCGTTGCCGATCGCGCGCTTGTCGGGGTCGAGGTAGTCGCGGCTGAACTCGGCGTTTTCCCGCACGGTCATCGTCGCGCGAAGCCGATCGATGCGCGGATCGCGCGCGACCTCGTCCTCGTAGTCCTCGGCCGTGAGCCGGCCGAAGATCAGCGCGACGGCGACCATGTACTGCAGGCAGTGGTCGCGGTCGGCCGGGTTCGCTAGCGGCCCGGTCTTGTCGATGATCCGCACGCCGGCCTCCTGCGTCTCGATCGCCACCCGCTCGACGTGATCGAGGCGGGTCGCGACACTCAGGTGCAGCGCGAGCGCGGCCTCCACGGCCGTCTGCGCGTGGAACTCGGCGGGAAACGAGATCTTGAAGAGCACGTTCTCCATGACGTAGGAGCTTAAGCGCCGCTCGAGCGCAATCGGCTGTCCTTCGAACAGCACGTCTTGGAAGCCCCAAACCTTGGCGGTGAGCGCCGACGGGTAGCCCATCTCGCCGCGCAGCGCGAGCAGCGCGTGCCGCACGGCGCGACTCGTCGCGTCGCCCGCGGCCCAGCTCTTGCGCGAGCCGGTGTTCGGCGCGTGCCGGTAGGTGCGCAGCGCGCCGCCGTCGAGCCAGGCGTTCGACAGCGCATTCACGATTTGCTCCCGCGTAGCGCCGAAGAGCTGCGCCGCCACGGCCGTGCTCGCGATCCGCACGAGCAGCACGTGGTCGAGCCCGACGCGGTTGAACGCGTGGTTCAGCGCGAGCACGCCCTGGATCTCGTGCGCCTTGATCATCGCGGTGAGCACGTCGCCCATCGCGAGCGGGCGCTCGCCGGCCGCGAGGCGCCGGCGGCTCCGGCTCAGATAGTCCGCGACCGCGAGAATCGCGCCCAAGTTGTCCGACGGATGACCCCACTCGGCCGCGAGCCAGGTGTCGTTGAAGTCGAGCCAGCGGATCATCGCGCCGATGTTGAACGCGGCGGCAACCGGGTCGAGCTCGTGGCGCGTGCCGGGCACGCGCGCGCCGCCGCTCAAGCTCGCCCCGGGGACGACGGGTCCGAGCAGCTTCTCGCAGGCCGGGAAGCCGAGCGCGAGCATGCCGCAGCCAAGCGTGTCCATCAGGCAATAGCGGGCGATCCGGCGGGCTTCCGCGCCGTCGGCCCGGAACTCGAGCACGTAGTCGGCGATCTCGGTGAGCAGGCGATCGGGCGCTGGGCGCTCTGTATCGCGGCTACCGGCGAAGCTCATCGGGCGGCTCATGAGGACGAACGAGGGCTGCAATATAGCAGCCCCGGCGCCCGCCGGCGCGGCTGGCGGCGACGCCTGGTGTGCCGCGTCGAAGCGGACTACGCTATGAAACCTCCGGCTGCTTCCGCTCGGCGGATCGAACGACAGCATGGACCGTCTGCTCCGAACCGCGCTCTTCTTGGGCGTGCTGGCCGCCTCGGCGGTCGCGGCGCAGGCAGTCGACGAATCGCGGCAACGTCTCTCGCTCGGCGCCAACGAGTACCTCATCGCGGGCGCCGACGCGATCCGCGCGGGCCAATACGACGACGGCATCCGCTACACACTGCGCGGGCTCGAGGTCGAGCCGGCCGGCACTCGCAATCGCGCGGCGGGCCTCGCGAACCTCTGCGCCGCCTACGTCGCGAAAAGCGACGCCGACAAAGCCCTGCCCTACTGCAACCAGGCCCTCGATCTCGAGCCCAACAATTGGCGCGCGTACAGCACCCGCTCCCGCGCCTACTTCATCAAGGGCATGCTCCGCGAAGCCGCCGCCGACAACGCAGCCGCCGCGTCGCTCGCACCAAACGCCGAGCACGTCAAAATGATGCGCGGCCTCCTGAACGAACGATTGCTAAAGCCGCAGATCATCGTCGAGGAGCACAACTAGTCGCCCTGCGATCACGCGGTCGGGTCTCACTTTGGCCATGCGATGCGCGCAGCGGCTGCGGCCGCACCTCGAGCGAGACGTGTGACGCCTCCGCCGCGGCGGTAGCGACGAGCCGAGCCACAGCGCCGAGAGCCGCGGAGCCCGGGCGCGCAGCGCCCGGGTGCGAGCCGCAGGCGAGCATTCAGAACGCGGCGGCACGCCGTCACTTACGTGCGCGACCAGCAAACGACCGCGTTCTGAACCCCGGCGAACGCGCCGTGGCGAGGGAACCGGCCGAAGGCCGGCGAAGTCGCGTGCCGCGGCGGAGGCGTCACACGTCTCGTTCGAGGTGCGGCCGCAGCCACCCCGACACCAACGGCCGAAGTGAGACACGACGAACCGCAGTCGGCATACAATCGCTCCATCCCGCGACCAGGACCGCGCAGCTCCACGATGCTGAGCTATCTGCACTCGTTTCACGCCGGCAATCACGCGGACGTGCTCAAGCACCTCGTGCTGCTCGCCCTGCTCGACCGGCTCGCCGCCAAGGACAAGCCGCTGCGCTACGTCGAGACCCACGCCGGCGCCGGCGGCTACGACCTGCGCTCGCGCGAGGCCCAGCAAAACCGCGAGTTCGAGTCCGGCATCGCCAAGCTCTGGGGCGCGCGCAAGCCGCCGGCGCTCGTCGCGGCGCTGCTCGCGCTCGCGCGGACTTACAACGGCGACCGGACAGCGCTCGAGCACTATCCCGGGTCACCCTGGCTCGCACGCGCTCGACTCCGAGACGACGACAGCGTGTATCTCTTCGAGCTCCACCCGGCCGAACACCGCGCGCTCGCGCAGGCCTGCTTGGGCGACCGGCGTGCGACCGTGTTACGGCAAGACGGGCTCGAAGGCGCGGTCGGGCTCGTGCCGCCGCCCGAGCGGCGCGGGCTCGTGTTCATGGACCCGTCGTACGAGACGAAGGACGAGCACCGCCATGTCGTCGACGCGCTCGCCAAGGCGCACCGTCGCTTCGCGACCGGCGTCTACGCGGTGTGGTATCCGGTGATCGAGCGCCGCTGGGTGGAGCGCTTCGAGCGCGCCCTGCGCGCGACCGGCATAGCACCGATGGACGTCTACGAGCTCTGCGTGGCGCCCGACGCCCGCGGCCGCGGGCTCACCGGCAGCGGCATGGTCGTCGTCAACCCGCCCTGGCGGTTGCGCGAGGAGCTCGCGGACGTGTTGCCGTGGGTGGCGGAGACGCTCGCGCAAGGGCGCGTGCGGCCGCCGCGGATCGGCGTGCTGGCCGGTTAGCCGGCGGCGGCGGTGAGCGTGTAGTTCAGTATCCAGACGAGAAACAGCACGAGCGGCACGTGCACGGCGAACTGCAGCATCGAGTAGCCGACGATGTCGCGCGCCTTCAATCCCAGAATTCCGACCAGGGGCAGCATCCAGAACGGATGGATGAGATTCGCCAGCGCCTCGGTCGCGTTGTAGGTCTGTACGACCCAGCCCAGGTGCACGCCCAACGACTTGCCGGCCTCGAGCAGGTACGGCGCCTCGATGAGCCACTTACCGCCGGCAGACGGGATGAAGAGCCCCAGCAACGCCGAGTAGATCCCGACCATCACCGGAAACGTGTGCTCGTTCGAGAACGAGACGAAGAAATTCGAGATCTCGGTCGAGAGCCCGGAGTCGGTGAGCATCTTCACGATGCCCGCGTACATCGGATACTGGATGAGCACGCCGCCCACCGGAGTCACCGACGCCGCGATCGCCTGCACGAACGACTTCGGCCGCCAGTGCAGCAGCATGCCGACCATCAGGAACAGGAACACGTAGTGATTGAGGTCGAGCACGACGCTCAACCCTTTCGCTCGGATCTCGAGCGCGAGATAGCCGAAGCCGAGCAGGCAGGCCACGAGGGTCAAGAGCGGGCTGTACTCGAGCCACTCGCCGGGCTTCTCGCGCTTGCCGATGTCGTTGGTTGCCGGCGCGTAGGTCACGCCCATGTCCGACATTCCGCGCGCGTGCGCGCCGCCCGGCGCGGAGAAATACGCGACCGTCATCGACACGGCGATGAGCACGCCGGCGACGGTGAGGCTCTGCCACAGCCCGAGCGTCTGACCGAGCGGGATCACGCCGCTGATGTTCTCGATCGAGTCGGGCAGCGACGCGGGCGCGGCCATGATCAGCGCGGCCGACGACGACAGCCCGAGCGCCCAGACGCTGCCAACGCCCAAGTAGGCCGCCGCGCCGATCGCCCGATAGTCCGCGCCGCGCACGCGGTGCGCGACCTCGCGCGCGAGCAGCGCGCTGAAAATGAGACTAAAGCTCCAGGACACGAGCGACGCGAGCATCGAGAACAGGCCGACGAACGCGGCGGCTCCACGCCCCGTGCGGGGCACCGCCGCGAGCTTGCGGATCACGGCATAGACCGGCGGCGACGTGGCGACGGCGTAGCCCGTGATCACGATCATCGACATCTGGATCGTGAACGCAACCAGGTCCCAGAACCCGGAGCCGAACCGCTGCGCCGTGTCGAGCACGGAATTGCCGGCCGCGAGGCAGGCGACGAACACGATGGCGACGGCCGACAGCGCCAGCACGAACGCGTCGGGGAACCACTTCTCGAACCAATTGGAAAGGCCGAGGCCGACTCTCGCGAGCGAGCCCTCGGCGGCGGGCACGGCAGTGCTCATGGGCGGGCGACTATAGGGCGGGCGGCGCGGCGAGGCAACGCTCCGGGACGTGGGGCTTGGTGCGCGGCCGCGGGGCGAGCGGTTCACATTTCTTGCGCCGAGCGCCCGTAGACAGGGGCGGCGACCGCAAGCTAGGCTGCCGATCCTCGATAACGCCGTGATTCGCAGGGGGCAGTTTCGTGGGACTTCTAATTTGGCTCGAGGCGACGGGCCTCGCCGACTGGGTGCGCAGCTCGCCGGCGGGCTATCCGATCATGATCACGCTGCACGCCTTCGGCATGGCGATCATGGTGGGGCTCGCGCTCGCGCTCGACATGCGCCTTCTCGGCTGGTTCAGCGCCATCCCGTACTCCGCCCTGCAACGCTTCCTCGGCGTCGCCTGGCTCGGATTCGGCATCAACTTCATATCGGGCTCGGCGCTGTTCACGACTCAGTCGGCATCCAAGTACGTCTTCCAGCCCGGCCTGCATGGCATGGAATTCAACTGGGTCTTCATGGGCAAGATGACGCTCGTGTTCGCGGGAGCCATCATGGCGGCGATCTTGCAGACCACGGTCAGCAAGGAATCGGCCACCTGGCCACCGACGAGCGTGCCGGCCAAGGTCAAGGTGATGGCCGCGCTCTCGATCGTCTTCTGGCTGGTGGCGATCACGCTCGGCCGCCTCACGGCGTATCTGGGGGCCTAGCCATGTTGAACTCGGTCGAAACCTGGATGACCCACACCTGGCTCAACCACCTCGTGCTCGGCTATGCCTGGACCTGGCCGACGCTCGAGACGCTGCACTTCCTCGGGCTGTCACTCTTGATGGGCTGTCTGATCATCATGGACTTGAGGCTCATCGGCTTTCAGCGGGTGATTCCGCTCGCGGCCGTACACAGCCTGAT
>DASQOL010000117.1:0-16933 GCA_035644475.1 Gammaproteobacteria bacterium | reverse complement strand
TACATCTCGAGCATGTCGCTCGGCTTCGAGCGCGAAAACCGCGTGAACGTCACGCTTCGTAGCTCGGACACGATCCTGAGCGCCGACGCCATCAGAACGCAGCTCATGACGAACCCCGACGTGCTCGGCGTGTCGTGGGCGGCGCTTCCCTTGGGCGTCGGCCTCTTCGGGCTCACCACGATTGGGTTCGAGACGAACCAAGGCACGATCGAGCAAACCACCGTCACGGGCATGGGGGTGGGGCCGGACTTTACCGACGTGATGGGCCTCAAGCTCGTCGCGGGGCGAGATGTCTCGGACGACGTCGCCAGCGCGGCCGCCGGCGGGCCCGGCGGCGCGCCCGCGGCGCAGATCACCGAGATCGTCGTGAACGAGGCACTGGTGCGCGCCTTGCACTGGGATCAGTCGATTGGCAAACACTTCGAGCTCGGACAGGGGCCGGCCGCCCAGAAGGGCACGGTCGTCGGAGTGGTGAAGGACTTCAACTTCCGCTCCGTGCACGAGGGCGTGGCGCCGTTCGCGATCTTTAGGCGCGTCGAGGACTTCTCTCGAACGGCGCCCGCGCTGCGCCAGCACGAGGAGCGCACGATGGTGCTGAACATCGCCGGCAGGAACGTGCAGGCCACCCTCAAGTTCGTGGGCGACACGCTGCGCAAGTTCGACCCGCTGCATCCGTTCGAATTCGAGTTCGTCGACGACTCGCTCGAGAGACTCTACGTCGCCGACACGCGGCTCACGCGCCTGATCGCGATCTTCGCGGGGCTCTGCATCTTCATCGCGTGCCTCGGATTGTTCGGGCTCGCGTCCTTCATGGCCGCGCAGCGCACGCGCGAGATCGGCGTGCGGAAAGTCTTCGGCGCACGCACGGGGCAGATCATCACGCTGCTCGCGCACCGGATCGTGTACCTCGTGCTGGGCGCGGCCGTGGTGGCGAGCGTGCTCTCCTATCTCGTGATGAAGGCGTGGCTCCAGAACTTCGCGTTCCGCGCGGACATCAACCCGCTGATCTTCGTCGGGGCGGCGCTCGCGGGGCTCGCGATCGCTTACGTCACGGTGGCGGTGCAGTCGATGAAGGTCGCGCGAGCTCATCCCGTGAGCTCGCTACGCTACGAATAAGAGCGGCGGAATCCGAGGCTGCGCGCGAGAGCAGCGCGCACCTACTTCACGGCGCCCGTTCGCGCGTCGACGCGCACCACGTGCACGAGGCCGTCGTTGCCGATGATCCGGATCTCGTGCACGGCGCCGTTGCCCAGCTGAATGGTTTGAGCGCGCACCACGCGCCCGGGGTAACGGCCCTGCGCCATCGTGATCGCCTCCGCGAGCGTGAGCTCGCGCCGCTGCGGCAGTTGGGTCACGAAGCCGCGCGGTTCGCCGGCGGATCCCGGTACCGCCTCCGGCCACCCGTCGGGCAACCGCTGCGCTGCTCCGGTGCGAGCCGCGCCCAGCAACGCGATCGCGAGCAAAGCCGCGAGCGCAGACCGACTGGCTGGAATTGGCATCGAGGCACCGCTCATGTGTTACGGCAGCGCACGCGCTGCCGATCGGCCCGGGACCACAGTATCGTAGCTCGCATTATGTCCGGCGGATGAATCGGCGGAAACGGCGAGGGTCCGCATGGGCGGCGCTCGGCACGCGGCGCGAGCTACGGCCCCGCCGTCGCGCCGCAGCGCCGCGCTTACTGTCCGCTGCCAGGACCATTGCACTCGGAACATCTGCGCGGTAAAAGATGCCGGGTCGAACCCAGCGCGACGCTAACCAAGAGGAAACCAGCCCATGCGCGCATTCGTTCAACGCCTTGTCCCCTTCGCCGTCGTCGGCCTCGCCGCCGTGCTCGCGGGCCGAGCGACCGCCCAATCCAATCCGGCTCCGGGCGGCGCCCCGGACAACAGGCTCGAGTCGGCCGCGGCCGAGGTGCTGATATCCAACGCAACGGGCGCCACGGAGCCGCCCGATGAAATCACGGTCGAAGGCCGCAAGGACCAGTTGGGCAAGTATCGGCTGGAGATGTCGAAGGCCAAGGGCAAGATCGTCGAGGTCTTCAACAAGGTGAACAGCAGCGACGACACCGACGTCAAGTGTCGAACCGAGAAGCCGACCGGCAGTCGCCTGGGTCACAGCGTCTGCCGATCCAAGGCGGAAGACGCCGCGGACGCCGGCGCGGCGAAGGGGTTTCTCGGCGCGCTGCTCCGCAGCTCGGGCGGATCCAACAACGGCACGAGCGGAGCCTTAGCGCCGCCTCAGGGGCAAATCTCACAGGTCAATGCGGTAGTAGGTACGGGGAGATCGCGGCAGGAGGGCGGGGCCGGCGAGGAGGAGGCAAGGGCGAACCTCGAAGCGGAGCTGAAAAGGCTCATGGCCGAGAATAAGGAGCTCTTCCGCGCGGTGGTCAAGTACGTCGAAGCACGAGACGACTACAACGAGGCACGCGGACAGGGCACCGTGGTGTACAAGGACGGCGCCCCCGTAGTGAAATGAGCCACGATCATCGAGGTCGCCTGAGCTAGAGCGTCACCTACGCGCCCGCGCCTGGTTTCCGCTCGAGGCCGAGGCGCGGCGCTCGAATTTCGTAGCAACGGTGGATCTTCGCGTCGCGCGCGAAATCTTTCGGGATCGTGGCGGCACTCACGTCCTCTACGACCAACTCGGAGAGCGCCTCCCGATCGAGACGAAACTTGCGGAAGTTGGTCGAGAAGATCAGCACGCCGCCCGGCGCGAGCCGCGCGGCGGCCTTGCGGATCAGATCGACGTGATCGCGCTGCAGGTCGAGCTCCCGCGCCATACGCTTCGACCGCGACAACGTCGGCGGATCGAGGAACACGAGGTCGAACCGCTCGTCGGCGGGCCGCTCGAACCACGCCACCACGTCCTCCTGGAGCAGCCGGTGCTTGGCGGGGTCCCGAAACCCGTTGAGCTCGAGATTGCGCCGCGCCCAATCGAGGTAGGTGTTCGACAGGTCCACGGTGGTCGTCGTGCGCGCGCCGCCCGCCGCGGCGAACACCGTGGCCGTGCCGGTATACGCGAACAGATTGAGGAACCGCTTGCCGCTCGCGAGGTCGCGGATCCGCGCGCGCGTGGGCCGGTGGTCGAGGAAGAGGCCGGTGTCGAGGTAGTCGGTGAAGTTCACGAGAAGGTGCAAGCCGCCCTCCTCGACCGCGTGGAATTCGGCGCGCTCCGCGACTTTCTCGTACTGTCCGCCGCCCTTCTGGCGGCGACGCACGCGTAGCTGCACGCGCTCGCGCGGCACGCCAAACGACTCCGGGATCACGGCGAACGCCTCCGCGCGGCGCGCGCGGGCCTTCGCGGCGTCGACGGTCGCCGGCGGCGCGTACTCCTGCACGTAGACCCAGCGCTCGGCGGGGCCCGGCGCCTTCTCCGGTTGCGACTGGTAGAGGTCGATCGAGAACGCGTATTCCGGCATGTCGGCGTCGTAGACGCGATAGCAGGCGACGCCCGCGCCGCGCGCCCAGGCCGCGCCGGCCGCGATGTTCTTGCGCAGCCGGTTCGCGAACATCGCGGACCCCGGCCGCGCCCGCGCGCCGGCCTCGTCGAACGACGGCAGCGCGCCCGGCTCGCGCTTCGCGGCGAAGTACTTCGCCTCGACGTCGAAGCGCAGCAAGCGGCACTCGATCGGTCCGTTGAACAGCGTATGTGTGCGCTTCGCGTGCAAGCCGAGCTCGCGGCCGAGCGGCGGGTTGCCGGTGAGCACCGCGGCCTGCCAACCGGCGTAGCGCTCGCGCAGCGTCTTGCCGAGCGACGCGTAGAGCGGCGCGAGCTCGTCGAGCGCACCGAGCCGCTCGCCGTAGGGCGGATTCACCGCGACCAGGCCGCGCTCGAGCGGCGCCGCGGGTAGATCGTCGAGCTCCGAGCGCTCGACGCGCACGTGGGCCGCGAGGCCGGCCGCGGCCGCATTCGCCCGCGCGGCGCTCACGGCCGCGGCCGAGCGGTCGTAGGCGCGCAGGTCGAAGTGCTCGAGCCGCGCGGCGGCGCGCCGCTCCGCGGCCTCGTCGAGCAACCGGCGCCACAGCGCGGCGTCGTGACCGCGCCAGCGCGAGAAGCCGAAGCGCTCGCGCAACGACCCTGGCGCGACGTCGCCGGCGATCAACGCCGCCTCGATCGCGAGCGTGCCCGACCCGCACATCGGGTCGACGAAGCCGACGCGCGACTCCGCCGTCGCGCCCGCGGCGAGCTTCTGCCAGCCCGCGCGCAGCAGGACCGCGGCGGCGAGGTTCTCCTTGAGCGGCGCGGCACCCTGCGGACCGCGATAGCCGCGCCTGTGCAGACTGTCGCCGGACAGGTCGATGCTGAGCGTCGCGCGGTCGCGGTCGATGTAGAGATTCAGCTGCACGTCGGGCGCGGCCACGTCGACCGAGGGCCGCCGGCCCTCGCGGTCGCGGAACTGGTCGACCACGGCGTCCTTGACCTTGAGCGCCGCGAATTGCGTGTGCGTGATCGCGGAGCGCTGGCTCACGGCGTCCACGGCGAGCGTGCCGTCCACCGAGAGGTGCTCGCTCCAGTCGATGGTGCGAACGCCCGCGTAGAGCGCGTCCGGCGTGGGCGCGTCGAACTCGGCCACGGGCAGCAGCACGCGATTCGCCACTCGCGACCAGAGGCAGGCGCGATACGCGACCTCGAGCGACCCGGCGCAGGCGACGCCGCCGCGCGAGACTGCCACGTCCGCGGCGCCGAAGGCCGCGAGCTCCTCGGCCGCGAGCTCGGCCGCGCCGGCGGGAACGGTGACGTAGAGAGCGCCGCTCATGAGCGCGCGACCGAGAAGTAGCGCGCGCGCAGATAGTCGAGGTAGCCGCGGTCGACGGCCTCGTCCGCGGACAGCGCCGCGAACAATGTCTGGTACGACAGCGCGGCGAACGCCGGCGCGGCGTCGATTGCCGCCGCGAACGCAGCGATCTCCGTGCGATGCGCGTCGGCCTCGCGCCCCGGCCAGTCGTAGTAGAGGTAGCACAGCGCGCCGGCTCGCGGCGCGGCGGTCGCGAGGCCGAGCGCGTGCTTCAGGAGCTGCGTCGCGTTCAGCCACTTGAAGCGGCGCGCGCCGCGCTGGATGTCGGCGGCGAGCGCCTGGCAGCGGGGCAACCCGCGGAGCTCCCAGAGCGGCGCGCCTGCGGGGAAATACTTCGGCTTGAACTCCCTCTTGTTGCGCGGCCGGCGCACGAGCCACTCGCTGAACTTGCTCTCGATCGCAAGCAGCCCGCCTCCCGTGAAGCGCAGCGCGACGTCGGCCGACGGCGGATCGCCCTCGAGGCCCGTCGCGAGCGGCTCCTCGAACGTGAGCACGGCGTGCTCGTCGGCGCGGCCGAACGCGCGGAGCAGCGGCCGCGGATCGCGGCCGGTCCAGTGGTCGAACACGTTCGCCACGAGCGCGGCGGAGGAAAGCAGCGCCCAGGTGCGCGCGGGCCGCGACGGGTACGGCGTGCGCTCGGAGCCGCGGTCGAAACCGGACCGCGCGCCCGCCGACAGCGGCACCCGGAAGTTCGCAGCCTCGTCGCGCACGAAGCCGCGCGCATCGAGCGCGACGCCGACGCTCTCCGCCCAGCGGCGCTGGCGCCGCTCGAGGTCCTTCCTCGCGGCGTGCGTCATGCGGGTGGGCGCGCGCGCCGCCGCGCGCTTCGGGTGCGCGGCGCGGAGTTCGAGCCCGCCGGTCTCGCGCCGCCGCCGCCGGCCGGCTCGTGCGCGAACCACCCGAGCCACTCCGCGACCACGCCGAGCCGCTCGCGGTCGAGCTTGTAGATCCAGCCTCGGCCCGACCGCTCGACGGTGACGAGGCCGGCGCTCTCGAGCTTGCGTAGGTGCCGCGACGTCGTGGGCCACGCGCAGGCGAAGCGCTCGGCGATCTCGCCCGAGCTCATCTCGTCGCCGCGCATGTGCAGGATCAGGAGGATCTGCCGGCGCGCGGCGTTGTCGAGCGCCGCGAACACCGCCTCGTAATCCGCGAGCGCCTTACCGTTCGAATTTGATCTCGACGGGCTCAATGATCGGAAACTCCATCGGCGGCCGGCCGGCGCGCGCCTCGCACAGTTTACCCATCGGCTCCCACACGGCCATCACCGCGGGCAGCTCGTGCGCGCGGTTCGGCCCGTCCTTGTCCTTCCAGTGCAGGATCTCGACGAAGATCGGCTCGTCGCCGCGCTCGCCCTCGAAGCCCTGGTAGATCGTGGACGGCTCGTCGGCCCCGAGACCCACGCGCCTGAGCGCGGGCCAGTGCTTGGCGAGCAGACCGCGAAACGCCTTCTCCGAGCCGCGCTTCACGCGGTAGATGCAAAGCGACATGAGCATCGTCGTTTCCTTCTACTTGTTAGCTATCGTGCTAAGCGATAATACTTAGCTATTCGGCTAAGCACAACGGAAAAATCGGGACAGGTTACTTTTTCGGTCGAGCGCCGTTCGGCCGAAAAATAGGGACATGTTTGATTTTTTCTGGTCGTGACAGAGCACCTACGCGCCCTCGCGTCGAAAAATCCAACATGTCCCTATTTTCCTCTCAGGGAGGCAGCGTGCGCGCGCTCAGGCGCTGGGTGCGGCGCGCGGCGAACGTCTCGGCGGAGTCGCCGAGCGCGATCTCGTAGTCGCCGGCCGCGATCGACCAGCGCTGGCCGGCCGCGTCGAACTCGGCGAGTAGACGCGCGTCGACGGCGACGGCGAAATGCTTCGTCTCGCCGGGCGCGAGCAGCGCCTTGCCCCAGCCGAGCAGCCGCCGCTCCGGCACGCCGCGCGCGGCCGTGAGATACACCTGCGGCACGGCCCAGCCCGCGCGCGCGCCGGTGTTCGTCACGTCGAACTCCGCGCGCACGTCGCGCGCGCCCGACACCGCGAGGCCGCCGTAGCGGAACGTCGTGTAGCTCAACCCGTAGCCGAACGGGAACGCGGGCGCACTCCCGCGGCGCGCGAACCAGCGGTAGCCCACGTCCGAGCCCTCGGGGTAGTCGACGACAAACGGCCGCCCGTCCTGCAGCTCGATTCCGGGAATCGCGGGCCGCGGCAGATCCGCCTCGCGCGCCGGGAACGTGAGCGGCAACCGGCCCGCGGGCTCCGCCACGCCGAACAGCACGTTGCCGATCGCCGCGCCGCCTTCCTGGCCCGGAAACCACGCGGCGACGACGGCCGGCGTCGCGGCGAGCCACGGCATCAGCACCGGCCCGCCGGTCTGCAGCACGACGACGGTGTTGCGATTCGCCGCTGCGACGGCGCGGATAACGTCGTCCTGGCCGCTCGGCAAGCTCAGGTCCGGCGCGTCGTAGTGCTCGAGCATCCACTGCGTCGCGAACACGATCGCCACGTCGGCATTGGCCGCCGCGGCCGCCGCCGCGCTCGAATAGCGGCTGTCGACGAACCGCACCTCCGCGCCGGGCGCGAGCGCTCGGATCGCCGCTACCGGCGGCGACGGATGGAGCACGATATTGCGCCACGCCGGTATCAGGCCTTCGCCGCCCATAGGCACGATGCGGGCCGGCATGCCGACGGCGGTGACCTGCGACGAGCCCCCGCCCGACATCACCCCCAAGTCCGCGTAGCCGCCGATCACCGCGATGCGGCGCACGTCCTTAGATAACGGCAGCAGATTGCGCTCGTTGCGCAGCACGACGATCGACTGCTCGGCCACGGCGCGCGCATCGGCGGCGTGCGCGTCGTAGTCCACGTCGGCCGACGCGGCTGCGGGGTTGAACAGACCTACCGCGAACATCGAGCGCAGGATCCGCCGCACCATGTCGGAGATCCGAGACTCGGGGATCTGGCCCGCCGCGACCGCCGCAGCGAGCGGCTCGTCGAAGAACACCGCCGTGTCGATCTGCTCGCCCGACTGCTGGTCGAGGCCCTTGAGCGCGTAGTCGAGCGCGTGCGCCGCGCCCCAGTCGGACATCACCCAGCCGGGATAGCGCCAGTCGCCCTTGAGCACGCGGTTGAGCAGCCAATCGTTGCCGCACGCATAGTCGCCGTTCACGCCGTTGTAGGCGCACATCACGGCGCCCGGCTTGCCGCGCTCGATCGCGATTTCGAACGCGAGCAGGTCCGATTCGCGGAACGCGTCCTCGGCGATCCGCGTGTCGAGCACGAGGCGGCCGGTCTCCTGATCGTTGAGCGCGAAGTGCTTGACCGTCGAGATCACGTTACGGCTCTGGATGCCGCGCACCGCTTCACCGGCCAGCGTGCCCGCGAGCAGCGGGTCCTCGCCGAAGTACTCGAAATTGCGGCCGTTGCGCGGATCGCGCGCGAGGTTCACGCCGCCCGCGAGCATCACGTTGAAGCCCTTGGAGCGCGCCTCGCTGCCGATCACCACGCCGCTGCGAAAGGCGAGCTCCGGGTTGAACGTGGCGGCGAGCGCGAGCGTCGCCGGCAGCGCGGTGGCGGCGTCGCCGGGGCGCACGCCCTGCGGGTTGGTGACGCCGAGACCTGCGTCGCTCTCCTGGAGCGCCGGCACACCGAGCCGCGGGATGCCCGGGATGAAGCCGGCCGAGCCGAGCGCGCCCGCGGGCGCGGGGTCGTTGCGAAACGCCGATCCCACCTTGCCGTGCAGTAGGCCGATCTTCTCCGGCAGCGTCATCGCACGCTCGAGCAGCGCGGCGCGCTCGTCCGGCGACAGCTTCGGGTTCAGCCACGGCCTGTCGGCCGGTGGTTTGGTTTGAGCTTGCGCGCTGCCGACGGCCGCCAGCATCCACGCGACGACGACCGTCGCGACAAAGGTTTTCATGACCGGAACGCCCCTATTCCTGACTCGCGCGTCAGAAAATCACATCCGACTGCCGCGGACAAGGGGGCTCACCCGGTGCCAGGCAGCTCTGACAGCGCTAGCGCGGCTCGGGCGAGTGTTAGCAGATCAACGCGGCGCGATTTGGCTGTTCGCGTTGCTGCTGAATCGAAATTAGTTCGCGGCTGCCGCTTCGCTCTTTTCGCGTGCTTTGTTGTAGTCGTCCCGCACTTCGATGTACTTGACCACGGCCCGGTAGAGCTCCCGGTTCTCGGCGAGCATCTTTTTCATTTCCGCCTCCAGCTTGGCCCTTGCTTCCGTCTCTCCAGCGTGGCCTGCCGAGTCCGCAGCCCCCGCGCCCACCGCCCCGGTGACCAGTTGTGGCGATCCTGCAACCTCTTGGCTAGTCGAGCCGCGGAACAGTGCGCCGAGAAACCCTTTTGCCGCGGCGGCGTCTGAATCCTCCTGGGCTTTGGACCGGCAGACACTGTGGCTCATGCGACTGCCGGTCGGCTTCTCGGACCGGCATTTGACGTCGTTGGCGTCGTTGCTGTTCACCTTGTTGAACGTTTCGACAATCCCGTCGCGGGCCTGCAGCAGCTCCAGTCGATAGCGGCCCAGCTCACTCCCTCGCCGCCCCTCGACCGTGATTTCCTCCGCTTCTTCCGGGGTCTCGTTGGCCTTGGACACGAGCGCGTCGATGGCCGCGGCCTCGGGCCGATTGTCCGTGCCAACGCTCGGAGTGGGTGCGGATTGGGCGAGCGCTCGGCCGGCAAGCACCGCACCGAGACCGACAACGGCGAAAGGGAGCCGGCGTCGAACGAATGTGCGCATCGTTTGTTCTCCTAGGTTACGCGCGGGGGTGCGACTGGACGTGTTTCTACCGCGCTGATGTTCCAAATGCAATGGTCCTGCCGGCGGGACAGTGGGACGCGCGGTCGATACGCTGCCGCGGGCCCCGACGGCTCACGGCGCCGACCAAACGCCACTCTGCGACTGCCGACAGCGTCTTGCCCATCGCGACGATCGCTTCACCGATCGCTGCGATCTTCCGCGTCCTGCGGGTGGCCTACCACCGCGGGTGGAGCACCCCGTTGATCCGATACTCGAGAATGAAGTCCGTCGCGGCGAGTGGAACCTTGTGCTTGTCGGCGTAGAGCTTGTAGCTCTCCCGGGTCATCCAGCGATTGCACCAATAGCCCTGCCGGTCGCGGAAGTTGTTGGGAGTCGCGAAGAACGTGTCGGCAAGACCGCCATCGAGCTTCTTCGGATCCTGCGACGACTTCGGGTGGATGAGCCGAAACGAGAGCAGAGTCTTCAAGTCGGGGGCCGGATACCAAACGTCGCCCGCAGTCTTCGGCGTCCTGAGCGGGTGCCTGAACGCGGCGAGCGATTTGTCGACGTTGTGGCCCTGCTCCTGCAACACGGCGCCGGTAACCTTACCCGCGGCGATCGCTTTCCCAATCGGCCCCTTGGCGGACCGCACCGACTTGCGCGCCGCCGGTTTCGCGAGCTTCTTGGCGTTGTGAGCATGCTCTTCGCCCTCGGGAAGGCGGCGATAGATCCCGACTTCGCCGCCGATGCCGCCCGGGAACATACAGTTGGCCCCGAGAAGCTGCGGACAAAAACCCTTCCATAGCTGGATCACGATGGCCTCGCCGCCGATCGTCGTGGGGATGCACTTGGTCGCGTACCCCGGCCAATACATCTCGGCGAAACAGGGTAAGACCTCGCACGTCTCGTTCCATTCGTCGGAAGTCTCGACGAACTTGTAGCGCTGGGACGAGTCGTTGAGGACCGTGCTCTGCCTATCCGGAAAGATCAAGGAGGTCTCCTTGTCTTCGAATTCGTTCTTGTTCTGCCTGGAGCATAGCAACTTCCAAGCATCGGGGCGGCCTATTTCGAGTCCGATTAGCGGCGCGGTTCGGGGAAGTGTTGGCGGAGCAGCTGGGCGAAGTCGGACGGCGGGACGGGCGTGCTGAAGTAGTAGCCCTGCATCTCGTCGCAGGAGCGCTCGCTCAAGAACGCCTGTTGCTCCGGCGTCTCGACGCCTTCGGCGACGACCGTGAGACTCAGCGTCTTGCCCATCGCGATGATCGCTTCGGCGATCGCGCGATCCTCCGCGTCCTGCGGGATCTCGCGGATGAAGGAGCGGTCGACCTTGAGTGTGTCGATGGGGAAGCGCTTCAGGTGCGCGAGCGACGAGTAGCCCGTGCCGAAGTCGTCGATCGCGAGCCGCACGCCGAGCGCCTTGATCGCGGTAAGCACCTTCACCGCGCGGTCGGCGTTGTGCATGATCATGCTCTCGGTGACCTCGAGCTCGAGCAGAGCCGGATCCATGCCGGTGTCGCGGAGCACGCCCTCGATCTCGCGAACGAGACCCTCGTCGTTGAGCTGGCGCATCGACAGGTTCACGGACATGCGCACCGGCGGCAAGCCCTCACGCTGCCAGTCCATGTTCTGCTCGCAGGCCGTGCGCAGCACCCACTTGCCGATCGGCACGATCAGCCCCGTCTCCTCGGCAAGCGGAATGAATTGCGACGGCGCCACGGAGCCGAGCTGCGGGTTCTGCCAGCGCAGCAGCGCCTCGACGCCGGTGATCGCCCCGGTCCTGAAGTTCACCTTCGCCTGATACGCGAGCGAGAACTCGTTCGCCTCGAGCGCGCGCCGCAGGTTGGTCTCGAGCGCCAGGCGCTCGATCGAGTGCGCCCGCATTTTGCCCGAGAAGAACTGGTAGTTGTTCTTGCCTTCCTCTTTCGCGAGGTACATCGCCATGTCGGCGTTCTTCATCACCGCTTGGTCGTCCTGCCCCTCTTCCGGGTGCATGCAGACGCCGATGCTCGCGGTCACGCGGCACTCCTGGCCGAGGATCACCACCGGCTTCATCACCGCCGACAGGATGTTGCGCGCCACGACGCTCACCTGCCCCGGATCCTTCATCTCCTGCAGCAGCACGACGAACTCGTCGCCGCCGAGCCGGGCCACCACGTCGCTCGCGCGCACACACTCGCGCAGACGCGCTGCCATCTCGCGCAGCAGCACGTCGCCGGCCTCGTGGCCGAGCGTGTCGTTGATGACCTTGAAGCGGTCGAGGTCGATGAACAGCAGCGCAAACTTGCGGTCGTAGCGCTTCGCCGTCTCGATCGCGAGGCTCAGGAGCTGACCGAACATCGCGCGGTTCGGCAACCCGGTGAGACCGTCGTGAGTGGCGAGGTACTGCACCCGCTCCTCCGCGCGCTTACGCGCGGAAATGTCCTCGACGACGGAGATGTCGTACACGGACTTGCCGGAGCGGTCGCGCTTGCACGCGATCGTGAGCCCCACCCAGATCGGCGAGCCGTCCTTCCGGAGGTAACGCTTTTCCATCTTGAACGACTTGATGGCGCCCGAACGGAGCTTGTCGCGGAGATCGTCGGTGACGTTGACGTCGCCGGGGTGCGAGACCTGCTTCACCGTGAGCTCGAGCAGCTCCTTCTCGGCGTAGTCGAGCATCTCGCAGAGCTGCGGGTTCACGTAGATGAACCGCCCGGAGTGGTCGACGTGCGCGATGCCGATCGCCGCAAGCTCCATCGTGGAGGAGAACCGCTCCTCGCTGTCGCGCAGCCGGTCGACGGCGAGCGCGCGCTGGTAGAAGTGACCGAGCTCGGCGGCCGCCGCGCGGAGCACGCGCACGAACAGCGGATCCGGCGCGGCAATTCGCGGCGCATAGAAGTCGAGCACGGCGATGATCGTTCCGCCCGAGCGGATCGGCACCACGAGCCCGGTGTTCCAGCCGGTGCGGGCGCGCATGGAAGGATGCAACGTGCGCGGGTCGCCCGCCACGTCGGCGATGAAGACCGGATCGGCGCCGAGCCACTCGGGCACCGCGGACTTAGGATCGAGCACCGAGTGGCGGCCTTCCTCGCCGTTGGTCCATCCGGCGCAGTGACGCAGCAGGTCCGACTGTTCCTCGACGCCCCAGAAGTTGCCTGCGCTCCAGCGCTCGTACTCGCAGAGCGCGCGCACGACGGCGCGCAGCGCGTCGTTGACGTCGTCCGCCTCGGAAAGAATCCGCGTGACGACGTGCTCCACCTGCGCAAGGCGGTCGGCCCGCGTTTGGGCCGTGACGTCGTGGCCGATCCCCCGGTAGCCTTTGAACGCGCCCTTCGCGTCGAAGATCGGTTGGCCGCTCAAGCTCACGTAGCGCGGCGTCGCGCCGGCGCCGGCGCCGCCGAAACGATGAACGACGTCGCGGAACGCGTGATGCGCCTCGAGCGCAGCGCGATGCCGATCCCAGCGGCCGCCGTCGGCCGGCGGCCCGTCGCAGAGCTCCCAGCTCGTCTTGCCGACGAGCGCTTCCACGTCGGTGCTAGGTTCGCTCCGCGGCCGATAGACCGTGAAGCGATGCTCGGCGTCTTGTTCCCAGTAGAAGTCGGCCGCGAGCTCGATCACGCATTGCAGCCGCTCTTCGGCCTGCCGCAAAGCTTGGCTCGACTTGGCGCCCCCGCGCGCCGCGCTCTTGGCGACGACCTGCTTGCTCGCGCTCATCCCACACCCGGATTGTCCGGTCCCACCCCGGCAACCGCGAAGGATAGGCGCCGCACTGGGCGGCGACTGGTGAGCCAATCTCACTCTCGAGAACGAGGAGCATGACGCAGTTCACGCCCGCGCGAGTTTGGGTCTGACCCCGAAGGGGTCTGACCCTAATTATCTGCCCTGTCCCTAGGGTCTGACCCTACTCTGTCCCCGGAGTCTGACCCTAAGCTTTCCGTCAGCGCAAACCGAATACGAACAGCGAGTTGCCCGATGCGACGGCGACGTATTGGGCGCCGTTGACCGCATACGACATCGGCCCGTTCGCGCCCTGCCCTCCCAGGCTCGCGCGCCACAGCTGCGCGCCGGTGCGCGCATCGAGCGCGTAGAAATAGCCCTCGCGCGACCCCGTGAACAGGAGGTCGGCGGCGGTGGTGAGAATGCCGCTGCTCGAGACGTCCGTGGTCGGGAAGCGCCAGCGCTGCTTGCCGGTCTTCGGATCGATCGCGATGACCGCGCCGTTGCCGAGCGCGTCCGTCCAGGAATTGATCGGGCCGCGCTTCAACCCGGGAAGATTCGCGACCCCGGCGATCGGGCTGCCGGGCCAGCCGCCGACGAACGTGACCCCGGGCTTGTACTCCACGTCCTCGGAGCGGAACACGGAGCCGTAGTGCTCCCAGGCGGAGACATAGAACAGCTGCGTGCTCGGGCTGTACGACGGCGAATACCAGTTCGTGCCGCCTTGCACGCCGGGATAGGTCACGGCGTCGGGAGGTTGCCGCGTTTCGATCGGGCGCCCGCGCTCGTCGAGACCGCTCGCCCAATTCACCTTCACGAACGGCGCGCCGCGCACGAACTTTCCCGTGACCCGATCGAGCACGTAGAAGAAACCGTTGCGGTTCCCCCAGAGCATGAGCTTGCCGCCGTCAGCGCCGGCCGCCGGTATGTCGGCGAGCACGGGGACCTGCACCGCGTCGTAGTCGTAGTCGTCGTTCGGCGTGAACTGGAAGTGCCACTTGAGCTCGCCGGTGTCGGGATCGAGCGCGACGACGCTGTCGGAGTAGAGGTTGTCGCCGGGGCGCTGCTTCGGGTTCCAGTCGGGACCGGGGTTGCCGATACCCCAGTACGTGAGGTCGAGCGCGGCGTCGTACGATCCCGTGACCCACACCGACGCGCCGCCGTGCTGCCACGCGTCGCCGGCGCCCCAGGTCTCGTGTCCGGGCTCGCCGGGCGCCGGTATCGTGTAGAAGCGCCATGCCTCGCGGCCGCTCTGCGCGTCGAACGCCGCGATGAAGCCGCGGATGCCGTACTCGCCGCCCGCGACGCCGACGATCACCTTGTCCTTCACGACGAGCGGCGCGAGCGTCATCGCATAGCCCGACGCCGCATCCGCGAGAGCCGCTTCCCACACCGGTTGTCCCGTGGCGAGATCGAGCGCGATGAGCTTCGCGTCGATCGTGGCCATGAACGCCCTGTTGCCGAGGATCGCGAGACCGCGGTTCACGCGGCCGCAGCAGGGCCGCGACGTCTGCGCAGGATTGTATTGATAGCGCCAGAACACCCGGCCCGTGGCCGCGTCGACCGCAACGGCCGTGCTCGGCGCCTCGGTGAGATACATCACGCCGTCCACGACGAGCGGCGTGGTCTCGAAGTTCTCGAGCGACTGCGCCTGGAACACCCACTTGAGCGCGAGATCGCCCACGTTATTCGGCCGAATCTGCTTGAGCAGGCTGTGCCGCTGGCTCGTATAGCCGCCGGAGTACGTGAGCCAGTTCTGCGGCTCGGCTGAGGCGTTCAGCAGACGCTCGAACGTGACTTGCGCGCTCGCCGCGAGCGGCAGCACGCCGGCCAACGCGAGCACGGCAATGGTCTTGCGCAGCATCATTCGAGCCCCTGCAGCGAAAGGAGATAGGCCACGAGATCGGTCTGCTCGCTCTCCGTGAACACGCCTTCGTACGAAGGCATCGTCGCCTTCGTGCCGACCGTGTAGTCGCGCAGGGCTGCCTTGTCGAGCGACACCAGCCGGCCGGTCGCGTCGACCAGCTGCACGGTGTAGGTGTCCTCGTTGACCCGGCGACCGGCGACGACGGTGCCGTCGCGCAACGTGGCGCGGACGGGCCGGTTGATCGGCAACAGCGCCTCGTCGGGATTGCCGAGCGAGCGGCGCAGCGTCGCCGCCGTGCGCTGCACGCCGATGTTGCTCAAGTCCGGGCCTCCGCGCGGCCCCTCGGCGCCGACGCGGTGACAACGCCCGCAGTCGCCCTTGCCGAAGAACAGCGCGCGGCCGCGCGCGGGGTCGCCGCGGTTGGCGCTCGCGTCGACGCGGTTCGAATTGCGCAGGTACGCGATCGTCGCAACGATCTCGGCTTCCGAGAGACCGGTCGGCGCCATCGCGGTGCCCGCGATGCCGTCGTTCAGGATCCTCGTGAGGTCGCGGTCGCCGCCCGCGTTCTTGAACTTGCCGCTGAAGAGTCGGATGCCGGGGATCGACTCGCCGCGATCGCCGTGACAGGTGACGCAGTGGCCGCCGTAAAGGCGCGAGCCGTATTCGATGTCGGCCTGCTCGTATTGCCCGGCGTGCGGCTGGGCGTGCGCGATGCGCCCGAACGCCACGAGCAAGGCCACGACGATCGAGCGAGCAGCGTGTCCGCCGCCCCAGCGCTGATGCGTTACGCCTGTCCCCATAGTTCCCCCCGGCGACGACTTCGTGATATTAACACCGTGGAGCTTCGCAACAGCCCGGGTCCGCAACTCCGGTGTCGAGGCGGGACTCGTGCAGAACGACGACAGGCGGCCCGCAACCGGCGCCGCCGAGCGAACATCGGGAGGGCGCAGATGAGATCGTCGATTGCGGCCATCGGTCTTGGCGTCATCGCACTCGCGGCGCCGCCGGTGACCGTGGCCGCACCAATTCCCGAGTATCGCGCCCTCTACCGCACCATCGTCGACGGAGCCACCGTAACCGCAGACGTCTCCTTGAGCTACGACTCTGTCGCAGGCGAATACACACTCGGTTGGAACGGAGTCGACGAGAGCTCCCACGAGTACGTGACCACGTTGCAATTCCAGCTGGTCGAGGACAAGGTCCGGCCAGTAGCGTACCGGCAGCAGTGGGACAAATGCGCGGCCTGCTATAGCACTATTGCCTTGAGGTTCAACTGGGAGACGGGCCGCGTCGAGTCGAGATTTCACGGATCGCGCAACGTACAACCACTCTCCCGCAATCTCGCGCGGGATCTCGCCACGCTGGTGGCAACACTGCCGGGCCGGCGCGAACTCGAGGGTTTCGACGACGTGCTGTCCGCAGACTCGCTGGAAATGGTCGAGCTCACGACGCCCATTGGGCCGGTGCATGCGGACCGGGTCGTGCTCCGCGGGGCAAAGCAACCACACCCCGACGGCGACGTGTGGCTGGCCCACGAGCTCGAAGACTTGCCCGTTAGGATAGACCTGTCTTCGGGCAAAACGTCGATGCTGCTGGAGCTCGCCGAGCTACGCGGCATCGAGCTGTCTGCCGTGCGCGGCGGCGCGACGGCTGCCGAAGAATAGGCGAGCTCGCCGCAAGGGCGCAGCCCCACGGCGGCGGGCTCCACCCAAGCGTTAGCCTGTGATCGTCGGGTCGATGGGCGCTGCCGGCGCCTGCGTCGCTACGGGTGCGACGCTTTGGTCAGCGGCGCGCCAGCAGAGTCGATGCAGCGAGCGCAGCGACTCGATGCCGGCGGCGTC
>DASQOL010000116.1:0-26467 GCA_035644475.1 Gammaproteobacteria bacterium | reverse complement strand
CACGCCGGGGGGCGCGCCGGGGCCCATGTAGCCGGGCTGGTTTCGCATGTTGTTGCCGTTGACCGATCCGTCGGGCAGCTTGCCCTCGGGAATGCCCTTTGCCGACGCCGGGATGTTCCACGCCATCCAGTGCAGCACGTCGCCCGTGTTGTTTCCGATCGACACGTCCATGTCGTGGAAGATGATCGCGTAGGTCTGCGTGGTGTCGGGCGCGCCCGAGAACGTGAAGCCCGGCTGCACGCCCATGGGGCCGACGAATTTCGGCGGGATGATGCCGCCGTCGGGGAACGCATTGGTCTCCATCAAGAGCGGCGGAAGGTTGAACCCGCGCGGCGGACCGCCGCCACCACCACCGGCGCCGCCGCCCTGCGCGAACGCGGGCGCCGAGCCGAGAGCCGCCAGAACGAGCAGCCCGGCGGCTGCGCGCAATACTGTCTTTTGCATTGTGATTCCCCTGAGTGACCGAAAGGCGCGCCAGTATATAGCGGCCCGATGACGTGCGGGAGCGCGCTCACATCTTGTCGCGCATCTCCTGGATTCGGCGCTTGGCGTTCTCGGCCATCTGCTTGGGGTCGCCGGATACCATGCTTTGGTTTTGCGCCGCAGCCATCATCTCTTTCATCTCCTCCCGCGAGTTCACGTGCGGGAACGGCGTGCTCGGCACCGGCACGCCTAGGAACGCGCAGAGCGGCGCCCAACCTTGCTTCACCTCGTACACGAGCACGCGGTGCTTCGGCAGCGTCTCCTCCACCTCAGCGTTGTGGCGCTTGAACTCGGCGGTCATGAACGCGCGGTCGTGGATTTTGTCGCCGAACGCTTTCCAGACGGTCTTCTCGAAGAACGGCTTGAGCGGCGAGCTCCCAATCCGCTCGCTCATCCTTTCGCTGAAGATCGTCTCTTGAGTCGACTCGAACCATTTGTCGGGGTCGCGCACGGTCAGGATCACCCGCGCCTGCGGGTAGGCCGCGCTGAGCTCGCGCCAGAAGCTGCACGCGGGGTAGTCGGTGGTCGCGGGAAAGTCCGTGAAGACCGACTCCCAGTCGGGTCGCCCGTCCGCCGCGGCGAGCCACGCCGGCAGTCGCGAGGGATCGGCGATCAGCTCCGCCATGTGGTAGCAGGGACCGAGGCCGAGCTTCTCGACGGCGAGCTTGAGCGACATCGTGCCCGTGCGGCCGAGCCCGGCGCCTATGATCTCGAGCGGCATTCTCGTTCTCCTTTTTCTTTGGGGCTGAAGCTCACGCCGCCGCGCGCGCGTCGACGATGAGCTGGAATTTTCGAGTCCGCGGATTGACGGGTAAGTCGTCGGCCACGACGACGTCGAACCGCACGTTGTCCATGCGCTTGTGCGACAAGATCTCGCGCAGCCGCGCCTCGACGCCGGCGACGCACGCGGCGCGCTGCTCCGCGCCGAGCTGCGAGTCGAGGCACACCATGAAACGGAACGCGGCGTCGCCGAGCAGGTGCAGCTGGAAACGCGTGACGCCGGCGACGAAGATCTCGTTGATCGTGTGCGGGCTCAAGAAGTCTTGGCCGCCGTCGCGGGTTTTGAACGTGGGCTGCAGCTCGTTGCGGCCGAGCAGGCTCTCGATCACCAAGTAGGGCGCGTGCGGGCCCGAGTCGACCGGCTTCAAGATGTCGGCCATCCGGTAGCGGATCAGCGGCAGCGTGTAGTTGAACAGGTTGGTGATCACCGAGTGGTCGTCGTAGAACTCGTAGACCTGCTCGTGGTCGACGAGCACCATCTGCGAGCCGTCGGGTGTCGACGACCCCATGCCCAAGTGCTCGCTCGAGCCGTAGGAATTGATCAACGCGCAGCCGAACGCCTGCTCTAGGAACGCGCGGTCGCCTTCGGTCGTGACCTCGCCGGCCGTGCCGAGGCCGATCAACGCCAACTTGAGCGCGCCTTCGCGTTGCTTCTCGGCGAGGATCTTGAGCGCGGTCGTGTAGCCGATGAGGAAGTCGGGCTGATACTCGTTGAGCGCGTCGACGATTTCGGGCAGCGGGCTGTTCACCTCGTAGAGCTGCACGTCGACGAAGAAGCGCGCGATGCTCGTCTTCAGCGACCGGATCATCGTGACGCCCGCGTAGTGCCCGTCGACCGCCGCGAAGTACGCGAGCCGGAATTTGCCGCGGTGCCGACGGCGCGGGAAGGCCTGGCGCGCGCGCCGCGGCATCATCGTGCCGCGGATCCAGTCCTGCGGCGAATAGACGAAGTAGCCCACCTCGCCCGACGAGCCCGACGTGTGGATCACGCGGTACTTGCCGTCGAGGAGCTCGCCCGGGTCCTTCGAGCGCGTGAGGAACTCGGCGACCCTGGTCTTCGTGAGGCCGGGCACCGTGCAGATCTCGTCGAAATTCGCCATGAGGAGCGACTTCGTGAGCACCGGGAAGTCGGCCGGCGTGCAGCGGTCGACGTCGATGCGCCGTTCCTCGATGATGCGCCGGTAATATGACGAGCGATCGCGCGCGTGGCGCACGAGCTTGCGGAATTTCGCGAGCTTGAGCTCCTCGAACTCGGCGCGCGTCATGCGCGCGGCGCGGCGAAACTCCCGCCTCTTCGCGATCGCGATCGCGATTTGCGACAGCATCGGCCCCCCGGTGTGATGCGAGGCGGCATTGTAGCGCCGCGCGAGCTCGTTGCGGCGTCAGACTCCAGTGCCTGGCACCAGGGTCAGACACCAGTGCCAGGCACGAGTGTCAGGGACCGGCGGCGTCGTGGGCTGCCCCCTCCGGGCTGGCCGCGCCCGCTCGCGCCCCCTATCATTGGCCTCCCGCCGGGAAGGGCGGGCGCCGCGCGCCGCGGCGCGTCGAACCAACACGCACATTCTCCGAGGGACCCAACGTGACCATCAGTATTTCCGACCAGCTCGCCGTGTTCTCCAACATGCTGTCGAATCTCGACAAGATTTTCACGAAGGCCGAGGCCGACTGCGAGGCGCGCAAGATCGACCCGCAGGTCTACATCGACGCGCGGCTCGCGCCCGACATGCTGCCGCTGACGCGCCAGGTGCAGATTATGACCGACGCGGTGAAGGGCGCTGCGAGCCGTCTCGCGGGCAAGGAGCCGCCGAAATGGGCCGACGAGGAGAAGACCTTCGCCGACCTGCACGCGCGCCTCGCGAAGGCGATCGCACACTTGAAGACCTTCGAGCCCGGCGACTTCGAGGGCGCGGAGGCGCGCACGATCGAGCTCAAGTTCCCGAACGCCACGTTAACGTTCACGGGCAAGGATTACTTCTTGGGCTTTGTGACCCCGAACTTCTATTTCCACTACACGACGGCGTACGCGATCCTGCGCCACAACGGCGTGCAGGTCGGTAAGGGGGACTTCCTCGGCAACCGCTGACGCATACGGCAGCGGCGCGAGCGAGCTCGGATTGCTCGCGCGCGCCGCGGCCTGCGTCGTTTTCGTCTAGCCGCGCGGTCTCCCGAGCGCCATCGCGCTCGCGAACTCATCCGGCGTCACCGACTGGTTCTTGTCGGCGTCCATGCGGGTGAAGTCCAAGCCCGGCACGGCGAGCGCCTCTTGCGGCGTGATGTGGCCGTCGCCGTTCGTGTCCACCGAGTCGAACGTGGGTCGCGGGGCTTGCGCGACCCGGGTCGTTTCGTTCGACCGGTCGCATGCCGCGAGCATGAATAGTGCCGCGCTCGAGAGCGCCGCGAGAGTGAGCTTCTGCATCGCTGTCTCCTGCTTCCTTCAGTCCTGTAGTCGTTGCAAGACGTATGCCACGGCCTGGCGTGCAGTGGGCACCCGCAGCGATTGCGAATCGTGGATAGGCAATCCAAGAACGAGACTCGACCCGGCGTGTGCGCGCATCGAAGAGGCGCCGCTAGGCGTTCGCCGCTCGCCGTCATTATCATGAGGCGCGGCTGTCTATCGGCCGCAGGGGGGCCAGCCAACGTGGACTACCGCAACCTCGGCCGCACCGGCGTCAAAGTGAGCGAGCTGTGTCTCGGCACGATGATGTTCGGCCGGCACACCAACGAGCAGGACTCGGTCGCGATGATCGAGCACGCGCTCGAGCACGGCATCAATTTCGTCGACACGGCCAACGCCTATTCGGCCGGTGCGAGCGAGCGGTTCGTCGGCAAGGCGCTGCGCGCGGGTAAGCGCGCGGGCGTGGTGCTCGCGACCAAGGCGTTCTTCCCGCAGGACGCGAAGGACCCGAACGCGCGCGGCTTGAGCCGACGGCATCTGATCGAGGCGTGCGAAGCGTCGCTCAAGCGGCTCGAGACGGACTGGATCGATCTCTACCAGCTGCACCGCGCCCAAGCCGACGTGCCGATCGACGAGACGCTGCGCGCGCTCGACGATCTGATCCGCGCGGGCAAGGTCCGCTACATCGGCACGAGCATGTTCCCGGCCTGGAAGATCGTGGAGGCGCTCTGGGCGTCGAAGGAATTCGGGTTGAACCGCTTCGTCTGCGAGCAGATGGCGTTCAACTTGCTCGACCGCACGGCCGAGCGCGAGGTGCTGCCGGCGGCACGCTCGTTCGGCATCGCGGTGATTCCGTGGGCGCCGCTCTGCGGCGGGTTGCTCACGGGCAAGTACAAGCGCGCGGATCAGAGCGCGGCCGGCCGCTGGCACGGCGGCAAGGACAACTTCGACCGGCGCGTGACGCCGGAGGCGTTCGACGTGATCGAGGGCCTCGAGGCGCTCGCCGCCGAGAAGCGCTGCACGCCGTCGCAGCTCGCGCTCGCGTGGGTGGGCGCGCAACCGGGCATCACCGCGCCGATCATCGGCCCGCGCACGAAGGAGCAGCTCGTCGACAATCTCGGCGCCCCGGCCGTCGAAGTCACCGACGAGGACCGCGACCGCATCGACAAATTCGCGCCGCCGCTGCACGCAACCTTGCGCTACTACGACGCCGCGATGGCCGTCGACTTCCGCCCGAACCTGGCACGCTGGTGAAAAATAGGGACATGTTGGATTTTCGGCGATGACCCTGACGCCCAGACGGGCGCGGCCCGAAAATCCAACATGTCCCTATTTTTCGGGGGTGAGGTGATGTTGCGACATTACTTGCGGTTCGCGCTCCGAGGGCTCGCGCGGCAGAAGCTGCACGCGTGCCTCGCGATCGCCGTGCTAACACTCGGGCTCACGTGCTTCCTCGGCGCGGCCGTGTTCGTGCTCTACATCGATAGCTACGACGCGCAGTTCCACGGCTCCGACCGGCTTCAGGTGGTGTACCAGCGGGCCGACAGGAATGCCTCCGGCCGGTCGTCGCGCGTGGCAGAGCGCTCCGACGCTCAGCTCAAGGAGCAGATCGAGCTCGTCGCGCCCGAGCTCGCGTCCGTCGCGCGGCTGTCGTTGCCGGGAGGCACGGTAGCCGTTGACGGAGGCGAGCCCCGGGTCCGCAACGTGGGCTTTGCCGATCCCGCCTGGGCCGATCTGTTCGAGCTCGAAGCGGTCGCGGGCGACACGCCGGCCGCGGTGCTCGCGCAGCCGCGCGGCGCGATCGTCACCGAGGACATGGCGCGGCAGTTGTTCGGCGACGAGCCCGCCGTCGGCAAGACCCTGCGGATCACCGAGTTTTTCGGCAGCGAAGAAGTCACGGTGGGGGCGGTCGTGAAGGCGATTCGGGCACCGTCGCATCTCGCGGCCGACGGGGTGGCCGGCCCTTCCGGCGCCGAGATCGTAGCGTCGTGGGGTGCGTTCGAAGCCATCGCTGCGTCGGTGCTGGGCACGGACTGGGGACGCCTCAGACTTGCGACGACTTACGCGCTGCTCCCGGCCGACGGCTCGCTCACGCGGGACGAGCTCAACCGGCGTTTGCAGCTCCTGGGCGAGCGCCTGTCGGCGGATCCCGCGACGGGAGCCCAGCTCTCGTTCGAGGCGCGGGACGTCTCGAGCCTGATCAAGGATCGCGTGCAGAATCAGCTCCGCGGCCAAGGGGCCGACTTGCCCGCGTCGTTCACGACGATCTTGCTCGCCTTCGCGGGGCTCGTGCTCGGCGTCGCGTGCCTCAACTTCGTCAACCTCGCGACGGCGCGCTCGGTCTCGCGTGCGCGAGAGATCGGCGTGCGCAAGGCGCTCGGCGCGGGCGCGCAAGAGGTGCTGCGGCAGGACTTCGTTGAGACGGCGGTCGCCGTCGCGCTGTCAATCGTGCTGGCGCTCGCGATCGTGCTCTTGGCCGGCCGGCTCGTCGCAGACCGGTGGCAAGCGCCGCTCGCGCTGCCGTGGACGCGGCCGGAATTCTGGTCGCTGCTCGGGGCGCTGCTCATCGTGGTGACCGCGCTCGCGGGCGCCTATCCCGCGGCGGTGCTTGCGCGGATTCGGGCGCTCACGGCGTTGCGGCTCGGCGTCGCGCGCGCGGGGCCCAAGGCGCTGCGCACGGTGCTGGTCGGCGTGCAGTGCGCCGCCGCGACGTTCCTCGTGTTCGCGGTGCTGGTGTTCCACCTGCAAACCGACGCGCTCAGGCGCGCGGTGCTCGACCGGTTCGACGATCCGTACGTCGTGCTCCCGCAGACCTGGCGCTTCAGCGGCAGCGGGCAAGCCGGGTCCGGCATCAATGTGCTCGAGTTCGACACGCTCGCTGCGGAGTTGCGACGCGGTACGGGCGTCGTCGGAGTGGCGGGGACCAACAGCCTTCCCTTCCAACGCACGAACAACAACGGGCAACGGATGAGCCGCTCGCCGGACGCGGCGGCAGCGTCGGCCTCGGCCGTCGGCGTCGCCTGGGTCACGGCCGGCTACCGCGACGTGCTCGACCTGCCGCTGCTCGCGGGCCGCTGGTTCGCGGACGATCGCGCGGACGAGCCGACACCCGGCGCCGACGCGGGCCCGCGGCGCGTGGTGCTCGACGCGCGCGCCGTGCGCGCTCTCGGTTTCGCGAGCCCGGAGGCGGCCGTCGGCGAGATCGTCTACGCCGACCCGTGGGCGGGCTTTGCGGGCGGGCCGGACCCGCCCGGCCGGCGGCCGGCCGAGGTCATCGGCGTGGTCGGGGGCTCGCCGCTTGCGCTGCGCAGCACCGGCGTCGATGACGGGTTCGCGTATTGGGTCGTGCCGATCAGCGCGACCTACACGCTCGTGCGACTCGACCGCCGGCGCGTCGCAGAGGCGCTCGAGCACGTCGAGAGCGTGCGCAAGGCGCTCGCGCCGAACGCGCCGTCGGCCAGTCCGCAATTCCTCGATCAGGCGTTCGCGACGGCGTACGCGACATTCGATCGCGTGAGCCGCGTGGTCACGATTCTCGCGGCGTTCGCGACGTCGATTGCGGCCGTCGGTTTGTTCGGCATGGCGAGCTTCCTCGCGGATCGCCGTACGCGCGAGATCGGTCTGCGTAAGACGCAGGGCGCGACGACGCGCAGCATCCTGCGGCTGTTGCTCACCGACTTTTCGAAACCCGTGCTGATCGCGAACGTGGCGATCTGGCCGCTCGCGTACGTTGCGGCACGCGCTTACGTGAATCTGTTCGTCGAGCGGATGCCGATCACGCCGCTGCCGTTTCTCGCGACGCTCGCGGCGACGCTGCTGCTCGCGTGGCTCGTGATCGGCGCGCGTGTGGTGCGCGCGGCGCGCGTGAGTCCCACCGTCGCGCTCCGCCACGAATGAGCCGTGTGAGACGCGAACTAGCGGAACCTGGGCGATGAAAGCGACACGTGGGGCGGCTGCGGCGCTCGCGATCGTGCTGCTGATCGGCGGCACGTTGCTCGCGCGTCGCGATCGGTCCGTCGAGCGCGAACGCGAGACCGAGACGTCGGCGGTTGGGGCGGCATCCGAGTCCGCGGCTGAGGTCGCGCCCGCCGACGCGCCCGCGTCGTCGTCCACGGCCGGCGAGGCTCGGCCGGATCCGTGCCCCGCGGGACGAACGCTCAACATGGAAGTCATCGACACGATCGAGCGCGAGGGCCGCGTGGCGCTCGATCCGGCCCTCGCTCGATCCCTGTTGCTCGCTTCGCAAGATCCCGAGCACTTGGCGGTCGCGGCGCTCGTCGGCCGGGATCCGGCCGATCGAGTGGCCGACATCGTGCGAGCGATGGCGGCCGGACGTCAAAACCCAGCGGTCGTCTGGACCGCCGTGCAGATTTGCGACGGTGCCGGCGCCAACGCGACGTGCCCGGCCAAGGATTGGGAGGCCGCGCTGCTCGAGCTCGACGGGCAGAACAGCGAGGTATGGATTCACGTGGCGGAGGCTCGCTGGCAACGCGGCGACATCGCCGCGGCGCTCGAAGCGACGCAGCGGGCGGCTGCGGCCGCCGAGACGCGAACCTATTGGGCCGACACGGTGGAGATGATCGAGCGCGCGCTTGCCTCGACCGGCGGCTACTCGTTCCCGACGCGAGCCGTGGCCGCGTTCAGCTTCGCGGCAGCGAACCTGCCCCTCGGGAGCGTGCGGATCAACATGTGCAAGACGCAATCGAAGGAAAGTCCCGTTTGGGCCGAGGCGTGCCTCGGCTACGGCCGGTTGGCGGAGCGCCGGACCGGAAACGACGACGGTGCGGTCATCGGGCAAACGATCCAGATCGTGGCGCTCGAGGCGAGCGGTCAGAACGCATCCGACGTGATCGAACGGCGTGACCGCGCGCGACGCGAGCGCAACGATATCGCGAACCACGCGGGCGAAGTCTTCGTCACCACGCCTGTCCAGTTCTCCGAGTTCTTGACGACCTTGCGGGAGAAGGGCGAGCGTGCCGCGCAAAGTCTGCTGCTCGAAAAGGCCAGCATCTACAAGGCGTGCGCCGGTGAAAAATAGGGACAGGTTGCATTTTCGGCTGCGATCTAGTTTCCGCGGAAACTTTCGCACCGCATTGGTGCGAAATCCCTCCGCGGAGGGGACGCGAGCGAAAAAGCAAACATGTCCCTATTTTCGGTCAGTGCGTCATCGCGTAGATGATGTAGTTGATGCCGAAACGGTAGGCGAGGGCGGTCATCGGCTCCGGGTAGAACGAGTCGTCGGCGTGCTCCCACGCGTCGCCGATGTCCTGGTTGAAGTTGGCGGCGACGAGCAGGCGTCCCTTGTCGTCGTAGATGCCGCGCCAGCGCGGCTCGGGTAAGCCGATCAGCCGGCCGTTGGCGTCGCGCGCGTAGCCGAGATGCCGCGAGCCGGGGATCTGCGTCAGCACCTCGACGTCGTAGAGCACGTGCAGCACTTCGTCCGCGCCGCCGGTGATCTCCACGATCGGGTACTGCGGGAACAGCCGGCCCATCGCCTCGGCGAACACGTCCCATTCGTCCGAGCCCCAGAAGTCGTCGGTCATGAAGAACCCGCCGCGCAGCAGGTACTCGCGCAGCGTGTCGATCTCGGCGTCGCTCAAGTCCCAGAAGCCGGCTTGCGTCGCGTACAGCCACGGGTAGTCGAACACGCTGCCGTCGTGCAGGTCCACCTGGACGGCGGCGCCCGCGTCGATCCTCGTGAGGCGCATGATGCCCTGGCGGAAGTGCGTCTCGGCGTCGGGCCAGTCCTGCATCCACCAGCCGCGCCCCATGCCGCCGAAGCCGCCGCCGAACCGGCCGCGCCCGCCGCCGCGTTGGTCGCGATAGATCATGCGCGCGAAGTGGAACTCGGCGTCCGCGCGTCCGTCGGTGAAGTCCTCGCTCTGACTGTGGACGGTGGCGACGCCGAAACCGGCGAGCACCGTTGCGAGCACTGCGAGCACCAGGCGCGTGTAGGTCCGCTCGTGCGACATTGGGCGCATCGGGCCAAGCTACCAGAACGGAATCCGGACGTGATACTTTTCCCCGTCCTACGAAGAGGCCGAGGCGCCGCGCGCGTTCCGGTCGAAAACAGCCGAGCATGACGAAGCCTTCGCACCTGCGCTCGCCCCGAGCGATGAGCCCCGCGCTGCCGCTCTACGACAGCCTCGTGCACATGCTGCTCGCGGCCGTCGACGCGCATCCGAACGTCACCGCCGTCATCTACGTCGATCGGCAGATCAGCTACGCCGAATTCGGCAGGGCGACGGCCGGCCTCGCGCGCGAGCTCGCGAAGCAGGGTCTCGGGCGCGGCAAGCGCGCGATCCTCATGATGCCGAATTCGATCGAGATGGACGTCGCGCTGATGGCCGTGATGGCCACCGGCGCACAGGTCGCACCCGTGAATCCGTTCCTCACGCTCGGCGAGCTCAAGAAGGCGCTCGTCGACATCGACGCGAGCATCGTGATCGCGGATCAGAGCACGGCGCAGAAGGCGGCCGACGTCGCCAAGGAGCTCGGCATCCCGCGGCAGATGCAGCTCGGCCCGGGAGGCGCCACGCTCGACGCCTGGACGCGCGACCCGAGCCTCGCGCTCGACCGCGCGGCGCTGCCCACGGCCGACGACCTCGCGCTGATCATCTACACCGGCGGCTCGACCGGCACGCCTAAGGGCGTGAACCACACGCACCGCGGCCTTCTCGCCGGCGTGTATCAGCACGTCTCGGTGTGGCCCGGCGCGTACGGCAAGGAAATGTTCCTCAACGTCGCGCCGATGTTCCACATCTGGGGCCTCGCGTACGCGACCTGGGTGCCGATCTTCATGCAGAGCACGCTCGTGATGATCCCGCGCTACGAGCCGGACAAGGTGGTGAAGGCGCTCGGCGACTACCAGGTCACGATCTTCGCCGGCGGCCCCGCTCCTATATATATGGGATTACTGGCGAGCCCCCTGTTCGACACCGTGGATCTCTCGGCGCTGCGCTACTGCCTGTCGGGCGGCGCGCCGTGCCCGGCGGACCTGCACCGCGAGTGGCTGGCGCGCTCGGGCCAGCCGCTGCTCGAGGGCTGGGGCATGACCGAGGGCGCGCCGTTCTGCCTCAACCCCTACGACGGCAAGCGCAAGCTCTTGTCCGTGGGCAACCCCGTGCCCGAGACCGAGGTGCAGATCGTGGATCTCGAGACCGGCGACCGCGTGCTGCCGATGGGCGAGCGCGGCGAGGTCCGCGTGCGCGGCCCGCAGCTCATGGTCGACTATCGCAACCGCCCCGACGAGACGCGCGGCGCGTTGCGCGACGGGTGGCTCTACACGGGCGACATCGGCATCGTCGACGACGACGGGTTTCTCTCGCTCGTCGACCGTAAGAAGGACATGGTCATCGTCGGCGGCTACAACGTCTATCCGCGCGAGGTCGACGAGGTGCTCTTCAAGCATCCGAAGATCCGCGAGGCTGCGACCGTCGGTAAGCCGGACCTTAGGCTCGGCGAGGTCCTGGTCGCCTTCGTGGTGCTCGACGACGGTGCCGCGCTCACCCGCGAGGAGTTCTTCGACTACTGCAAAACCGAGATGGTGAAGTACAAGCGGCCCGTCGACGTGCATTTCATCGACGCACTGCCGAAGACCGGTACCAACAAGATCAACCGCATCGCACTCCGCGAGCGGGTGCGCTGATGGCACTCAAACGCACCAGCTGGCCCCCGGGCCGCGTCGTCACCCTCGAGCACGTCTCCCGCGTGCTCGCCGACAACCCGCTCGGCGACCCGCACATCCGTACGCTCGACGTCTGGCTGCCGCCGCAGTACGACCAGGCGCGGGGCCGCGGCCGCGGCGCGCGCTTCCCGGTGCTGTTCGACCTCGTGGGCTACACCGGCAGCGGCAAGTCGCACACCAATTGGCGCAGCTTCGACGAGAACGTGCCCGAACGCGCCGCGCGGCTCGTGCACGAGCGCAAGATGGGGCCCGTGATCATCGTGTTCCCGGACTGCTTTACCGCGCTCGGCGGCAACCAATACATCAACTCGACCGCGATCGGCGCGTACGCGGACTACCTCACGCGCGAGCTCATCCCGTTCGTCGACAAGGAGCTTCGCACGCTCGCCGCGCGCGAGCACCGCGGCTGCTTCGGCAAGTCGTCGGGCGGCTACGGCGCGATCCTGCACGGCATGAAGTACACGCGGTATTGGGGCGCCGTCGCGAACCACTCGGGCGACGCGTATTTCGACTTCGTCTACGGCGCCGACTGGCCGAACACGCTCGACGAGCTCGCGAAGTTCCGCCGCCCGCCGCGCGTCGCGGGCAAGATCGACGTTGTGGAGGCCTCCGCCGACACCGGCCGCGGGCTCGACGACGGCCGCGTGAAGCGCTTTCTCGACAACATCTGGAAGAAGCCGCAGCTCGGCAGCGCCGACGTCCATTGTTTGATGAATGTCGCGATGGCCGCGAGCTACGACCCCGATCCCGAGGCGCCCAACGGCTTCAGGCTTCCGTACGACCTCGAGACCGGTGAGCTCCTGCCCGAGCGCTGGCGGCAATGGCTGCGCCACGACCCGATCCACCTGGTCGAGCGCTACGCCGACAATCTGCGCAAGCTCGAAGGCATCTACATGGACTGCGGCTGGCGCGATCAGTACCGCATTCACTACGGCTGCCGGCTCCTGTCGAAACGTCTGGCCGAGCACGGCATCGCGCATCGCTACGAGGAATTCGACGACACCCATTCCGCGGTCGACTATCGGATGGAGCGGAGCCTGCCGTTCCTGTATCGCGCGCTGCGCTGAAGTTCTCGGTGCTCGCGCCGACCCTCGGGCGCGACCCCCGTGCCGCAGCTCGGCGGGCGGGTCGCAGCGTTGACTCCGGCCGCCTCCACGCGCGAATCTCGCAGCAAGCCCTAAGTCCCTTTGCAGATCTGGGTTGTCGATTCGGCCGCCCTTCGTTCGTCGTATCGACAGAGGCGGACTGGACCGACCTCCTTACCAGGAGACTTGCGATGCGTTTCATCATCACCTCGACCACGGACGAGAACGGCGCGAACGACGAAGCGCCGATGACCGACGAGCTGTTCAAGGCCTACATGAAGTACAACGAGGACCTGCACCGCGCGGGAGTGCTGGTCGCGTCCGAGGGATTGCTGCCCGGCCCGGCCGTGCGCGTCGTCGCGTCGCGCGGCAAGCGCATGGTCGTCGACGGGCCGTTCGCCGAGTCGAAGGAGCTCGTCGGCGGGTTCTACGTGATCGACGTCGACTCGCTCGAGGAAGCCAAGGCCTGGGCGGTGCGCTGCCCGGTCGGCATGGCGTCGGCGAACGTGCTCACGATCCGGCGGCTCACGGGCGCCGACGACATTCCGCAGAGGTACCTCGAGCTCGCGAAGTCCATCGCGCCGGAATGGACCGCGACGCTCACGCAGCGTTGACTCGCCGGCGGGATCGACGGCTACGCTCGCGCCGGATCGTGGCGTCACCTTCGGTGTTATCGCCCTGCGTCCCCGGCGACGCCGTCACTCCTTGCGGATGAACGCTCCGACTTGGCTTGCGTAGTCCTGCTTGCCGATCTGCACGCCGTGGTGCCGTAAGATGTCGTAGGCCGTGACGACGTGGAAATAGAAGTGCGGCAGCGACCACGATCGCAGCAGACGCACGCCGTCCATCTCGATGACCATGCCGTTCGGAATCTCGATCGAGCAGTCGCGCTCCTCCGCGCCTTCGAATGCGGAGGCCGGCACGCCGCGCACGAAGCCGATCGTGTCGTGAATCTGGCGCTTGCAGCCGTCGAACGACGTCTCGGCCTTCGGCATCTCCGCGCCGCCCTTTCCCGTGAGCCGCGACACGCAGTCGCGCGCGTACAAGCACGCCTGCTGGACCTGCTGCGCGAGCGTGAACATGTCCGGCGCGAGGCGCGCGTCGACCAGGTCGAGGTTGGCCTTCTTGCCGTGCTCGGCGCCCTTTGCCAGGACTTCGGAGAGACTCTCGAGCATCGAAGCGAAGGTGTTGACGGCCATGTCGTGGATCGTGAGCCTCATGCGATTTACTCCGTTTACGTGCGACTGCGAACACCGCCGTCGCTAGCGTAAGTCGTTCCCCGCGCCGCGAGCTCGACATCGGCGAACGTCGCCGGTCCGTATACCCCCATCCCTTTTGATATAGCATCGCTGGCGGCCGAGGCCCCAAACCGTTCGCAAGTAACAACGAGAAGAGCATGAGAACGATCACCGTCGCGTCCTTGGCCGCGCTGCTGCTCCTCGCAGCTGCTGCGACCTTCGCCGACACCGCAATCGATCTTGCGGCGGCGCGCGCCACGGATCCGAAGACGCTCGAGTGGATGGAGGGATCGCCTCCGCCGCCCGACAAGCTGATCCGCTACGAGGACAACAGCTTCTATCGCTTCCCGCAGTGGCGCTGGAGCTTCTCGCACTGGCGCGAGCTCGTGCCGACAGTTGCGGTGTCCCGCGGGTCCGCGCCGACGCAGACACTACCGACTGCGCAGCGCTCGGACCTCGATGCCGTGACCTTTGTGCCGATCGGCGGCACCGCGCCGATGACCTGGGCGGATTCGCTCGTCGCCAATTACACCGACGGCATCGTCGTGCTGCATCGCGGCAAGATCGTCTACGAGCGCTACTTCGGCGCGCTTGCGGCCGACCGTCAGCACATCGCGTTCTCGGTCACCAAGTCGTTCTTCGGCACGGTAGCCGCGATGCTCGTCGCCGAAGGCGCGCTCGACCCGGGCGCGAAAGTCGCGAAGTATCTCCCCGAGCTCGCCGGCAGCGGGTTCGGCGACGCGACGGTCGCGCAGGTCCTCGACATGACCACCGCGATCGATTTCGTGGAGAACTACACGGGCGAGTCGCCGTCGATGGACACCTACCGGTACGCGACCGGCATGTGGCCTCGTCCGGATGGGCACGACGGACCGAAGTCCATCTTCACGTTCCTGCCCTCGGTCGCGAAGAAGGGCACACACGGTCCGGAGTTCCACTACCGCACGCCGAACGTCGACGTCGCCGGGTGGCTGATCGCGCGCGTCACGGGCAAGTCGCCGGCCGCGGTGTTGAGCGAGCGGATTTGGAGCCGAATCGGCGCCGAGGACGACGCCTATCTCGAGGTGGACCGCGACGGCGTGCCGCTAATCGGCAGCAGCTTGAACGCGCGGCTACGCGATCTCGCGCGCTTCGGCGAGCTCATGCGCCTCGGCGGCAAGCTCAACGGCCAACAAATCGTGCCCACGGCCGTCGTGGACGAGATCCGCCGCGGCGCGAGCCGCGAAGCATTCGTCGCGGGCAACTATCCGACGCTGCCGGGCTGGAGCTACCACGACTTCTGGTGGGTTTCGCACGACGATCACGGCGTGTACACGGCGCGCGGAATCCACGGCCAGGCGATCTACGTCGATCCGAAGGCCGAGATGGTGATCGCGCGCTTCGCGTCACATCCGCTGGCGGCGAACGTCAATCTCGATCCCACGTCGTTGCCGGCGTATCGCGCAATCGCGGAGCATCTGATGGCGCATCCGCAATGAGGCGTTGACGTAGGGGAGGGCTCCTGCTTCGTTGCTGGCCGGAGCTATTTCTCGAACGCCGAACCGACCGGGATCGTGCTGACGCGGTCCCCCGGGATTCGCAGAGGGAATATCGCGATCTTCTTGTCCTCTTCGAGAATCGCGTCCGCCTTGGGCGTGTCGTATTCCATCGGGCTCGGCGTGTCGGCCACCAGCGCCTTACGGAGCCCCGCCGCGTCGCCGGTCACGATCGCGATCTTCAAGTCCTGATACCGCAGATGCCGCTTGATGGCGGCGTTCACGTCCTCGAGCGTGAGCTCGTCCATCATGCGCCGGAAGCGCGTTAGGTGGCCCTCGGAGTCGAGCCCGAAGAACCGGTCGTCGACGGCGTAGCCGAGCCGCGCCGACGTGGTCTCGGCGAAGTGCAGCGAGTACTTCTTCAGGAACGCGCGCGTGAGCTCGAACTGCTCGCGCGTCATGCCGTTGTCGACCAGCTTCGCGACCTCGCGCAGCGCCGCGCGCAGCGCGAACTGCGCGTGTTTGTTGGGCAGCGTGCGCACCCAGATCTCGAACAACGGATAGCGGCGCGACACGTTCACGGGCGGCATGTTGTGTGAGCCGCCGTTCGGAAACGGCTCGATGTACGAGTAGTCGCCGTAGTTCAGTCCGCGCTGCTCGCGGATCACGTTGAACAGATGGCTCGCCTGATTCCGGTGCTCGCCGAGCCACGAGTTCGCTATCCAGAGCGCGTAGTAGTCGCGCTCGCCGCGGTGCGCGTTCAGTGGAAAGCCCGCGCTGATCGACGCGTCCGCGCCGGGCTTGTCGATGATCAACAGCTCGCGGCCGCGGATCGGCGCGGGCGAGATTGCGGGCGGCGTCGGCGCCGCGCCGCGCGGCAACCGAGCCACCGCCGCGCGCAGCTTCGCGACGATCGCGTCGTCGAACCCGCCGCCGACGCCGACGAGCGCGGCCTGCGCGGTGAAGTGCTCGCGATAGAACTTGCGCACGTCGTCGAGCGCGATCGATCTCAGGCCTTGAACGGTGCCCTCGCTCGGATGCGCGTAGCGCGTACCGCGGAACACGAATTCCTCGAGCGCGGCCTTGCCGAGCTCCTCGTCGGACGAATAGCGCAGCGTGTTTTCGAGGTCGTTGATGGCGTCGGCCTGCACGCGCTCGAAGTCGGACTGCTCGAACCCCGGGCGTGCGAGCGCGTCGGCGAAGAGCTCGAGAAACGCGTCGACGTTGTCGCGGTGCGCGCGGCCGGTGAGCGTGGTGCGCTCGCGGTCGACGCGCACGTCGTAGGCGGCGGCGAGCGGGTAGAGCTTCTCGAGGATCATCTCGAGCGAGTTGGCCTCGGTGCCTGCATCCGCCAGCATCTCGCCGGCCAGGAACGCGAGCCCCTCCTTGCCCGGCGGATCGTTTTGCGAGCCCACCGCGAATTGCACGGCAAACGAGATCGTCGGATCGGCCGCGACCTTCAGCAACACCACATCGAGATCCTCTTATGGGCGCCGCGGCCGCAGCCGGCGAGCGCGACGTCATGATGGCACATCCGACTACGGAGGCGGCGGCGGCCGCGTCACTAGCGTGCCCGCAGCACTCCGACCGTGCGCCGCTGCGCGCTCAAGTAGCTCTGCGCGGCGGTCTGCACGTCGGCCGGCGTGATCGCGGCGTACGTCGCGTAAAGCGTGTCGACGCTGTCGAGGCCGCCGGAGAGCGCGATGAACTGCGCGAGCCCTGACGCCACGGCTTCCGGGGTCTGGAGCCCCATCAAGAATCCGTACTTGAGTCGGCGCTGCAGCGCCGCGAGGCGATCGGCCGCGGGGGGCGTGGCGCGGTATTCGGCTATCGTGGCGTCGATCGCGTCGAGCACGTAGTCCACTTTGTGGGGGTCTTTCACGCGCGTGGTGATGTCGAGGAGACCGGGGTCGCGGCTCGCGTCCGCGCCCGCGTCCAGGAGCTCGACCACCTGCTCGTCGAGCACGAGGCGGCGATACGCGTCGCTCGTCTCGCCGAACGCGAGCTCCGCGAGCAGGTCGGCCGCGACGCGCGTGCGGTCGGCCGGATCGAACGCGGGCACCTTGTACGCGACTTGCACGATCGGCAGCGTCTGGCCGTCGTACGCCACGTCGACTCGCCGCGCGGCGAGCTGCTCCGGCTCCGCCGGGATCCGCGGCGCCACGTAGCCGCGCTGCCAGCCGCCGTACTGCCGCTCGACGAGCGCGAACACGCGCTCGGGGTCGACGGCGCCCACGAAGAACAGCACCGTGTTCTCGGGTCGGTAGTAGCGTGCGAAGAACTCGCGCGAGTAGCCGTACATCGTGGGCATCGCGGCGATGTCGCGCTCGTAGCCGATCGTGGTGTGGCCGTACGGATGCTTCTCGAACGCCTTGTCCATCAGCGCCTCGTAGAGCGCGAACTCGGGCTCCGTGCGGTTCTTGCGGTACTCGCCGTAGACCGCGCCCGCCTCGGTTTGGAACGCGGGCTCGGCGTACGAGAGATGCTGAAAGCGGTCGGCCTCGAGCTCGACCACGCGCTCGAGGTCCTCGGCGGCCATCGAGATGTGATAAGCGGTGTGATCGTCGGTGGTGTAGGCGTTGCCGTCGGCGCCGAGAGACGTGAGGGTCCGCGCGTAGACGTCGGACGGGTAGCGTTCCGTGCCGCGGAACATCATGTGCTCGAAGAAGTGCGCGAAGCCCGAGCGTCCCGCCTCGTACTCGTCGCGCGAGCCCGTGCGCACGATCGACCAGAATGCCACCAGGCCTTCGCTCGGCATCGGCATCACGATGACCTCGAGGCCGTTGGCGAGCGTTCGCGTGCTGCTCGGGTACGGGATGATTCGGTTGCCGTTCACTTGCCTGCTCTCTGTGTGTTCCAGTCGAGGAGTCGCGGCGGAAAATAGGGACATGTTACTTTTTTCGGCGGCCACGTCGCGACAAAATCGCGCCGACGGGTCGTGTCTCACTTTGGCGGCGCGCTGCGGGTGACTGCGACGGACGTACCTCGAAGGGTCTTCCCGAGGAGCCCCAGGGATGGTCTTCCGGCGTGTCTCGGGAAGACCCTTCGAGGTGCGGCCGTCGCAGCGATAAGGCTAACGGCCAAAGTGAGACACGACCCGCCGATGTCGCCCCGAAAAAGTAACATGTTCCTATTTTTCGCTACCGCGAGACGCCGGCAACGCCGGCTTCCACGTCGAACGATGCGATGACGTGCGTCTTCGAATCGCGGCGCGCGACGTCGTCGACGGCGACGAGGTCCGCGTGCAGGCGCTCCGGCCGCACGGAAAGGCGCAAGTAGCCGCGGGCGTCGCTGCGCGCGAGGCGCACGTTCGGGTTCTCGGGCAGCCAGAGGTCGAAGTCCCGCTGCGGCCGCGCGGGTGAGGTGATCGACGTGGTGACGAGCTCGGTGGCGACGATCGGCGACGCGGGGTCCTGCGCACGCCGGTTCACGTCGTTGACGAGGAATGCGTGGATGTCGCCGGAGAGCACCACGGGGTTCGCGACCTTGCGCTCGGCCAAGAAGTCGACGAGCCGCGTGCGCGCGGCCGGATAGCCGTTCCAGCCGTCGGCCCAGTAGCGGAGATCTTCCTCGCCGCTCTGATCGAAGTGCGCGAACAGGGTTTGCTGGCCGAGCAGGTTCCAGCGCGTGCGGCTCGCGCCGAGCGCATCGAAGAGCCACGCCTCTTGGGCCGCGCCGAGCATCGTGCGCGTTTCGTCGTAGAGCTCGGCACACGGCTTCACGAGCGGCCCCGGGCCGCACGCCTGGTGAGATCGATACTGCCGGCCGTCGAGCATGGAGAGGCTCACGAGGTCGCCGAACGCGCGCCGCGCGTAGAGATGCTGGTACGCGCCGAGCGGCACGAGCCGCCGCGGCAACGGCAAGTGCTCGTAGTAGGCCTGGTACGCGGCGGCGCGGCGCGCGAGAAAGAGCTCGCCCACGTCTCCGTCGCCCTCGTCGTTCGCGTAGTCGTTCGCGACTTCGTGGTCGTCGGACGCCACCATCCACGGGCACGCCGCGTGCGCGGCCTGCAGATCCGGGTCGAGCTTGTAGATCGCGTAGCGGTGCCGGTAGTCGTCGAGTGTGTGCGCCTCGCTCGCGTCGTGGGTGCGCGCGCGCTCGATGCCCCGCTGCTCGTAGATGTAGTCGCCCACGTGCACGACGAGGTCGAGGGCGTCGCCCGCCATCGCGCGGTAAGCGGCGTAGTAGCCGTATTCGTAGTATTGGCACGAGGCGACCGCGAGCTTCATTTCGGCCGCGGCCGCGGCCGCGGCCGCGGCCGCGCCGGGTGCCGGCGCGGTGCGCGTGCGGCCGACGGGGCTGCGCGCGCCGCCGCTCGTGAAGCGATACCAGTAGTCGCGCGCGGGCGTAAGACCCGTAGCCTCCACATGCACCGAGTGTGCCCAGTCCGGCGTCGCGTACGCGGTGCCGCGCCGACGGATCTTGCGGAACGAGTCGTCGTCCGCGATCTCCCAGTCGACCGCGACCGGCGCGTCCGGCAGCCCGCCGCCGGGCACGAGCGGCTCGGGCGCGAGCCGTGTCCAGAGCACGACGGCGTTCGGCTCGGGGTAGCCCGACGCAACGCCGAGCGTGAAAGGGCTGACCGCGAACGTAGGCTCCGCGGCCCGCGTCGCCCGCGGCCGCAGCACGCCGGCCGCGGCGAGCCCGAGACCGGCGCCGAGCAGGTTGCGCCGCGAGTACCTCACGCGAGCTCCGAGGCGGTTACTATGGATGGCGCCATTGTAAACACGAATCTAGCTGCGGAACGTTGCGAGAGGATTGCATGACGAAGGGCCGGACGGACATGGGCTCGCTCGCCGGTGTCAGACACCAAGGGTGTCAGATACCGTGAGCGACGAAGTCCCGTACGAGCACCTCACGCCCGACGTCATCATGACGGCGGTCGAGCGCTGCGGCTTCGAGTGCACGGGCAGCATTCTCGGGCTCGCGAGCTACGAGAACCGCGTCTATCAGATCGGCACGGCCGACGGCTTCGTGGTCACGAAGTTCTACCGCCCCGGCCGCTGGTCCGACGATGCGATCCTCGAGGAGCACGAGTTCGCGCTCGAGCTCGCGGGTGCGGAGGTGCCCGTCGTGCCGCCGCTCGTGCACGACGGCGAGACGCTACACGAGCACGACGACTATCGCTACGCCGTCTACGAGCGGCGCGGCGGCCGCTGGCCCGAGCTCGGCACCAAGGACGACCGCGTCTGGATGGGCCGCTTCTTGGGTAGGCTGCACGCGATCGGCGCCGCGCGCCGCTTCGCCGTGCGCGCCGCGCTGTCGCGCGAGGAGCTCGGCCGCCGTTCCGTCGAGGAGCTGCTCGACAGCGACTGGATCCCGCAGCACCTCGTGGACAGCTACGAGAGCGTCACGAGCCAGCTCTTGGACTCGATCGACGCCGCGTTCGACGAGGTGGGCGCGTATCGCTCGCTGCGCATTCACGGCGACTGCCACCGCGGCAACGTGCTCTGGACCGACGAGGGCCCGCACTTCGTCGACCTCGACGACTGCGTGACCGGCCCGGCCGTGCAGGACCTCTGGCTGTTCCTCGCGGGCGGCCGCGACGAGATGGAGGCGCAGCTCGGCGACCTGCTCGAAGGCTACGGCCAGTTCGCGGACTTCGACTACCGCGAGCTCAGGCTCGTCGAAGCCCTGCGCGCGCTTCGGCTCATGCACTATACGGCGTGGATCACGCGCCGCTGGCACGATCCCGCCTTTCCGCGCGCGTTCCCCTGGCTCGCCGAGCCGCGCTACTGGGAGCAGCACGTCCAGTCGCTGCTCGAGCAGCGCGCGGCGCTCGACGACCCGCCGCTCTCCGTGCAGATCTAGGGTCAGACCCAAGGGACAGGCGAGTTCCGCAATCGGGACGGCGCGTGCGTTCGCGGGACGTTGCCGTCCGCCGCTTCGGCCGCCGTCGCCGTGAATTCCCCGGGGTTACGCGCGCCCGCCGGTTGGCACGGTAGTTGGAGAGACCCTTCCCAGGATCTGCTAGGAATCAGCGTATGAACGTCCTCACGCGCCCGCTGCGCGGTCTCATCAAACGGCCCGGACTTCCCCTCGCGATGATCGCGATGTTGTCGCTCGGCATCGGCGCGACCACCGCGATCTTCTCCGTGTTCCACCAAGTGCTCGTGCGGCCGCTTCCCGTGCCCGACCCCGAGCGCCTCGTGAACTTCGGTGCCCCGGGGCCGAAGGGGGGTCGCACCTCGAGCAGCGCCGCCGGCAGCAGCGAGCAGATCTTCAGCTATCCGATGTACCGCGATCTCGCGGAGCGGCAGCAAGTGTTCACAGGGGTAGCCGCGCAGCGGGACTTTCGCGCCAGCCTCGCGGGCCAAGGGTCCGCGCGCATGGCAAACGGCATCCTCGTGTCGGGCAGCTACTTCTCGGTGCTGGGCCTCGAGCCAGCGGCTGGCCGGCTCATCGGGCCGGACGACGAGCCCAAGATCGGCGAGGGAGCGGTCGCGGTGCTGAGCTACGACTACTGGCAAAGCGGGCTCGGCGGAGCGCCCGATGCCATCGGCCGCCGGCTCACCGTCAACGGCCACGAGCTCACGATCGTCGGCGTGGCGCCGAAGGGCTTCGAGGGCACGATCTTGGGCTTCAAGCCTCAGGTCTTCGTCCCGCTGACGCTCCGGTGGCTGATGGAGCCGCAGAGGGTTCGCGACGAGGAGGACCGGCGGGCCTACTGGATCTATCTGTTCGCGCGGCTCAAACCCGGCGTCGCGCCCGAGCAGGCATCGGCCACCCTCAACGTGCAGTATTCCGCCATCCTCAACGACGTGGAAGCGCCGCTCAACGCCGGCGACCTGTCGCCCGACGCGCTCGCGCAATTCCGCAAGCGTCAGATCACGCTCGACCCGGGCGCACGAGGCCGCAGCCAGCTCACATCCGGCGCGGACCGGCCGCTCGAGCTGTTGCTCGGCATCACCGCGCTCGTGCTGCTCATCGTGTGCTTCAACGTGGCGAATCTACTGCTCGCGCGCGGCGTCGCGCGTGCGGGCGAGCTCGCGGTGCGCGCATCGATCGGGGCGAGCCGGCTCCGTCTCGTGCTCGAGTCGTTGCTCGACGCGGCCGTGCCGGCTGCCATCGGGGCAGCGTTGAGCGTGCCCGTGGCGGCCTTCACGTTGCGCGTGATCGGAACCCTGATTCCGGCCGACCTCGCCGAGAGCCTCGCGCTGCGCGTGAACGCCACCGCGTTGTTCTTCGCCATGGGAGTGTCGCTGGCCGCCGTGCTGCTGTTAGCGGCCGCCCCGGCCGCGCAGGCGTCGCGCACCGATCCCGCCGGCGCTATGAAGGGCCACGCGGCGCAATCGCTGGGCGTCCGCGGCACGGCGCGTCTGCGCGGGGTGCTCGCGACCGTCCAGGTCGCGTTCTCGATGCTGCTGCTCGTGACCGCCGGCCTGTTCGCTCGCAGTCTCGCGAACGTGGCGAGCGTCGATCTCGGAGTGAGCACCGATTCGATCGTCACGTTCACTTTGGCGCCGCGCTTGAGCGGCGCGACGCCCGAGAGCGCGCGAGCGACGTTTGCGCTCGTCGAAGAGCGGCTCGCGGCGCAGCCCGGCGTGATGAGCGTGGGTGCGGCCCGGATTGCGCTGCTCACGGGCCGCGGCGCGAGCGCCCGGGTGACCTTCGACGGCGTGGACGCGCTCCCGGACAGCACCCTGTCCGTGCTCACGAACGACGTCAACGCGGACTTCTTCGACACCGTGTCCATCCCGCTGCTGGCGGGCCGAAGGTTGACCGTTGCCGACGAGCAGGGCGCGCCGCTCGTCGCCGTCGTCAACGAGAGCTTCGTGAGGCAGTACGCGCTCGGCGCCGACGCGCTCGGCAAACGCTTCTCGACCGGCGCGGGGTCCACGGGCATCGAGATCGTCGGAATCGTGCAGGACGCGCGGTACCGCCGGGTGAAGGCCGACGTGCCCGCGCAGATTTTCACGTCGTACCGGCAGAACCCGAATCTCGACGGGCTCACGTTCTACGTGCGCGGCGCCGCCGGCACGGACGCGTTGCTGCGGATGATTCCGCGCGTGGTCACGGAGATCGACCCCGGCGTCGCCGTCGGCAGTCTCACGACTTTCGACGCGCAAGTCGACGACAACGTGTTTCTAGATCGTCTCACGGCGACGCTCGCCACCGGGTTCGCGTCGCTCGCGACCTTGCTCGCGGCCCTCGGCTTATACGGCGTGCTCGCTTACGGCGTCGCGCAACGCACGCGCGAGCTCGGATTGCGGTTGGCGCTCGGCGCCACGCCGCGGCGGCTGCGCGGGCTCGTGGTCAAGCAGGTTGCCGCGATGACCTTGATCGGCGCCGCGCTGGGGCTCTCCGCGGCGCTCGCGCTCGGCCGGTTTGCCGAGTCGCTGCTGTTCGGACTGTCGGCGCGCGATCCCCTTGCGATCGTCGCGGCGTCGGTCGCCTTGACGCTCGTCGCGTTGGGCGCCGCCTATCTGCCGGCACGGCGCGCTACGGCCGTCGATCCGCTCGTCGCATTGCGCCACGACTAGCGAAAAAATAGGGACATGTTGCCTTTTCGGCTGCGCCGGGCGGTTCCTTCGAGCGTCACTCCGAAAAAGCGCATGTCCCTATTTTTCGACGGGGGGTATGATCCGCGGGTGAGCGCGCGCTAGGGGAGAGCTGCGATGGCCCACGAGCTGATCGGCAAGGATTTCACACCGCCCGACATTCAAGCGAAGGTCACCGGCAAGGCGAAGTACGCCGAGGACTTCCGCGTCGACGGCATGGTGTTCTGCAAGCTGCTGACGAGCCCGATGCCGCACGCGCGCGTCAAGCGGCTCGACACGGCCAAGGCGCTCGCGCTGCCCGGGGTGCTCGGCGTGCTCACCGCCGACGAGGTCGAGAAGTTCCCCGAGCCCCAGGACCCGATCCTCACCAACGAGCCGCTGTTCGTCGGCCAGCCGATCCTCGCGATCGCCGCCGAGAGCGAGGAGATCGCGGCCAACGCGCTCGAGCTCGTCGACATCGAGTACGAGGAGCTGCCGTTCTGCGTCGACCCGCTTGCGAGCCTGTACCCCGGCGGACCGGAGGCGCGCACCAACGGCAACGTCGCGAACGCCGGCATCGACCTGAAAAGCGTCAAGTGGACGGCCCGCGATTTCGCGGCCGCCGCCGAGGGCCAGTTGCCCGAAGGCGAGCCCGTGACGCAGTGGTCGTACGGCGACATCGACTTAGGGTTGGCGGCCGCGAAGCTCGTGCTCGACGAGACGTTCGTCACCGCGGGCCTGTCGCATCACTCGATGGAGCCGCGCAGCGCGCTCGCGTATTGGCAGAACGGTAAGTGCCATCTGCACGCGTCGTCGCAGAGCCAGAGCGTGCCGGTGCCGGGCATCGCGCGCTTCATCGGCATCCAGCCCGCCGACCTCGTGTTCGTCGCGGAGTTCTGCGGCGGCGGCTTCGGCTCCAAAGGGGGCGCCTATCCAATCGTCGCCGTGCCGGCGCTGCTCTCGAAGAAGATCAGCAGGCCGGTGATGATGCGGATCGCGCGCCACGAGGAGTACTACCTGGGCTCTGCGCGCGCCGGCTTCCAAGGCCGCGTGAAGATCGGCTTCCGCGCCGACGGCCGCGTGACGGCGGTGGACCTCTACATCGTGCAGGAGAACGGCCCGAACTCGGGCTTCGGCGACTGGCTGTCGGCGGCGGAGGCGGTGTCGCTCGTCTACCAGCCGCCCGCGATGCGCTTCCGCGGCGTGCCGGTGCTCACGAACACGCCGCCGCGCGGCCCGCAGCGGGGACCCGGGCAGAACCAGATCGCGTGCGCGATCGAGCCGCTGATCGACAAGGCCGCGCGCCAGCTCGGCGTCGATCGCGTCGCGATCCGTCGGATCAACGCGCCGGACAACTCGGCGAAGGTCGGCGCGATGCAGGGCGGCGTCACGAGCGCATACCTGCGCGACGCGCTCGAGCAGGGCGCCCAGCGCTTCGGCTGGGAGCAGCGGCGCGGGCGCAGCGGCCGGGTGAGCGGCAGCAAGGCGATCGGCATCGGCGTCGGCACCGCGTATCACGCGGCCGGCGGCAACGGTTTCGACGGGCTCGTGCGGCTCGCGCCCGACGGCAAGCTCTACATCCATACGGGCGTCGGCAACTTGGGCACCTACTCGCACACGGGCACGTCGCGCGTCGCGGCCGAGATGCTGAAGATGAGCTGGGACAACTGCGTCGTGGTGCGCGGCGACAGCAGCAAGCACCTGCCCTGGAACAACGGCCAGTTCGGCAGCAACACGTCATTCACGATGACGCGGACCAACCACGCGGCCGCGATGGACGCCGTCGCGAAGCTCAAGGAGATCGCCGCGATGGATTTGGGCGGCGCGCCGGCGGACTACGACATCGGCGGCGAGAGCGTCTTTCTGCGCGCCGACCCGTCGAAAAAGCTCACCTATGCTGCCGCTGCCGGTCGCGCGATCGAGCTCGGCGGCAAGTTCGACGGCCACGAGGTCCCCGCCGACTTGAACGTCATGACCAAGGCTTCCGCGGCGGGCCTCGCCGGCGGCGGGCTCATCGGCGTCGCGAAGGACAACCTGCCGCGCACCGCGACGGTGCCCGCGCTCGCCGCGGGCTTCGTCGAGATCGAGCTCGACCGCGACACCGGCAAGTTCACGATCCTGGACTACGTGGGCGTCGCCGACTGCGGCACCGTGATCCACCCCCTCGGCCTGGCGGCCCAGATCAAGAGCGGCGCGATCATGGGCTTCGGCCTCGCGAGCGCGGAGCGCCACATCTTCGACCCCCAGAACGGCCTGCCCGGCACCGTGGGCCTCCTCCAGGCAAAGCCGCCGTCGTACCTCGACGTAGCCCTCGCCATGAGCACGGGGGCCGTCGACATGCCCGACCCGCAGAACCCGGTCGGCGCCAAGGGCATCGGCGAGCCGGTCATGGGCTGCGCCGCAGCCGCGCTGCTCTGCGCCATCTCCGACGCCCTCGGCGGCCACTACTTCAACCGGGTGCCAGTCATGCCGGACCACATCGTCAACGCCGCCGCCAACCGCCCGCAGTCCCACAAGCCCCTGCAGGTGAACACCGCGTGAGCCAGTGCTGCGCCGTCGTGTCTCACTTTGGCCGTGGGCGTCGCCGGGGCCGTGCGCACTCCGCCGCGGCACGCGACTTCGCCGGCCTGCGGCCGGTTCCCTCGCCACGGCGCTGTTCGCCGGGGTCCAGAACGCGGTCGTTCAGCCGTTGCGCACGTAGATGCCGCGTGCCGCCGCGTTCTGGATGCTCGCCTGCGGCTCGCCCCCGGGCGCTGCGCGCCCGGGCTCCGCGGCTCTCGGCGCTGTGGCTCGGCTCGTCGCTACCGCCGCGGCGGAGTGCGCACGGCCCCGGCGACGCCCACG
>DASQOL010000115.1:0-11381 GCA_035644475.1 Gammaproteobacteria bacterium | reverse complement strand
CAGCTCGGTGCGGGCGGCGACGTCGAGGCTGCGTTCAAGGACGGCAAGACGGTCGAGGCCATGTACACGTATCACTACGTGTCGCACGCGGACCTCGAGCCGCAGAACTGCACGGCGTGGTTCAAGGGCGACAGCATCGAGATCTGGGCGCCGACGCAGACGCCGCAGGCGGCGGTCGACGCGGTCGCGAAGCTGCTCGATCTCCCGAAGGACAAGGTCACGCTGCACCAGCTGCGCGGCGGCGGCGGCTTCGGCCGGCGGCTCGCGAACGACAGCGTGTGCGAGGTGGCGGCGGTGTCGAAGCAGGCCGGCGGCGTGCCAGTCAAAGTGCAGTGGATGCGCGAGGACGACATGGCGTTCGACTACTACCGGCCGGGCGGCTTCCACTCGATGAAGGCCGCGGTCGACAAGTCGGGCAAGCTGTCGGCGTTCCAGGACCACTTCATCACCTTCACGCGTGACGGTAAGGCCACGGCGGCGTCGGCAAATTTGGCTGCGACCGAGTTTCCTGCGAGCGTCGTCGCGAACAACCGCATGCTGCAGTCGATGATCACGTCGCAGATCCCGACGGGACCGTGGCGCGCGCCGGGCAGCAACGCGATCGCGTTCGCGGTCCAGAGCTTCCTGCACGAGTGCGCGGTCGCCGCGAATCGCGACTACCGCGACTTCCTGCTGGAAGTCATGGGCGAGCCGCGGATGGCGATTGCGGGGAACCCGCGGTCGCTGAACACGGGCCGCGCCGCGGACGTGATCAAGCTCGTCACCGACAAGGCGGGCTGGGGCAAGCCGATGGAGAAGGGCCGAGCGCTCGGGCTCGCGTTCCACTTCAGCCACGCGGGCCACTTCGCCGAGGTCGCGGACGTGAGCGTCGACGGCAAGAAGATCAAGGTCCACAAGATCTGGGTCGCGGCTGACATCGGGCCGGTCGTGAACATGAGCGGTGCCGAGAACCAGTGCCAGGGCTCCGTCGTCGACGGCCTGAGCACGGCGATGGGCCTCAAGATCACGTTCGAGAAGGGCCGCGCGGAGCAGAGCAACTTCGACAAGTATCCGATCGTACGCATCGACAAGGCGCCCGAGGTGGAGGTGCACTTCCTCCAGTCGGACAACCCGCCGACGGGTTGCGGCGAGCCCGCGTTCCCGCCGGCTGCGCCCGCGATCGCGAACGCGATCTTCGCGGCGAGCGGCCAGCGCGTCCGCACGTTGCCGTTCAGCGCGGAGGGCTACACGATCTAGCCTGGAAGGGTGTCAGACACCAAGCGTGTCCGACACTGCTCCTTCAAGGCCGGACCGTCGCGAGGCGGTCCGGCCTTTTCATTGGCGGGCGTCGCGGCGCGTGTAGGTCTTCCATACCCGCACGGCCTCGAGCGCCGCCAGAATGCCGAGGTGGATCGCACCGGGAACCGGGTCGAACGCCGACAGTATCCAGTGCGCGAAAGTCAGCACCGCGGCGAAGTAGGCGGCTCGGTGCAGCTGCTTCCAGCGGCCGCGGAGACGCCGCACGGAAGCGTCGTTGCTGGTCACGGCCAGAGCGAGCATCACGAGCAACGCCACCCACCCAGTCAAGATTGCAACGTCGCCCAGATCCGCCGTGACGGCGGCGAGCGCCGGCCGCCGCTGCAAGTACGCGATGGCGTGCAGTGCCGAGTAGCCGAAGGCGGCGACGCCGAGGTACCGGCGGCGGCGCGCAAGCCACTGCGTCCAGGCGGCGGCGGGGAACACGAGCCGCAGCGGCGTCACCGCCAGCGTCGCGATCAGCAGGCGCGCCCCGAGCTCGCCCGTCGCGTGCAGGTATTCGCCGTAGAAGACGGCGCCCTGCACGTAGCGATAGGTCAGGTAGCCGCCGGGCAGCGCGAGAAGCACCCAGAGCGGCCATGCCGCATCGAGCAAGCGTGTGCGACGGACGAGCGGCGGCATGCGGCAACTATCCCATGAGCGACCGGTTTGCTCTACGATAGCGCAGGTCGCAACCCGAACTCTCCCACGCCTCGAACGGAGAAGAGCAATGAGCAAGACACGCTTTGGTTGGCCGCTCGCGATCGCCGCGGCGCTTGCGGCCGTGGCAGCAGGAGCTCAGGTCGGCACCTCGAAGCTCCTCGATCCGAATCTCGCGGAGCGCGCGACGCTGCGCTCGCTGCCGAACGTCGGCGACGCGGTGGCCGACGCGATCGTCGGCGCGCGCCCGTTCACGTCTGCGACCGCGCTCAACGTCGTGCTTGCGAAGTCGTTGAATGACGCGCAGCGCGCCGAGCTGTACGCGCGGCTGTTTCGCCAACTCGACCTCAACACGGCGCCGCGCGACGAAATCATGCTGATTCCGGGCATGACGGCGCGTATGGCGCACGAGTTCGAGGAATATCGCCCGTACACCTCTCTCGTCCAGTTCCGGCGCGAGATCGGTAAGTACGTGGACGCGGCCGAAGTCGCGAGGCTCGAACAATACGTGTTCGTGCCGCTGAAGCTCAACACGGCATCCGCCGAGGACTTGCTGACCATTCCCGGCATGACGAACCGGATGGTGCACGAATTCGAGGAATACCGTCCCTACACGAGCATCGAGCAATTCCGGCGCGAGATCGGCAAGTATGTCGATCAGAAAGAGGTCGCTCGGCTCGAGAGCTACGTGACGTTGAACTAGATCGGCGCACGAGTGGTGTCAGACACCCTTGGTGTCTGGCACCCCGGCGGCCTAGCTGCGCGCGGCCTGCTCGAGCCAGCCCTCGAGACGGTCGTGGGCTACGACGCCGACGTGCCGCGTCACGACCGTGCCGTCCTTCAGCACCACGAAGCTCGGGATGCTGCGCACGCCGTAACGAGCCGCCAGGTCGGGTTCTCGCTCCGTGTCGACCTTGAGCACCAGCGCGCGGCCGCTCATATCGGCCGCCGCTCGCGCGACCTCGGGCGCCGCGGCTTTACACGGGCCGCACCACTCGGCCCAGAAGTCGATCAGCACGGGAACGCGGGTGGAGCCCACGATCTCGTCGTGCTCGGCGCCGGTGACGTCGAGCGGCTCTCGCACGGGGCCGATCGGTTGCCGGCAGCCGCCGCAGCGCCCGGCGTCGCTCAATCGCGCCGCCGGAATCCGGTTTTGCCTGCCGCAGCTCGTACAGCGCCGAATCATCCAACACCCTAACCTTGTCGACCGCCCGTCTGCGATCGCTCGAATCAAGTACGCCCGTCGCCCATTCATGCGGATTCGAGTGCCCGACCTCAAGTGATGACGGGCAGAACCGCCCTGGAATCACTGATCCTCGTTCAACCGAGCTTTCCTCTTCGGGGCGGCATCGCTAAGGTAACGGAGATACCCCGCGCGAATTCGCCAGCGTTGCGGCCGGCGCAGCGAGCTTGGCGCGTCGCCGCCAAGAATGGAGGTCCGACCCGTGCGCGACCTTGTGTTGGTGCTGAATGCCGGCAGCTCCTCGCTGAAGGCCGAGCTATATTCGGTGCGGCCGGCCTTTGCCGCGCGCGCGCACGTCGCCGTCGAGAGGATCGGCCGGGAGCGGCCGACGCTGCGCGTCGATGACGGCGGCTCCGAGCCGGTGCCCGCAGCTACCGACTACGGCGCCGCGGCCGAGCAGTTGCTCGATCGGCTCGCCACTCTCGGGTTCGACCAGCGCCGGTTGCTGGCGACGGCGCACCGCGTCGTGCACGGCGGCGAGCGTTTCGCCGCGCCCACCGTCATGGACGACGCCGTCGTCGCGGAGCTGGACGCGCTCACCCCGCTCGCGCCGCTCCACAACCCCGCGGCTCTCGCCGTGCTGCGCGCCGCGCGCTCGCGATTCCCGGGTGTGCCCGCCGTGGCGGTGTTCGACACGGCGTTGTTTCGCGACCTGCCCGCGGCCGCGCGCTGCTATGCGATTCCGGCCGACTGGCGGCGGGGCCGCGCCATTCGGCGCTACGGGTTTCACGGCATCGCGCACGAGTACCTGCACACGCGCTATCGCGCCTTGACGACGCAGCGGCGGCGGCCCGAGCGCGTGATCGGCCTGCATCTCGGGCAGGGGTGCTCGGCGACCGCTCTGCTCGACGGCCGGCCGGTGGAGACGAGCATGGGCTACACGCCGCTCGAAGGCCTGATCATGGGCTCGCGTTGCGGCGACATCGACGCGGGCGTCGTGCTCGAGCTCGCGCGCGCCGGTGTTCCCGCGGCCGAGCTCGACGATGCTTTGAACCGCCGCGCGGGTCTGCTCGGACTGTCCGAAGCGAGCGACGACATGCGCGAGCTCCTCGACCTCGAGGCGGCGGGCGAGCCGCGAGCCGGGCTCGCGATCGAGGCGTTCTGCCACCGGCTACACAAGTATCTCGGCGCTTATGCGGCCGTGCTCGGCGGCGTCGACGTGCTGCTCTTCGGCGGCGGCATCGGCGAGCACGCGCCGGAGATCAGGCGCCGCGTCTGCGCGGGGCTCGAGTGGCTCGGCCTCGAGCTCGATCCGGCCGCGAACGCCGCGGCGGTCGGACGCGACGCCACGATCTCGTCGGCCGCGTCGCGGATCGAAGTATTCGCGATTCGGGTGCGTGAGGAGCTCTCGATTGCGCGCGCCGCCTGCGCCTGCCTCGGCATTGCGACGGCCGACGACGAGGCGCCATCGGGCGCGGCCTCGAGGGCGGCGTCGTGAGCGCGGCGGTGGGCGCCGACCTGCTGCGCCGCATGGATGCGTATTGGCGCGCCGCGAACTATCTGTCCGTTGGCCAGATCTACCTGCTCGACAACCCGCTGCTTCGCGAGCCGCTGAGCGCGGCGCACGCGAAGCCTCGCTTGCTCGGCCACTGGGGCACGTCGCCGGGGCTCAATCTCGTCTACGTTCACTTGAACCGCGTGATCGTCGAACGAGATCTCGACATGATCATGATCACCGGGCCTGGACACGGCGGCCCGGCGATCGTTGCCAATACGTGGCTCGAGGGGACTTACAGCGAGCTCTATCCGACGGTGTCGCGAGACGCCGAGGGAATGCGGCGGCTATTCCGGCAGTTCTCGTTCCCCGGGGGTATCCCGAGCCATTGCGCGCCCGAGACGCCGGGCTCGATCCACGAGGGCGGGGAGCTCGGCTATGCACTTGCTCATGCGTACGGCGCCGCCTTCGACAACCCCGGCCTCGTCGTGGCCTGCGTCGTGGGCGACGGCGAGGCGGAAACCGGGCCGCTCGCCGCGAGCTGGCATTCGAGCAAATTCCTGAACCCCGTCACCGATGGCACCGTGCTGCCGATCCTGCATCTCAACGGCTGGAAGATCGCGAACCCCACGTTGCTCGCGCGAATGAGCGACGCCGAGCTCGAGCAGCTGTTTCGCGGCTACGGTTACGCGCCGCGGTTCGTCGCCGGGGACGAACCGATGGGGGTGCACGCAGAGCTCGCCGCCACGTTGGACGGGATGCTCGACGAGATCGTGACGATTCGGGCGGAGGCCCGGGCCGCGCGGGCGGTGCGGCGGCAGGCATGGCCGATGCTTGTGCTGCGCACGCCGAAGGGCTGGACCGGCCCCGACGCGATCGACGGCAAGCCCGTCGAGGGGACGTGGCGATCGCATCAGGTTCCGTTCGGCGCCGTGCGCGAAAATCCACAACATCTCAAGAAGCTGGAGGAGTGGCTTCTAAGTTACCGCCCCGACGAGCTTTTCGATGGCGACGGCCGGCTGGTCGCCGAGCTCGCGGCGCTGGCGCCCGCCGGTCCGCGCCGCCTCGGCGCCAATCCGCACACGAACGGCGGGGCGCTGCTGGTGGATCTCGAGCTGCCGGATTTCCGCCGCCACGCGGTCGACGTGCGCGAGCCCGGAAAGGTGCGTGCGGAGCCGACGCGCCAGCTCGGCGCGTTCTTGCGCGACGTCATGAAAGCCAACGCGGGCTCAGCCAACTTCCTGGTGTTCGGTCCCGACGAAACTGCCTCGAACCGGCTCGATGCTCTCTACGAGGTGACGGCCAAGCGCTACTTGGGCGACCTCCTGCCGGTCGACGAGCACCTCGCGCCCGACGGCCGCGTGCTCGAGGTGCTTTCGGAGCACCTGTGCCAGGGCTGGCTCGAAGGCTATCTGCTGACCGGTCGGCACGGTTTCTTCTCGTGCTACGAGGCGTTCGTCCACATCGTAGATTCGATGTTCAATCAGCACGCCAAGTGGTTGAAAGTCAGTGGAGAAATCCCCTGGCGAAAGCCGATCGCGTCGCTCAACTACCTACTCACCTCGCACGTCTGGCGCCAGGACCACAATGGCTTCAGCCACCAAGATCCCGGCTTCATCGACCACGTCGTCAACAAGAAGGCGGACGTCATCCGCGTCTATCTGCCCCCGGACGCGAACACGCTGCTCAGCGTGGCGGATCACTGCCTGCGTTCGCGTCACTACGTCAACGTCATCGTCGCCGGCAAGCAGCCGCAGCTCCAGTACCTCGACATGGATACGGCCGTGAAGCATTGCGAGGCGGGGCTGGGTGTGTGGCCTTGGGCGAGCAGCGACGCCGGCGGCGAACCCGACGTCGTGCTGGCGTGCGCGGGCGACGTGCCTACGCTCGAGACGCTCGCGGCCGCGTCGATTCTGCGGCGCGAGCTGCCTGGCCTCGCGGTCCGGGTCGTGAACGTCGTCGACCTCATGACCCTGCAGCCGTCGAGCGAGCATCCGCACGGATTGTCCGACCGTGACTTCGACGCGATTTTCACGCGCGACAAGCCGATCGTCTTCGCCTATCACGGCTATCCGTGGCTGATCCACCGACTGACCTACCGGCGTACGAATCACGACAACCTGCACGTGCGCGGCTATAAGGAGGAGGGCACGACGACCACGCCGTTCGACATGACGGTGTTGAACGATCTCGACCGCTTTCATCTCGTGCGCGACGTGATCGATCGCGTGCCGGGCTTGCGCGAAAGGGCGAGCCGCACACGTCAGTGGGTCGCGGATAAGCTCGCCCAGCACGCGGACTACATCCGCCAACACGGCGACGACCTCCCCGAGGTTCGCGATTGGTGCTGGCCCGGCTGAGGCCGGCGTCCCGGCCGGCGCGATGCAGGCCTTGCGTCTCGCTCGGCTTCGCCGCGGGCGGCGCGAGCCTGGCCGCAGCGTACGCATCGTGTAACTCGCCTCCGAGCGCCGTGGCGCGCCCGGCGCCCCTGACCGTATCGCGGTGGGGAAACTAATGCGCGACGAAACCCTCGAACGAGAGAGCCCCGAAGAGCTGCGCCGGCTAACGCCGAGCTCAAAGGAGAGCATCGTGCGAATCGCTACTCTATTTGCAGGTCTTCTGCTCGCGGCCGGTGCGACGCTCGCCGTCGCCTCCGAGCCCGGCGAGTTGACCGCCGCCTCCGGCGCGCTTGCAAGCTACGTCGCGAAGCCGGATCCCACCTACGGATGGCAAGTCCGCGCGCGCTACCAGAAGCACGGCGCCGAAATGGTCGAGCTCACGCTCGAGTCGCAGACTTGGCGCGGAGGGCTCTGGAAGCACCAGATGATGCTGATCAAGCCCTCGCACGTGAGCGACCCCGGCCATGGGCTCCTGATCGTCGGCGGCGGTCGCTGGCGTGACAGCTACGAGACAGACGCCCCGCCGGAAACGCTTGGCGACGACGCCGACATCTTCATCGCGATCGCGCGGCGCCTGAACACCGTCGTCGCGGTGGTGGGGCAGGTGCCGTTCCAGCCGCTGTTCGACCGGCGCGAGGACCAGCTGATCGCGTACACGTTCGATCAGTACTTGCATACCGGCGACACCGAATGGCCGCTGCTGCTGCCGATGGTCAAGGCGGCAGTGCGCGCGATGGATGCGAGCTCGGAAGCCGCTGCCAAGGAGTGGGGCACGCCGCTCGAGACTTTTACCGTGCTCGGCGGCTCGAAGCGCGGCTGGACCACGTGGCTCACGGCAGCCGTCGACCGCCGCGTGACCGGGCTCGTGCCGGCCGTGATCGACGCGCTCGACATGGAACGTCATTTCCCCTATCAGACGGAGGTCTGGGGCGCGCCGTCCGACAAGATTCGGCCGTACACGGACTTGAATCTGGACAAGGTGCTCGGCTCCGACGACGGCGCCGCGCTGCGCCGGATCGTGGACCCGTTCGAGTACCGCGCGGCGATCGTGCAGCCGAAGCTCGTGGTGCTCGCGACCAACGATCACTACTTTCCGGTGGACTCCGCCAATCTGTACTGGGACTCGCTGGTCGGGCCCAAGTATCTGCTCTACCTGCCGAACAACCAGCACAGCATCAAGGATTACCGGCGGCTGATTCCGAGTCTCGACGCGCTCAACCGTTCGGTCGTGACCGGCGAGTCGCTGCCGACGCTCGAGTGGGAGTATCGCTTCGGCGACGACACGACTACGCTCTGCGTGCGCTCGACGCCGACGCCGCGGCACGTGCGACTCTGGAGCGCGCCGTCGGCGGACCGCGACTTTCGCGAAGCCGTCTGGACGGCGGCGCCCGACCACGGCCGCGAGCACCTGTACACGTTCGCGATTCCGCGGCCCGCGACCGGCTACGTCGGCGTGTTCGCCGAGGCGGAGTACGGCCGCGGTCTGTTCCCGTACAGCTTCTCGACCAATCTCGTCGTGCTCGCGGCGCCCGACGTTCGTGCGATCGGCGCGCGCCCGGCGGGCACGCCGGGAGTGTGCGACGTTCCCGCGGTGCGGTAGCAGCGCATCGAGTTGACCTAACGAGGAGTGCCGTCATGCCGGCTGATGACGCCGACATCGGTTCTACCTGGCGGACATCGGCAGCGGTGCGAAAGGCCGATAGCTCTCGAGCATTCCGAGGGCTTCGGCGACAGCCTGGTAGGTCACGCGGCCCTCGTGCGTGCTCACGCCGCGGGCGAAGCGCGCATCGGCCGCGACGGCTGCGAGCCCGCCGGCGGCAAGCCGGCGGACGTACGGTAGCGTTGCGGAGACCAGCGCGACGGTCGCCGTGCGCGGGTACGCGCCCGGCATGTTCGTTACGCAGTAGTGGATGACGCCGCGCGCGACGAACACCGGATCCGAGTGCGACGTCGGCCGCGACGTAGCGACGCAGCCGCCTTGGTCGATGCTGACGTCGACGATCACGGCGCCCGCAGGCATGCTCGCGACCATCTCCTCGGTGACGACGTGCGGCGCGCGAGCGCCGGCTCGCAGCACGGCGCCGACGAGCACGTCGGCGTCCGGCAACTGACGCGACAGCTCGGCTGGCGTCGAGAAGCGGTACTCGACGGCCGGGTTGCGCTCGAATTCGGCCGCGCGCTCGGGCGTCACCCCGAGCACGGTGACGCGCGCACCGAGCCCGGCTGCGACGTCGCACGCGTGCCTCCCGACGACTCCGTCGCCCACGATCACGACTTTGCCGTGCGAGTGCCCGAGCAGCGTGCCGAGCAACGTGCCGCGTCCGCCCCGCGGCTTCGCGAGGTAGTAGGCGCCCATGAGCGGCGCCATGCTGCCCGCGATCGCGCTCATCGGCGCGAGCAGCGGCAGCCGGCCGTGCTCGTCCTCCACGGTCTCGTACGCGATCGCGGTCACGCGGGCCTGGAGCAGCGCGGCCGTCAGCGCCGGCGACGCGCCCGCGAGGTGCAGATAGGTGAATAGGATCTGCCCGGTGAACCGCGCGTATTCCGGGTCGAGCGGCTCCTTCACCTTCACGACGAGGTCCACGGCCCAGGCATCGGCCGCGCTGCCGAGGCGCGCGCCGCGCGCCGCATAGTCGGCGTCGGTGAAGCCGCAACCCTCTCCGGCCGCGCGCTCGATCACGATCTCGTGGCCGTCGGCGACGAGCCCCGCCACGGCGTCGGGCGTGAGACCGACGCGATTCTCGCTGTCCTTGATCTCTTTCGGGACTCCGATCCGCACGGGCGCTCCTATGGCAGTACTTCACTCATCTTGCCGCATACTCCGTCTCCGTTGGAGATTCTCGCAATGCTGCGATCGGCACAGCCACCGCATGACGCGGCGCTATGCCCTGAGGTTTACCGCGTGTGAATAGCCGGGCGCAAGCGGACTCGGTTTTGAATGCGTTCCACCGAAGTTGAGGTGCAAATCGATGCCGGGAACGCTAGCGGTTGACGGGGCGAGCGGCCATACGAAGAAGTACCTATCGCCGCGGCCTCGAGCCGACATACGTACGACCCGCAATAGGCGGGGCGCGGGCGGGCGTACACTCTGCGGGCATGTCGCAGAAAGGAACCTGAACATGAGTCATTCGCACGCCGTCGTCTGGACCGATCACCAATCCGCCCAAGTCCTGCAATTCGACGCCGAGCACCTGCGGGCGCAAAAGATTCGAAGCCACAACCACTACACCAGACAACATGCCAGCGCCGTACGGACCGAGCACGAATTCTTCGGCGAGGTTTGCGACGCGGTCGACGCCATCGCGGAGGTGTTGATCACCGGCTCGCACACTGCGATCGCCGATTTTCGTCACTACGTCGACAAGCACCGGCCGCACACCGCGGCCCGGATCGTCGGATACGAAGTGGTGGACCATCCAAGCGAGAACCAGCTCGTGGCGGCCGCTCGCAAGTTCTTCCTCGAGCACGACAGGATGGGGCCACAGCGGCCGGCGTGAGGTCGGCGCGATACGGCAGCGCCAGGCGGGTTGCTCTCGATTGCTCCGCCGGTTCGCCCGGCACCATAATCGACGCTAGACCGCATCCCCGGGTCGGCCGTGGCCGACGAGGGTAGGGTAGCCGTCGCGGGCCGCGTCCGAATCGATGAAGGGTCGTCGCCGACGACCCACTGAGGCGCGCACCATGCGAATCTTGATCGTCGAGGACGAACGGCAGATGGCAGAGCAGCTGCGTAAGGGCCTCGAGCACGAAGGCTATTCGGTTCTACTCGCCCACGACGGTCAACAGGCGCTCGACTTCGCGCTCACGATCGACCACGACCTCATGATCCTCGACTGGATGTTGCCGAAGATCGACGGGCGCCAGGTGGCCCGGCGGCTGCGTCAGGCGAGGCTCGATACGCGAATCCTGATGTTGACCGCGCGAGACACGCCGCCCGATATCGTGGAGGGTCTCGATTGCGGAGTCGACGACTATCTGATCAAGCCGTTCGCGTTCGAGGTGCTGCTCGCCCGCCTGCGCGCGCTTGCGCGCCGTCTGCCTGCCACGCAACCGCCCGTGCTGCAGGTGGCGGACCTCGCGCTCGACCCCGCGGCGCATACGGTGGCGCGCCGCGATCGGGACATCAAGCTCAGCAGCACGGAGTTCAGCCTGCTGCATTTCTTGATGAGGCGGTCCGGCCAGACGGTGCCGCGGCGCATGTTGATCGAAGCCGTTTGGGGATACGACAGCCTCATCGAGAGCAACACGCTCGACGCGTTCATCCACTTGCTGCGCGCCAAAGTCGACGGTGCGCCGCACCGCAAGCTCATTCATACCGTGCGCGGCGTCGGCTATGCGGTCCGGAACGAGCCGCCGCAGTGAAACCGCG
>DASQOL010000114.1:0-14964 GCA_035644475.1 Gammaproteobacteria bacterium | reverse complement strand
AAGCCATATGGGTTTGTCCAGAATGCGACGAGAAATGGTGTGCGGGTCGCGGCGTCGAACCCGAGTGACCGGCCGCGCCGAGGCGGCAGGCACGCTTCGAGCTCCGCGACGCGCTCGCCATCGAACCTCTTGAAGGCGCTTCTCGCGCCACGGAAAGTCCGGCTCTCGCCAAGGAGGCATCGATGAGCGCAACCCAAGTCCTGATCGTCGGCGGCAGCTTGAACGGGCTCACGGCCGCGCTGCTGCTCGCCCGTCACGGCGTCCGCTGCACCGTCGTCGAGCGTCACCCCGACACCACCGTCCAATGCAAGCTCCGCGGCATCCGGGTCTCGTGTCGGTCCGTCGCGTGGACCTGCACCGCAAGCTCGGTACCAGCACCGCGGTGCTCGTGCCACTGATGCTCGTGCTCGGGTACTGGACTTCGATCTACGGCGCGCAGCACAACCATCCGTTCAGCACCGGCAAAGCGGCCGACATCCCCTTTCCCGACGCTTATGCGTTCCTCGTCGTGCCGCTCGGTGACCTCGTGGTGTTCGCGGGCCTCGTAGCGGCGGCGCTCGCGCTGCGCCGGCGGCCCGAGTGGCACAAGCGCTTCGTGATCCTCGCCGCGGCCGGCGCATTTCTCGTGCCCGCGAGCACGCGGATCGCGCAAGCGGTCGGCAACCTGCCCTTGATGTTCGCCGTGGTCGCGCTGCCGATCGTCGCGCCGCTCGTGCACGACGTCGTCACGCGCCGCCGGCCGCACCTCGCGACCGTGGTCGGCCTGCTCGTGATCGCGGTATCGATCCCGCTGCGCATCGCGATCGGCAACTCGGCGTGGTGGCACGACCTCGCCGTGCGGCTCGCGAGCTGAGCTTCTGGGGCGGCCCCGCCGGACGGCGCCTTTGCGACGTCGTGGCGAGGAGATCGGCGGCGCGTGTCTCTACTTCTTGCCGGTTGCGAGGGCACGCGCCGGCGGCTCAGCGTCGGCGGCGTGCTGCGAGAGCCAGAGAGCGAGCTCGTGCGCTTCCAGCGGCTGGCTGAAGAGATAACCCTGTGCGAGGTCGCAGCCCAAGCGCGCCAAGTGCAGCCGCTGCAGCTCGCCCTCGATGCCTTCGGCCACCACCTCTTTGCCGAGCGCGTGCGCTACCGCGACGATGGCCTTCACGATCGCGAGCGATTTCTCCGTCGGCAGGTTCACGACGAACGCGCGATCGATCTTGAGAGCGTCGAACGTGAGCTCGTTGAGGTAGCCGAGCGACGAATAGCCCGTGCCGAAGTCGTCGACGGCGATGCGCACGCCGCGCGCGGTGAGCTCCGCGAGCCGTGCGTTGGCCGCGCGGAAGTCGCTGATCAAGGTCGTCTCCGTGAGCTCGAGCTCGAGGCAGCGCTCGTTCAACCCGGCCGCCGCCAAGCTAGCCGCGACGCCGTCGACGAACCCGGGCGCGAGCAACTGCCGCGCGGCCACGTTCACGCCGACGCGCTCGATCGGCAGTCCGGCCGCGCGCCACGTTGCAAGGTCCTGCAGCGCCGTTCGCAGCACCCAGGCGCCCACCGCCTCGATCAGGGCGGTCTCCTCCATGATCGGCACGAACAGCGCCGGCGACACGAGCCCGCGCGTCGGATGGCGCCAGCGAAGCAGCGCTTCGACGGCGACCACCTCGTGTCCGTCGAGCCGAACCTGCGGCTGGTAGACGAGGAACAACTCGCCGCGCTCGGCGGCTCGACGCAGGTCGTTGCTCAGCGCCAGACGTTCCTGCACGCGGAGATCCATCTCCTTGGCGAAGTAGACGCAGCGCGCACGGCCCGCCGTCTTAGCCGTGTACATGGCCGTGTCGGCCTTGCGCACGAGCTCCTCCGCCGACGAGCCGTCCTCCGGAAACAGCGTTACGCCGATGCTGCCGGTGACGAACGATTCGCGCCCTGCGAGCTCGAACGGCCGCTGCAGCGCCGCCATCACGCGCTCGAGCACTGGCTGCAGCTCGAGGGCGTCCTGCAGCGCCGGCAGGATCACGAGGTACTCGTCGCCACCGAAACGGCCCACGGTGTCGGTGCCGCGCACGGCGGCCGACAGTCGTAGCGCGGTCTGCCTGAGCAGCTCGTCGCCGGCGACGTGGCCGAACAGGTCGTTCACGTTCTTGAAGCCGTCGATGTCGATGAACAGCACCGCAACGCGACGGCCGTCACGGTGCGCTTGCGCGAGCGCCTGCTCCAGGCGCTCGTGGCAGAGACGCCGGTTCGGCATGCCTGTCAATGGGTCGAAATGCGCACGGCGGATCAACGCGTGCTCGCGCTCGGCGGACGCGATCGCTACCGCGAGGCGTCCCGCGAGCTCGCGTAGCGGCGCAACGTCCTGCGAATCCCACGCCGAGCCGTCGCGGACCGACGCCAGCAGCGCGCCGCCGAGCGAGCCGCCGCCGAAAATCGGCACGGCGAATACGCCGCCGTTCGGCCATTCCGCAAGCGACATGCGTTGGCCGTCGTAGGCGCCGTCGGCCCGAAGCACCGTGCCCGCGGGCGCGGCCACGAGGGCATTCCGCTCGCCCAGCGAGAGCTCGAACAGCGCGACAGGGGATGCCGCGGCGCTCGCGCGCCTATAGAGGCGTCCTAGCTTGTCGTCCCCTTGATCGCTCAGCAGCACGGCAATGTCGAAGGCCGCCAGATCTCCGGCTGCGCGAGTCAACACCGCGTCTATCACATCCTCGATGTTCTCGGAGGCCAAGATCAGGCGATCGATCTCGGCGAGGGTCGTGAGAGTGCTGAACTGCCGGCCGAGCCGTTGCGTCATGTCGTTCAATGCGCGCCCGAGCACGGCGAACTCGTCGTTGCCGGTCGTCTCTACGCGCGTGTCGAACTGCTGCGCGGCGATGCGCTTGGTCGCCGACACGAGGTTGTGCAGCGGGTTGAGCGTGCGGCGGATGAGCACCACGGAAGTCAGCGCTATCACGATCAGGCCCAGCGCGAGCGTTTGCGGCGCGATCCGGTTGAACGTCGTGAGCGACTCGAGCATCGACGAGCGCGGCGCAGCGGCGACCACTCGCCAGGACTCGCCGGCGAATCGCGACGGAATGAACAATTGCCAATACGCCGCGCGCCAGTCTTCGCCCTGCTCGGACCACTGCAAATGACCGGCGGTGCGAATCCCCGCGTCGGCGAGCGCTTCGCGCCCTACTCCCGAGAAGCTCCCGGAGCAGAGCACCGCGTCGCGCTCGAGCGACGGACCGAAGACGCAGGCCTCGACGCCGCGGCCCGCGAGAGCAGTGGCCGCTTCGAGGTAGTCGCGGTCGAGCAAGCCAACAATCGTGACGGCACCAACGAGTCGCGCGATCGCCACACGCGGACCCGATGCGTCGTGCACGATCCACAGCGCCGGCCGCGCAGGGTCGAGCTGTGCCGGCAGACCCTCGAGATCGAACGGCGCGCCGAACCACGTCGTGTGCCCGTCCGCGTTCAATGCTGCAGCAGTCAAGCCGCGCGCGCTCAGATCAAACGACCGGGCTTCCGCCAGCGTCGCGAGCAAGTCGTTCGTGCCGAGGAGCTTGTCGAGCACCGCCTGCCCGATCGCGCGGCTGGTCGCGTCGAGCTCTTCCATCGCGGCGCGCTCGAGGGCGGCTGCGACCTGGAGGAGGAACAGAACCGAGAGCGCCGCCAACGGCAGGAAGCCCGCCAGCGCGAAACGAGCAAACATGCGCCAAGCGACGCGGCTGCCAAGCATCGCGAGCGGCCAGCGCATCGACTTCAGTAGTCCTTGGCCACGCCCACGTAAGCGCCGTTGTTCGCGCGCACGATGTCGTCGCGGGCCTTCCGTCCTTGCAGCTGCGTCTGCGTCTGGCCGTCCTTGCCCATGCTGTAGAGGTCGTAGTCGCTGTTGATCGGGCGAAGGTTGCGGTCGCGACGCACTTGGCCGGTGTATGCCGTCGAGATCTTGAGGTAGCTGTACGGATGGCCCCAAGGATCCCTGCCGCCGTCGAGGCTCGCGGCCGCGAGCGTGTCCGGATAGTTGAACGTGTTCGTGCGCCAGCGTTCGAGCTGGGCGTCCAAGGTGTAGATGTCGGTGATCGCCTGCGTGACGCGCATGCGCTCCACGATGGCTTGGTAGGAGGGCACCGCGATCGACGTGAGCAGCCCGCCGATCGCTACGGCAACGATCAGCTCCAGGAGAGTGACACCGCACTGGCGCCGCATGACCACATCCTCAGCGAACGGCGAAATTATAGGAGTCACGCCGCACGCACCGCGTGTGCGCGCATCACGGAACCGCCGATGAGAACTCGCGCACGCCGCGCAAGCTAGCGCTGAAAGGCCGAAGCTTCGACCCAACAGATCAATAAGTTAGCGCGTCTCTACGACGAACGCATCCAAGCGAGCGGCGTCGCCGTATTGCATTGCGAGTGCGTGATCGGCGGCGACACCTCCGAAACACCACCAGTTCGTCAACGCAACCAAGGGAGCTCTCGTCGACACCCTGCAGAGCAAAGGGCCGTTCACCGTGTTCGCGCCCGTGAACGCGGCGTTCGCCGCGCTGCCGGCCGGCACCGTGGACCATCTCATGATGCCGTCGAGCAAGGCGATGCTGACCAAGGTGCTGACGTATCACGTCGTGGCCGGCACGTGGACGGCGAAGGACCTTGGGCGAGCCATCGACAAGGGCCACGGCACGGCCGAGCTGACCACGGTCAGCGGCGGCAAGCTGTGGCTCATGTGGAACAGCCCGCGCAACGTCCAGGTCAAGGACGAGACCGGCGCCGTCGCCAACATCACGATCTACGACGTGCTGCAGTCGAACGGCGTGATCCACTCGATCGACCGGGTGCTGATGCCGAAGTGATCGGCGCCGCGGCGGCCGCACCGCGAAAAATGGGGACATGTTGCCTTTTCGGGAGCGCCGAAAAATCCAACATGTCCCCATTTGTTTTTCGCGGGACACAATGAACCACGCGCACGCGCAAGCGGACTCACGCTGCGTCTCCCCAACAGAAAGAGAGAAGGAAGATGGATGCGAAAGCGCTGCTGGGCGCGGTGAGTCTGCTCGTCGGCACGTCCGCCGCGGCAGACGGACTCCGTAGCCCGGCTGCAGCAGGCGTCGAGCGCTCGCCGGCGGCGATGCTGTATCTCGAATTTCCGCTAGCGGCGAAGCACCGCGAACGGCCGGCGTTCGGCTTCCGCATGGAACGGGTCGCGGTCGCCGGGCCCGCGAGCTTCGGCGCGGAGCTGCGCAAGCCCACGCTCGTCGACCTGCGGCTCAACCGCAAGGACGACGACCCGCGGAGCCAGGCGCTCAACGCCAACGGGCTCTCCGGACACCCTGGCGCAATCGCCGGCATCGCGATCGGCGCCGTGGCCGTCTTGGCCGCGATCAGCAACAGCGGCGGCAGCGGCGGCGGCGGCTACTGAGCAAGCCGGCGCGGCGTTCGACATCCCCCAGGACGCCGCGTCGGAAAACGAAGATCGGCACCGCTCCTCCCCGGACGGTGCCGACCTTCTCCGCCTTCCTTGCGGCACTGACCGTCCCTTGATTCAGAAGTACACGTGCAGCTCCGCGAACACCTCGTCGCGGTTCGTGGCGGGGACGGAGGGCACGCCGTCGTACGCACGCCAGCCGATGCGCGCCTGCATGAGCTGCATCGGCGAGTACTCCCACACCAGGCTGTAGCGCTCGAGCTCGTCGTCGCTGGCTCCGGTGGGGTCGTGCCACTCGTAAGTGATCTTGAGGTTGTGGCCTTTGGCGATCCGCCAGTCGGCCTCGAGCAGCGTGACGTCCTGGTCGACGTCGCCCAACGGCGTCTTGTCGGTGACGCGGTCGAGCTCGGTCAACCACGACACCGGCCCCGTGCGCACGCCCGCGAACACGCCGTACATGTCGCGGTCGCCGAGCTCGGCGTTGTTGGTGTTGGCGCTCGCGCCAACGCGCCAGCGTGACTTCACGTAACTCGCGCTCAAGCTCAGCTGCTTGCCCGTGTCGACGTCGGGCGCGCCCGCCGTGCCGTTCGTGACCGCGACCTGCGCGGACCACTTCGGCAGCTCGAGGCCGAGCTCCACGCCGTTGTCGGGCGTGTTGAAGTTGACGCCCGTGACCGCGCGCACGAACGCGCTGTCGTCCTGGAGCCGCCAACCGAACGGCAGGAAGAACTTGCCGGCCTTCACCGTGTACTTGCCGTTCGCCGCGGTGAGCAGCGCGTACGCCTCGCGGTTGAGCGTGCTGCCCGGCGCGAGCTGCTCGTCCACGTAGAACGTGAGGAGGTCCGGGATCGCGCGCAGCTCGAGATACACGCCCGCGCGCGACACGCCGAAGTCCGACGTCTCGTCGGCGCCCGGCGTGGACCCCCCGATGTCGGTGTAGTCGAGCCCCGAGCGCAGATCGCCGCCGATCGCGAGGAAGCGATTGACGTCGCCCGTCCACTGGTCCGCGCCACCCTTCGCCACGACGCGCTGCGCGAGCTCCGCCTGCGCGTACGCGATGCCGAACGGCTTGCGCTTACCGCCGCCGTCCGGGTTCGTGTGGCACTGCACGCACTTGAAGCCCGTCGCCACCGCGATGTACGGCTCGGCGCGCGCGCCGCGGACCACGAATACCGCCGCCGCGAGCAGCGCGAACCAAAGCGCAACCCGGACGTACGGCAACCGTTCGAGACGCGCGGCACGCACGAGGTGCGCGCCGCGCCGATCAAGGTGCCGCGCCATCGGTGATCCACTTCCTGATCGCGGCGATCGTGACGGGATTGAGCGGCGGCCCGCCGAACGGCATTCGCGCGCCCGCGCCCGTGCCCTCGATCTTCTGCACGACGTAACTGTTCGCCGCGTCGCCGACCTTCACGCGCTGCACAGTCGATATCTCGAGGCTAGTCACGCCCACGAGGCTCGCGCGGCTCGCCGTCGCGCTCGTGAGGTCCATGCCACCCGGCAACGCGTTCGACGTCGGTCCGGTGTGACATCCGGAGCACTTCGGCCCGAACACCGTGGCCTGGATCGACGCGAGCGTCGGCTGCGTCGCCGACACGAGGAACGTGGCCGCGAAGTCGCCGCCGGCCGTGCCGTTACCCGAGGGAAACGCGCCGGAGAACTCGCCGTCGAGCGCGTTGCTGCCGAGGTCGATGATCCCGGACGATCCCGAGCCGAGCAGCCGCACGCGGTACGTGTCCTCCACGTTCGCGACGCCGGTGAGATCGAACACCGCGCTCGACGTGTTCGACGCCGGCACCGTGATCGACGCCGCCGCCACCGCGACCTCGTTGCCTTCGGTAAACGAGCCGTCGCCGCCGCTGCGGTCGACGACGAACGTGGCGGTATTCACCGTCGACGCGTTCGGCTCGCGGCTGAATGCCACCATGATCGAGCTCGGCAACGTCGCCGGCGTGCTGCCCGGCACGGGCGTCATCGACGTGACCTTGATCGGCGCGCTCGTCGGCGGCGCGGGCGGCGGCTGGGCGCCGTCGGTGATCCACTGGCGGATCATGTTGATGTCCGCTTGCGCGAGCGGCGTGCCGCCTAACGGCATGCGGCCGCCGACCGACGCGCTGCCTTCGAGCTTCTGAATGAGATAGCTGCCGCTGGGATTGCCGGCCGCGACGCGGGGAGTGCCCGGCACCTCGCTGCTCGCAACGCCCACGAGGAGCGCGAAGCTGTTCGCAGCATCGAGCCGCAAACCCTGCGGCGCGCTCGCACCCGTGTGACACGCCGTGCAAATCGGCGTGAAGATGTTGTCCTGGATCGACTGGAACGTAGCTTGGAGATTCGCGGTGCCACGGGTACCTCCGCCTCCGCCGCCCCCGCCACCGCCCCCGTCATCTCCCCCTCCGCCGCCGCAGCCGGCGAGCGCGAGCATCACTATCGACAATTTCCAAGAGGACAACTTCGCGGAGGACAATTTCGCGGAGCGTAGGAATCCGAAAGGCGCGATGGATCGCGTCATGGAACTCTCCCTGTTCGAGCTCGGAGTGACGAGCTCTGATGGGATTGAGTTCCGCGCGCGCACGCGAAAGGTTCATGGCGCAAATGCAACAGAACGATCGCTCACGCCGGAGCGAGCGGCCGGCGCTGGAGTGGCGCGAGCAGGTGTGTCGCGGCGGCGCGAATCGCGCGGCGGCGCCGCGCGCTTGCGACGACCGCGCGCGCGCCGCCGCGGTCGACGGCGTCGCTTGCGCCGAGGCGGAAGCGCGCTACCTGCGGTTGAAGACGAGCAGCGTCGACATCGACGCGTTCGTGCCCGCGGTGCTCGTGAGCGTCATCGTGAGGCCGTCGGCCGAGAGCTCTTGGACGGTGCTCGCGACCTCTTGGCCTCTGAGCTTGAGCGTGGTCTTGTAGCTCGTCGGGCTCATCTTCTCGAACGATTGGGTGAGCGACGTACCTGGCGGCAGCGCGGGGTCCGTCTGCGCGACGTAGTCTTTGCCGTCGACGGCGAACGTGATCTCGGAATGGATCGTCTGGCCGCCGGCCGACGTGTCGCTCACCGACCTGAACTTGCCGCCGCCGGCGTCGCTGATCACCACCGTGGCGCTGCTCGGCATCAGCGGCGCCTTCGACTTGGCGGCGTCGAGCACCCACGAGCCGACGAAGCGGCTCTCTTGGGCGAAGGTGTTCAGGCTCGGGAAAGAAAGCGTGAGACTCAACAACAGCGCTGCGAGCGCCGGACGCGTCGTGCCTTTCATGATGCCTCCCTACTTCGAGACTCTCGCGTGGGCGTAGCTTAAGGGAAGCCCGCGGGAACCGACAAGGAACGCGCGTCACAGTTGGTCGACGAATGCAGCTCACGCGACGACGGCGACGACGCGGCGTGAGCTCGGTCAGCCGAGCACGGTCGCGCGCACGATCAGCAACAGTCCGGCGCCGACTACGAGCGCGCCGACGATTCGCGCGGCGCGCTCGCCGTCGCGCGCGAAACGCTCCACGCTGATCGCCGCCGCGACCGCCGCCATCGCGCGCACGTCCATCACCCCCACCACTAGCAGCACCGCCGTCAAGCCCGCGCAGCAGTAGCTACAGTGCAGTCCGAGACGGAGGCCATGCCGCCAAGCCGCGCGAGCGCCGCCCGGCAGTACGCGGCCGCGCACCGACGCCGCGCGGCAACACGCGAGGTGGCGCGTCTTCCACGCGCTCCACTGCAGCACGCCGGCGAGCACGACGACCACGCCGGCCGCGAGCGGAACGACGCGCGCAAGCGCCGGCTGCTGCATCGCAACCGTCGCGAGTGCGACGCCGAACGGAAACGCGGCCGCCCCGAACGCCGTCCACACGCAGAAGTAGCCGGCGCCGACGAGCGCGGTGAGCGCGCCGAGCCGCGTCTCGCGCGCCCGCGTCTCCTGGGCAATCGACACCGATCGACGATAGCGGCGCAGCATCGGCAGCAACGACGGCAGCATCATCGCTGCCGTCATCACGATCCACATCGCGACGAACGATGCGGCGGCGCCGGGCCACGTTTGGCCCGGCATCCGCATCCACGCCATCGACATCGTCCAGCCGCCGGGCATCGGCATCTCGCCCATCGCCGTCATCGACGCGCACCAGCGGATCGTCACGGCAGCGCTCGCGGCGAACAGCAGCGCCGCGACGGCGAGGAGCGAGCGGTCGGACGCGGCGCGGATCATGCTCGGACCTTCGCCTTGCGCTCGCCGTACTCGTCATTGCGGCGCCACCAAACACCGTCCGCCTCGTTGCGGCCCTTGGGCGCGCGGTCGAGCCACTTGTACATGCCCCAAAGGTCGTCGAGACCGCGCGCGTAGGTGGAATAGGTGTGATAGACCACGCCATCCTCGAGCACGAACGCGCTCATACCCGGCCGCTCGCGCTGGAACGTGAGCAAGTCCGTTCCGCACGTTGCAGCGATCCGCACGTGATCGGAATCGCCCTGTTCCTGCCGCTCTCGCGACACGAGCTTGGGCTCGCGGCGGTAGTTGTACTCGATGCCGCCCTCACGCTGCTGCTCGGCGGTGAAGCCGGCGCCGTAGTCGAAATTGAAGTCGCTGCCGAACGACGACGCCCACGGGAACATCCAATCGAGCCGCTTCTTGTACGCCTGAAGCTTCGCGAGCTGTCCGCGCGACACCGCCCAGAGCGCGACGTCGTGATTCGCGAGATGCACGGTGATGCCGTTGAAGCCGTCCGCGATCGACGAGCAAGAAGGGCACGCGGCCTTGTAGTCCGGCCCGAACATGAGGTGGTAGACCAGCAGTTGCGAGCGCCCGCCGAACAGGTCCGCGAGTGACGCACTGCCCTCGTCCGTGTCGAATCGATATTGCTTCTCCACGCGAACCCAGGGCAGCTCCTGCCGCCGTTGCGTAAGCTCGTCGCTGCGCCGCGTGAGGTCCTTCTCCGCTTGCAGCAGGTCGAGCCGTGCCGCGAGCCATTCCTTGCGGGTGCCTGTCTTGTGCTTCGTCATCGTTCGTCTCCTTCGGGTTGTCGGTGTCAGATGGCCGGGGTATGCCCGGCCGTGACATAGACTTACACCCGCAATGGGCATGCCGAGAGTGACAAGTGTGGCGGGATTTCGATGGATTCGCTGATCACGGCCGCGGCCCGCGCGCTCGCGGCCGGTGACCCGCTCGGCGCGCTGAACCGCGTCGCGCTGCGCAACGACCCGCCGGCGCTCGCGCTACGCGGCATCGCGATGGCGCAGCTCGGCGATCTCGCGCGCGCGAAGTTGCTGCTGCGGCGAGCGGCGCGCGGGTTCGGTGCGCGAGAGGCCGTATCGCGCGCGAGGTGCGTGGTGGCCGAGGCCGAGGTCGCGCTCGCGGCGCGCGACTTGGGCTGGCCCGCGAAGTCGCTCGACGCGGCGCGCGCCACGCTCGAAGCGCACGGCGATCGCGTCAACGCCGCGCACGCGCGGCATCTCGAGATCCGGCGGCTGCTCCTGATCGGGCGCCTCGACGAGGCCGAGAGCGCGCTCGCCGGGCTCGACCCCGCGCCCTTTCCGCCGGCGCTGCGAGCCGCGCACGAGCTCGCGGTGGCGGGCATCGCGCTGCGCCGCCTGCGCACGAAGACCGCGCGCGCGGCGCTCGCGCGGGCCGAGCGCGCCGCGGGCGCGGCAGGCATCCCGGCACTCTCCGCGGAGGTCGAGAGCGCGGCGCTCGCGCTCCGCACGCCGGCGGCGCGCGTGGTGGCACGCGGCGGCGAGCGACTCCTGCTGCTCGAGGACGTGGAAGCGCTGCTCGACTCGAAAGCGCTCGTGGTGGACGCGTGCCGCTACGCCGTGCGCGACGCGAGCGGCTCCGTTTCGCTCGCGAGGCGCCCGGTGCTGTTCACGCTCGTGCGCGCGCTCGCCGAGGCCTGGCCCGGAGACGCGCCGCGCGAAGCGCTCGTGGCGCGCGCCTTCCGCGCGAAGCGCGCCGACGAATCGTATCGCGCGCGGCTGCGCGTGGAGATGGGACGGCTGCGCGCGGCGCTGCGCGCGCTCGCCGGCGTGCACGCCACGCCGCGAGGATTCGCGCTCGACGCGCGCGGCGCGCACGAGGTGGCGGTGCTCGCGCCGCCCGTCGAAGACTCCGACACAGCCGTGCTCGCATTTCTCGCCGACGGCGAATCCTGGTCGAGCTCGGCGCTCGCGCTCGCGCTCGGTGCGAGCCAGCGCACCGCGCAGCGCGCGCTCGATTCGCTCGCGGCGGCGGGTAAGGTGCAGTCGTACGGCCGGGCGCGCGCGCAGCGGTGGCTCGCGCGGCCCCTGCCCGGATTCACGACGACATTGTTACTCCCGGGTCCACTGCCGAGCGACTAGCATGGCCCTCATGAAACGCAGCAAAGCAGAAGTCCTTCGCGAATACGGGCCGTTCGCGGGCGTTAAGAATGTGGCTGGAGTGACCTTCGACGGCGAGCACGTGTGGTTCGCATCCGGCGACAAGCTCAACGCGCTCGACCCTGCCAGCGGCGAAGTCGCGCGGTCGATCGACGTGCCCGCGCACGCGGGCACCGCGTTCGACGGCCGGCACCTCTATCAGATCGCCGAGAGCCGCATCCAGAAGATCGATCCTAAGACCGGCTGCGTGCTCGCAACCATTCCGGCGCCCGGCAACGGCGGCGACTCGGGGCTCGCGTGGGCCGAAGGCACGCTCTGGGTGGGCGAGTACCGCGCGCGCAAGATCCATCAGGTCGATCCGGAGAGCGGCGCGGTGTTGCGGACGATCGAGTCGAACCGCATGGTCACCGGCGTCACCTGGGTGGACGACGAGCTCTGGCACGCGACGTGGGAGGGCGATGAGAGCGAGCTGCGCCGCGTGGATCCGCGCACGGGCAAGGTGCTCGACGCGCTCGAGATGCCGGCCGGCGTGTTCGTGTCGGGCCTCGAGGCCGACGACGGCGACAAGCTCTACTGCGGCGGCGGGACGAGCGGCAAGGTGCGGGCCGTGCGCCGGCCGAAACCGCGCTGAGCGCCGCGGTCATCGAGGGCGCGCGATTTCCACGGTCGCATCGTATGGGTGCTCCCGCGGGATCGTCACGGCGGCGGACGACTTCACGACCATCGTCCGGCCAATCCGGACGATCCGTCAGGAATCGTCCGCGAGTGTGACGATCTCCCAGGGGCACCGCCCCTGACGCGTCGCACCTCGGTCCCGGCGGCGACCTCAGCGGCCGCTCGGTTGAACCCCGCGCCCGCCGCCGCCATCTCGTCGATTCATGACAACACCTGACACGCCGGCGAGGCACCCTCGTCCCCCCGGCCTCCCCCGCTTTGCGGCGGGCTTGACCGCGGACGTATAGTTTCCAGTTCGCTTTTTCGCTCGAAGCCGAGGCACCCAACCCGATGTCGCTCAACAAGATCCAGATCCGCGGCGCGCGGACCCACAACCTCAAGAATATCGACCTCGACCTGCCGCGCGACAAGCTCGTGGTGCTCACGGGCCTGTCGGGCTCCGGCAAGTCGTCGCTCGCGTTCGACACGCTGTACGCCGAGGGGCAGCGGCGCTACGTGGAGTCGCTTTCCGCCTACGCGCGGCAGTTCCTGTCGATGATGGAGAAGCCCGACGTCGACCACATCGAGGGGCTGTCACCCGCGATCTCGATCGAGCAGAAGTCCACGTCGCACAACCCGCGGTCCACCGTGGGCACGGTCACCGAGATCTACGACTACCTGCGGTTGCTCTACGCGCGCGCCGGCATCCCGCGCTGCCCCGATCACGGCGCGCCGTTGGAGGCGCAGAACGTGTCGCAGATGGTGGACACCGTGATGGCGCTGCCCGCGGGCACCAAGATCATGCTGCTCGCACCCGTGGTGAAGGACCGCAAGGGCGAGTACACCGCCAAGATCGACGAGCTCAAGACGCAGGGCTTCCTGCGCGCGCGCATCGACGGCGAGGTGGTGGAGCTCGACGATCCGCCGAAGCTCGACGCGCGCAAAAAGCACGACATCGAGATCGTGGTCGACCGGCTCGCCGTGAAACCCGACATCCAGCTGCGCTTGGCCGAATCGTTCGAGACGGCGCTGGGCTTGGCCGAGGGCGTGGCGCTCGTGGCGTTCATGGACTCGCCGAAGAAGGCGCCGATCGCGTTCTCCAACAAGTTCGCGTGCCCGATCTGCGGCTACAGCATCCCCGAGCTCGAGCCGCGGCTCTTCTCCTTCAATAACCCGTCGGGCGCATGCGCGGACTGCGACGGGCTCGGCGTGCGGATGTTCTTCGACCCGGCGCGCGTGGTGACGAGCGCCACGCTGTCGTTGGCGGGCGGCGCGATCCGCGGCTGGGATCACCGCAACGCGTTCTACTTCACGATGATTCAGGGCCTCGCCAAGCACTACAAGTTCGACGTGCAGAAGCCGTGGAACGAGCTGCCGGAGAAGATCCGCAACATCGTGCTCTACGGCAACGAGGGCGAGAAGATCCAGTTCAAGTACGAGAACAAGAAGAAGGGCAACAAGTGGGCGTGGCAGCACGCGTTCGAGGGCATCATCCCGAACATGCAGCGCCGCTACGGCGAGACCGAGTCGGCGATGGTGCGCGAAGAGCTCATGCGGTATCAGAGCACGCAGGTGTGCGCGACCTGCCACGGCACGCGGTTGAACGCGGCGGCGCGGAACGTGTTCGTGCAGGAGCGGCCGCTCAACGAGATCACGTCGTTGAGCGTGCTCGCGGCGCTCGAGTGGTCCGGGCAGCTGTCGCTCGCAGGGTGGCGCGCCGAGATCGCGGAAAAGATCGTCAAGGAGATCCACAACCGGTTGCAGTTCCTCGCGGACGTGGGGCTCGGGTATTTGTCGTTGGATCGGTCGGCGGACACTTTGAGCGGCGGCGAGGCGCAGCGGATTCGGCTCGCGTCGCAGATCGGGTCGGGGCTGGTCGGGGTGATGTACATCCTCGACGAGCCGTCGATCGGGCTGCATCAGCGCGACAACCACCGGCTGCTCGCAACGCTCACGAACTTGCGCGACCTCGGCAACACCGTGCTCGTGGTGGAGCACGACACCGAAGCGATCCTTGCGGCGGACTACGTCGTGGACTTGGGTCCAGGCGCGGGCGTGCATGGCGGGCAAATCGTGGCGCAAGGCACGCCTGCGGAGATCATGAAGAATCCGGCGTCGTTGACCGGGCAGTACTTGAGCGGCAAGCGCGAGATTCCGTTGCCGCCAACGCGGCGCGAGTTCGATCCACAGTTGGTGTTGGAGATCCGCGGCGCGCGCGGCAACAACTTGAAGAACGTGGACGTGCAGATTCCGGTGGGATTGATGACTTGCGTGACGGGCGTGTCCGGCTCCGGCAAGAGCACGCTCGTGAACGACACGCTCTACCGGATCGTGCACCGCTACATCAACAACAGCGGCGACCAGCCCGCGCCGCACAAGTCCGTAAAGGGGCTACAGCACTTCGACTACGTGATCGACATCTCGCAGGACCCAATCGGCCGTACGCCGCGGTCGAATCCGGCGACGTACAGCGGCGTGCTCACGCCGATTCGTGAGATCTTCGCGCAGGTGCCGGAGTCGCGGGCGCGCGGCTACGAGCCCGGGCGGTTCTCGTTCAACGTGAAGGGCGGTCGGTGCGAGACGTGTCAGGGCGACGGCGTGATCAA
>DASQOL010000113.1:0-2213 GCA_035644475.1 Gammaproteobacteria bacterium | reverse complement strand
GCGCTGCGGTAGAGGATCGCGCCGCGGAGCTGCGGGCGCATCTCGCCGCGCGGCTGCCCGAGTACATGGTGCCGGCGGCATACGTCGTGCTCGACTCGTTGCCCTTGACCTCCAACGGCAAGCTCGACCACAAGGCGTTGCCGGCGCCCGATGACACCGCTTACGCGCACCGCACCTTCGAGCCGCCCGAGGGCGAGATCGAGCAAGCCATCGCAACCCTTTGGAGCGAGCTGCTCGGCATCGAACGGATCGGCCGCCACGACAACTTCTTCGTCCTCGGCGGGCACTCCATGCTCGTCACGCGCCTGCTGAGCGGCATACGTCAGTTGATGGAGGTCGAGCTACCGCTCAGGACGGTTTTCGCTTCTCCGACCGTCGCCGATTTGAGCCGCGCGCTACTGGACGTTGTGCTGGAGCCTTCAGCAGAACCCCGACCAACCGTCTCAGATTTGAAGTGAGCACCGGCATGTTGCAAAAACAAACCGCGCTGAGCCTCGAGGATGTTCGCGCCATCCAAAGGGCCAAGGCTCGGAGCGAACCCGAGTTGAAGACCGTTGTCCGTCCCGACCACCTCCCGCTGTCGTTCGCGCAAGAACGGCTGTGGTTCCTCGCCCAGCTCGACGGAGCTAGCGTCGTCTACAATATTCCGACCGCGCGTCGACTGCGCGGGCCGCTCGACATCGCCGCGTGGCGACGTAGCTTGGACGCGCTGTTCGCCCGCCACGAGGTGCTGCGCTCGGTGTTCGTCGCCCGCGACGGCCGACCCGAGGTCCGGCTCCTCGCGGCCGACGCCGGCCTGCCGCTCGCCGTGCACGACTTGCGCAACGCGCCCGACGCGCAAGCGCAGCTCGCCATGCTCCAAGCCGAAGAGGCCGCGACGCCGTTCGATCTCGCGCACGGACCGCTGATCCGCGCGCACCTCATCCGTCTCGGCGAGGAGGAGCACGTGTTCCTCCTCACCATGCACCACATCGTCTCCGACGGCTGGTCCGCAGGCGTGCTCACGCGCGAGCTCAACGCGCTCTACGCCGCGTTCCGCGAGGGACGCGACGCTGCGCTGCCGCCGCTCACGATCCAGTATCCCGACTACGCCGCGTGGCAACGTCAGTGGCTCGCCGGCGAGCGGCTCACGACGCAGGCCGACTACTGGCGAAGGACGCTCGCCGAGGTACCGACGCTGCTCGAGCTGCCCACCGACCGACCGCGGCCGCCACAGCAAGACTTCTCCGGCGCCGTCCTGCCGATCTGGCTCGACGCCGAGCTCACCGCGGGTCTCAAGCGGCTGGCGCAGAAGCACGGGGCCACATTGTTCACCACCCTGCTCGCCGCCTGGGCCGCGGTGCTCGCGCGCCTCTCCGGCCAACAGGATCTCGTCATCGGCTCGCCGACCGCCAATCGCGGCCGGCGCGAGATCGAGAGCCTCATCGGCTTCTTCGTCAATACGCTCGCGCTGCGTATCGATCTGTCGGGCGAGCCCACGGTCGCCGAGCTCATCGCTCGCGCGCAGCGCATCGCGGTCGCGGCTCAAGACCATCAAGACCTGCCCTTCGAACAGGTCGTGGAAATCGTCCAACCGCCGCGCAGCCTCGATCGCGCCTCGCTGTTCCAGGTTCTGTTCGCGTGGCAGAACAACGAACGCCCCGCTGCCGATCTGCCGGAGCTCGAGGTCGCGCCGCACGCCACCGCGCTGCCGCAGGTCAAGTTCGACCTCGAGCTGATATTGGCCGAATGGAACGGCACGATCGCCGGCGGTCTCGGCTACGCCACGGCGCTGTTCGACGCGGCCACGATCGAGCGCCACCGCGGCTACCTCGTCGCGCTGCTGCGCGCGATGGTCGCCGACGACCGCCAGCCCGTGATGCGCATCGAGCTGCTCGCGCCCGAGGAGCGCGCGCTGCAGCTGACGGAGTGGAACCGGACCGAGGCGCCGTATCCCGCGAAGCGCTGCGTGCACGAGCTGTTCGAGGAGCAAGTCGCTCGCGCGCCCGACGCCATCGCGCTCGTCTACGAGGAGCAGACGCTCTCGTACCGCGAGCTCAACGCACGCGCCAACCGCCTCGCCCGGCATCTCGTCGCGCTCGGCGTGCGACCCGACGACCGCGTCGGGCTCTGTGTCGAGCGCTCCCTCGAGATGGTCGTGGGACTCCTCGCCGTGCTCAAAGCCGGCGGCGCCTACGTGCCGCTCGATCCCGCGTATCCCGCCGAGCGCCTCG
>DASQOL010000112.1:0-40162 GCA_035644475.1 Gammaproteobacteria bacterium | reverse complement strand
GTATTCGGGTTGGCCGCGTTTACGACAGAGCAACGCACAAAGGAAATCGGGATCCGCAAGGTGCTTGGAGCGTCGACCGGGCAAGTGATCGCCCTGTTGTCGAGGAGTCTCTTGCTCTCGATCTGCTTCGGCTCGATCGTCGCGTCGTTGCTTGCCTACGCAACGATCGACCGGTGGCTCGCGGCGTTCGCGTATAGAGCCGCAATCAATCCGGCCGTGTTCGTCGCCGCGGCGCTCCTGGCTCTCTGCGTCGCTTACGGCACGCTTGCGTTGCAGTCGTTCAAGACGGCTCGGCTCCATCCCGTTCGGGCGCTGCGCCATGACTAAAAGTCCGCTCCGGGAAAAGTAACCCGTCCCCATTTCTCGATCGCGTGCCGCGGTCGCGGTCTACCTCTACAATCCGGGCTTTGCGATGGCGTTGCGTGAGGTATGAGCGAGAGATCCGCCGATCCGCCGAACGGCGACGATGCCGGCGCCACGGGCACGCGACTCAAGCCCCGGAGCCCCGCGGACACCCGGCTGCAGGCGACGGGAACGCGGCTGCACACCACGGGCAGCGGCGCGAAGACAGCGCCCCCGTCCGCGCTGCGCGGTCCGCCCGCCGCGGCGGTACCGCCCATGGCGCTCGAGCCCGGCATGGTCGTGAAGGGCCGCTTCCTGCTCGAGCAGAAGATCGGCGAAGGCGGAATGGGCGTCGTCTTCAAGGCGCGCGACGTGCGCAACGAGAAGTACGGCGAGTGGGTCGCGATCAAGTTCCTGGGCGCGCATCTGCAAGACGACGCCGACGCGCTCGAGGCGCTCCAGCACGAGGTGCGACGCGCGCACGAGCTGGCCCACCCGAACGTCGTCTCGATCTACGACTTCGATCAGGACGGCGGGCTCTCCTATATCTACATGGAGCTGCTCGAGGGCCAGGGGCTCGACAGGCTGCTGCGCAAGATCCGGCCCGACAGGCTGCCGTTCGCCGAAGCCTGGCCGATCATCCAAGGCGCCGGCGCGGCGCTCGCGTACGCGCACGGCAAGGGTCTCGTCCATGCCGACTTCAAGCCCGGCAACGTGTTCCTCACGAGCGACAACCGCGTCAAGGTGCTCGACTTCGCGATCGCGCGCGCGATCCGCCAAGACACCAACGAGTTCGACGCGTCGGTGCTCGGCGGCCTCACGCCCGCGTACGCGAGCCCGGAGATGGCGCTGCACCTCGAGCCGGACCCGCGCGACGACGTGTACGCCCTCGCCTGCGTCGCGTACGAGCTGCTCGGCGGCCGCCATCCGTTCAACGGCAAGCCTGCGCATCTTGCGCAGCACGAAAATCTGTCGCCCGCGAAAATCCCGGGCCTGTCGCGCACCAAGATGCGCGCGCTCGCGCGCGGCCTGTCGTTCACACGGGGCACCCGCACGCCGTCCGTGGACGCGTTTCTCGACGACCTCGGGATCAAGACCGTGCGCCGGCGTCGCGTCGCCGCGCGCGCGGCCGCGGTGGCCGCCGTCGCGGCAGCCGCGATGGGCGTAGTCTATTGGTACTCGTCGGCGCAGCGCTGCACGGCGAACGACGCGGAATTTCTCGCGGCCGTGGCCGCGAGCGGCACGCCGCTCGAGCGCAACAGCCCCGCGGGCTATCGCGAGCCGCTGCTCGAGCAGGGACAGGAATACCTCGCGAGCGCCGCTGCCCGGTTCGATCCGGCGCTGCTGTCGAAAGGTGCGTCCTCCGACGCGTTCCACGCGTTCCAGAACGTGCTCAGGATCGACGCGCCGAACCCCGACGCGCGCGCCGGCATCATGCGAATCATCGACCTCTACGCGCGGCGCGCGACGGAGCTCATGCAGCAGGGCGATTCGAAGGGCGCGGCGGAAGTGGCCGGCTACGGCTTGGAGATCCACCCGCGCAGCTGCGCGCTCAACTCGCTCGAGGAGAAGGCGCGCGCGCTCCTCAGGTAGCGGCGCCGCCGTCCGCGGGGCGCCTTTGCGGCTAGGCCGCGCGCTCGCGGGCGCGATCGCGCTCGCGGCCTGCGCGACAACTCCCACCGAGCGCGTCGAACGGCTCGCGAGCGAGCACGGCTTCGTGCGCGAGGTGGTGCACGGCACGCGCTTCGACCACGTGGTCTACCGGAACGCGCGGCCCGCAGCCGGCGCGCTACACGTCTACATCGAGGGCGATGGCTCGCCTTACCTCGACCCCGACGTCGTCGCGCGCGATCCGACTCCGCGCGTGCCGGTGATGCTCGAGCTCATGGCGCTCGATCGCGCCGCCAGCATCTACGTCGGCCGGCCGTGCTATTTCGGCCTCTATGCCACGGCAGGCTGCTCGCTGATGTTCTGGACGATTGGGCGCTTCAATCTCGACGTGGTCGAGAGCATGGCGGCCGTCGTCGAGCGCGCGGCCGCCGCGAGCGGCGCCGACGGGCTCGTGCTGATCGGCCACAGCGGCGGCGGTGCACTGGCCGTGCTGCTCGCGCCGCGTCTGCACGGAGTGCGCGCGGTGGTCACCGTCGCAGGCACTCTCGACACCGACGCGTGGACGGAGCTCCACGGCTACGCGCCGCTCGCGTTGTCGCTCAACCCGAGCGCCGAGCCGCTCGTAGGCGTGCCGCTCGTGCTGCACCTCGCGGGCGCGGACGACGACGTCGTTCCGCCGTCGCTCGTGAGCGCGGCCGCGCGCAAGCTCGGCGCGGGCGAGGTCCGCGTCGTGCCCGGGACGCGGCATACGTGCTGCTGGGGCGCGGCGTGGCCGTCCGTGCTGGACGGCCTGCCGTGAGCGGCGCGCGCTACTTGAAGCTGTGCTCGAATCGCGCCCCGAACGTGAGCTCGCTCGACTTGATCGCGGTGAAGCCCGCAAGCCCTTCGTAGTTGACGAACGCCGACAGCCCGCCCGCGCGCACGAACGACAGGCCGACGCCCCAGCGCACGTACTCCGTGTCGGGGTCGTCGGTGAGCAGCGTGATCGCGCCCGGCGACGGCTGGTTCGGGTCGTTCGCGAACGGGTCGCTCACGAAGCGCACGTTGACGACCTCCGCGTCGTTCTGGAACTCCTTCACGAACGCGACGCGCATCTGCGGCGAGAGCACGCCCCACTTGCGCGACAGCGCGTAGCCGAACTGGAAGCCGCCCTGCGCGGTGCGCGACTCGGCTCGCTGATTGCCGAACCGCATCGCAAGCGCGTTGCCGGTGCCGCCGCCGGTCTCCGCGAAGCCGTCGATGTCGACTTGAACGCTCGTGAGCGCGGCCGTCGGGCCGAACGACCAGCCGCCCTTGCTGAAGTTGTAGCCGAAGCTCGCGCCAAGCGTGGTGAGGTCGCCGCTCGTGGTGCCGCGCGCGGCGTCGTTGTGCGGGCCGGACCCGTCGCTGTACGAGATCACGCGCAGCGAGTCGTAGTCGAGCCCGCCCGACGAGCCGACGAAGTCCGCGTACCACTTGTCTTCGAAGTACGTGCCGTACAGCGAGGTCGATACGCCGTCGCTGTCCAAGCTGCCCGCGTTGTTCGCGAAGTCCGTGCTCGACTCGTTATAGCCGAGCGACAAGCCCCCGACGAGGTGCTGCGTGAACCGGTAGTCGAACCCGGTAGTGACTCCCCAGCCGCCGAAGTCGAAGCCCGACTCGTTAGTGGTCTGATCCTTGTTCCCGTCGATGACGTTGCCGTTGACGAAGAAGCCCCACTTCTTGGCGAGCGAGTCGGCCGCGGGATCCCGGGTCTTCTTCTGCGCCTGGTCGTCGTCGCCGCCGGCGCCGCCGGTGAGATGCCTCACGAGCCTCGCGAGCTGCTCGAGCGGGATCAGGGAGCCGTCCTTGTCGCGAATCGACAGGCCCGCGAAGCTCACGCCGCCGGCGCCGTGCCTCAGCGCGACGAGACGCGCGGCCAGATTGCCCGCTTGCGCCTTGGAGAAGTCGATCGCGGTGGTCTGCTGCGACGTGATCTCCTCGGGCGTGATCGCCTCGATCGCTTGGCGCTGCTGCGCTGAATTGGGGTCGCTCAGGATCTTGGTGCAGCGATCGAGCAGCTCGACTTGACCCGGCGTCGACGCAACACCGTTCAACCGCGGGCACAGCTCGCTGATCGCGGTGCCCACGGAGCTCTGGCTCGGCGAGAGCCCGGGGAGCGCGCCGAGGTCGATGTCGGCCTTGACGGTGGCCGTGACCGAGACCGAGCCGGTATTGCCCTGCCGGTAGGTGACGGTCAGCAGGATCGTGTTGTCGCCGTCGTGCAAGGCGAGCGACGCCGTCGCGGACGGGCCGGTCTGGGCTTGCTGCCCGTTCAAGGTCCACGTGTAGGTGACGATCGGGTTTCCCGACGGGCTCGCGCTGTGCGACGCGTCGAACAGCACGGTCTCGCCCGGCTTCAAGTCGGTGTTGTCCACGTTCACTTTGTTGATCGCGGCCGAGCCGTTGAAGAAGATCTGCGGCGCGTCGGCCGGAATCGTCGGCGCGGCCCCGACGTTGAGCTGCACCGTGGCCTTCGCCGCGGCGTCGCTGAGTCGGCCTTGGCCGTCCTCGACCTGCAGCGCCACCGTATTGGCGCCGTCTGCGAGCCTCAGGTCCACGGTCGCCGTGGTCTGCGGCAACGCCTGGCCGTTCACGGTCCAGTGATACAGGGTGACCGCCGAGCTGGGATTGGTGCCCGGCAAGCTCGCCGAGCCGTCCAAGCGGAGCGCTTCGCCGGCCGCTTGATCGGTGTCGGCGGGCCCGGCGAAGGAGGCGGTGCCGTTCGGCGGGGATTCGACGACGATCGCGCCGCTCGGCTGGAGCACGCGCAGAACCGCCTGCGGCGGGCTCGGGGCGGACGAAACGCTGACCGTGACGTTGGCCGAAGCGATCAGCTGGCCGCCGTCCGACACCGTGTACGCGAAACTGTCCGACGTCGTGCCGGGGCGCGGCGTGTAGGCGACGCGGCGGTTGGCGACGTCCACGGCGGCGACCGCGCCTCCGGTCGGCTGCGTGGTGATCGTGACGACCAGGTTGGCGCGCGCCGTGTCGACGTCGTCGAACAAGAGCTGGCACAACGTGCTCCCGGTCGCGGCGGCCGCGCAGCTGTTATTGGTGGCCGTGGGAGGATCGTTGACCGGAGTGACCGTGACGTCGGCCTCGAAGGTGACGATACCGTCGTGGTCGGTGTCGTTCACGAGATAGGAAATCCTGGCAATGCCGTTGAAGTCGCGTGCCGCGGTGAACCGAATGCCGCCCGGCGCCCCCGGAGTGCTTTCGACCGCGACCGTGCCCGCGCTCGCGGGCACGCTCGGCGTGTCCCAGGTCGTTTGGCCGCCGTTCGGATCGCGCGCCACCGCCAGCAGGGTGGCGGTCGTGATCAGCACGTTGCCTTCCTCGGCCACTTGCGCGGTGGCCGGATAGCTCGGCTGCTTCACGACGAGCGCCGGGTCGCGGCAGTCTGCCTCGTCGGCGCCGTCTCCGCCCTGGTCGACCACGATCTGCACAGTGGCCGTGGCGCCGCTGTCGTCGCGGAGCGAAATCGTGGCGACCCCGCCGAAATCCACGGCGGGATCGTCGAGCGAGTCGACGCAGAGATCGCCGGTCCTCGTCAACGACGCGACCACGCCCTGGAAGTTGTAGGAGGCCGCGGTCACGCGTAGCGGCGGCGCGTCGGTGCTCGCGAAGTCGGGGAGGAAGGAATCGTTGCGGACCTTCAGGCGCTCACCCGGCTGCACCTGCACATGCGTGTTGGCAGGCAGCAATACCGTGATCGCCGCCTGCACCTGCGCCGGCAAGGCCGTAACGACTAGGCCGAACAGGGCGCCCGCGATGGCGACGGCGCGAGGACGAGGCGGATACCGCATCGCAAAGGAGTTCGACGCAGCCGGCGCGAGGAGAACGGCGCGAACGAGCGAGGCATGCATGGACACTCTCCGGCGGTTGTTGTTGGCGTTGAATCCGCAACGGAGAGGGGACCAACGACTCCGTGTCGGTTCTGCTTTATGGTCGTTTGAACCGCCGAGAACATAATCAGGGCCGCATGACAAATCAAGCGAATTGACAAACCGCTGCGGTTTGCCGAGTAATGGGCCCAGCGACGCGGCACCACGGATGAATAGACGTCACTTCGAGCGACTCGCCTCATTGATCGTGGGCGCAGCGGCCGCGCTGGGCGCCGCGTCGAGCCTGGCGCAGCGCCGCGCCGCTATCCCTATTGACCCGGCCAAGCTCATGGTCATCGACTGCCTGCTGCCCGGTCAGATCATCAAACAGGGCGGACTCAATACGACCTTGGGCCCATCGCGTCCCGCGCGCCTCACCGCGACCGAGTGCGAGATCAAGGGCGGGCGCTACGTCGCTTACGACCGCGCGAACTACGAGACCGCCCTCGCGTTCTGGCTGCCGCAAGCGGAGCTCGGCGACTTAGACGCCCAAGCGTACGTCGCCGAGATCTACGAGAAGGGGCTCGGCACCGCGCCGAACTATGCGCTCGCGGCGGAGTGGTACGCGAAAGCTGCCGCGAAGAACCACAAGCGGGCGGAGCTGAGCCTCGCCTACTTCTACGAGCAAGGCATCGGCGTCGAGCGCGATCCGGTGAAGGCGCTCAACCTGTACCGGCAGGCCACGGGCATCGAGGACGACGCCCTCACCTACGTCTCGGAGGTCAAGGCAACGGCCGCGAACGCGGAGCGCACGATCGCGTCGCTGCGGGCGGAGCTCGAGGGGCAAACCCAGAGCACCGAGGCGTTGAAGCGCGATCTCGTGCTCGCGCGCAACGACCTCGGCGAGCGGCGCACGCAGCTTCAGACCGCGCGCGCCGACTCCGCTAGCCTCGAGCGCCAGCTTCGGGAGCTGCAAGCGGTAGCAGCGGCCGGGCGCGAGCCCGAAGTCAAGAAGCTCGAGGGCGAGCTCAAGGACAAGGAGCAGCAGCTCGCGCGGCGCGAGCGGCAAGTGACCGAGTCCGAGGCCGAAGTGGCGCAGCAGGACGCACAGATCCGCGATCTCGAGAACCGGTCGCACGATTTCACGACGCAGATTGCGGACTTGCAGGCGCGCAACACGGAGCCGGCCCCCGTGATGCGCAGCATCGGCCCGCCGATATCGGCGTCGATCGCGCCGACGAACCGCACGTCGCGCGATCTCTCGCTCGGCACCTATCACGCGCTGATCATCGGCAACAACGACTACCAGAAGATGCCCGATCTCGACACGGCCCTGAACGACGCGACGACGCTGCAGAAGGTGCTCAGCGACCGTTACGGCTTCAAGGTGCGCATGCTGCAGAACGCGAGCCGCGCCGAAATCTTGAACGCGCTGAACGACTACACGAAGTCGCTCAAGGCCGAGGACAGCCTGCTGATCTACTACGCGGGCCACGGCGAGCTCGACCAGCGCAATTCAGTCGGCTATTGGCTGCCGGTGAACGCCGACCAGAACGACAACACCGAGTGGATCTCGGATCAGATGATCACGAACCTGATCTCGCTGATGCCGGCGCGCCACGTGCTCGTGGTCGCCGACTCGTGCTACTCGGGCGTGATGACGAGGAACTCGGGCCTGCGGCTGGTCGCGACGACCACCGGCAACGACGCCGAGCTCAAGCGCCTGAAGAAGCTGGCGCAGTTGCCGTCGCGTACCGTGATGACCTCGGGCGACAATCAGCCGATCCTCGACGACGGCGGCGGCGGCCATTCGATCTTCGCCAGGTACCTGCTCGAGATCCTCGAGAGCAACGACAAGATTCTCGAAGGCTCGGCGCTCTACGACGAGCTGGCCGCTCCCGCGCAGACGGCGTCCGCGCGCCTCAACGTGGCCCAAAGCCCGCGCTATGCCGCGCTTGCCGACGCGGGTCACCTGAACGGCGAGTTTCTGTTCGTGCCGACCGCGTACAACTGATCTCGTCTGCACGCCGCCTTGGCGCTCGCGTCTGGCCCTAGGGTCTGACCCTGGTTGCGCGAGTGTGTCGTGCCATGTATAACGCTACGTAGATAATACTCTACATAGCCATGAAGATCACTTACTCCACCGTTCTCGTGCTCGAAGCGCTCGCGCGCGGTTATCACTACGGCTTCGACATCATCGACGCGACCAACCTGCCGAGCGGCACCGTCTATCCGATCCTGCGCCGGTTCGAGACGGAAGGGCTCGCGACGTCCGAATGGGAAGCGCATAGCGTCGCGACGCGCGATCAGCGCCCGCCGCGGCGTTACTACGCGTTGACGGCCGACGGCAAGAAGCTGCTCGCGGAGACGGCGGACCGCTATCGAACGGCGCACGAGATCGTGCCGCGCCGCCCGCGCGCGTTGAAGCCGACGCGAGGTTAGCCATGAGCGAGCAACGCCGCGATCCGCTTGCGCTTCGAGTTTCGCTCGCGATCCTGCGCGCGGCGCGTCATCTCGTACCCCGCGCGGCTCGGGAACGCTGGATGCGCGAGTGGGAGGCCGAGGTCCGCGCGGACGCGCGCTGGCAGCCGCCGGCGAACCTGGTGAGACGCTCGAGTGGCGCGTTCGCAGACGCGGCGTTCTTGCGCCGGCAGCTGCTCGCGCACTACCTGATCACGGCTCTGCGGCACTTCCGCAGGCACAAGGTCGTCACCGGCGTCAACGTCGTCTGTCTCGCGATGGGCCTCGCGTGCTTCGTCGTCGCGTGGGGCACCACTGCATACCTCGCGCAAGGTGACCGTCATCAGAGCAATGCGTCGCGGCTCTACGTCGTCGTCATGAGCGACGCCACGCGCGAGGGCGCCCCCCTTCCTGCGACCACTCCCCGGCTGCTGGCCGAGCACCTTGCAGTCGACTTCCCGCAGCTCGATGCCGTGGCGCACGCATGGGGAGCGGAGATCCCCGTGGCGGTGGACGACACGAGTCGCTTCGCGAGCGCGGTGTTCGCCGACCCGCCGCTGCTCGCCATGTTCGACCTGCCGATGCTCCGCGCCGCGACGAGCAGGACGGAAAGCTTGTTGAGCGCGCCCGGCAGCGCGATCGTCAGCCAGTCCTTCGCACAGAAACTGTTCGGCACGGACAAGGTCGTCGGCCGCACGCTCCGCCTGGGCGGCGGCAGCGGGAGCGAGAAAACCGTCACCATCGCGGGCGTCGTAGGCGCGCTCAGGCAACCGTCGCAGCTCAGCACGGACATGTCCGCCGGGGTCGTGCCGTTCGGCTTGCGGTTCGAGATCTTGGTGTCGAGCGACATGGGCCCCGCGCGAGATGCGAGCCCACGCTGGACCAGTCGTACCGGCTACACGTACGTCCTGCTGCCGCGCGACGGCTCGCTCACGGCCGCGGCATTCGACGCTCAGCTCGACGCGTTCGCCAGACGCAACGTCCCCGTCGACGGCACCGAGGAGCTCCGGTTCCACGCTCGGCCCGTAGCAGACGTTACGCAGATCTGGCTCGACGGGCTCGTGGGCGCCAACGCCACGGGCATCTCCAGCATGACGGTGTTGATGGTGCTCGGCGGATTGGTTCTCCTGGTGGCGTGCTTCAACTACGCGAATCTCGCCACCGCTCAGTCCATGACGCACGCTCGCGAGATCGCCGTGCGGCGAGTGCTCGGCGCCGAGCGCTATCAGATCCTCGTCCAGTACATGGTCGAGGGGTTGGTGCTAACGGCCGTTGCGCTCGCCGTGTCCCTCGCGTGCATCGTCGCGAGCATGCTGGTCGTCGAGCCTGCGGTGTTCGTCGCCGTCGTCGACGTTTTGCTCCCGATGAAGAAACTCTGGGCGTTCCTGGCCGCGTTGGTGGTTGTCGTGACGCTCTGCACGACTGCTTATCCCGCGATCGTCTTGTGTCGGGTACCGCCGGCCGACGTTCACCGTGCGCGATCGCGCGATCGAACGCGTTCCTTTTCCTCGTTGCTCGTGGGTCTCCAATTTGCGTTCGCGGGCTTCCTGCTGGTGGCGGTATTCGTGATCGTTGCGCAGAACCGCGCGATGCGACGAGCGATAGAGAATCCGGATAGCGATCCGATCGTCGTGATCGCAAACGATCTCGCCAACGGGGGAGCAGATCGAGAGCTCTTGAAGACCGAGCTTGCAAGGCAGCCCGGCGTGAGCGCCGTCGGCGCAATCGATTTCGTTCCGTGGGGCAGAGGTTTTCGGTTCGCGGACCTCTCGGCTGCCGCGGACCCATCCGCGTCGCTCGTCAACGCCAGCCAGGAGATCGTCGACCCGAGCTTCTTCGACGCGATGAACATCGGCTTCGTGGCGGGACGCGGCTTCGACGCACAGCGGGCGGCGGACACGGCGGACCTCGACGCCTGGCAATCGGAGAGCGGTGCAGCGGACTACAACGTCGTGATCGATCGTGCGATGGTGCGGAGGATGGACCTCGGCAGCACCGAGGATGCGATCGGGAAGGTCATCTATCGACCGCTCTCGCAAACCGGGGCAAAGCCGCCGCAGCGCCTGCACGTGATCGGCGTCGTGGCGGACTTCGTGATCCAACCCTTGAATTTCGGCGCCCCGATGCTCTACCTGATGAATCGGGACGAGGCCGTCGTTCCGGTCATCCGCGTCGCGAGACAGGATGTCGCGGGGGCCCTCGCACGGATCGATGCAACGTGGGCGCAGCTCGCTCCGGACGTGCCGCTGCGCCGCCGTTTCGCCAACGAGCAATACGAGGCGTCCTACGGACTCCTCGACGTCATCGACAACGTGTTCGCGGCGCTCGGCGGGCTTGCATCCGCCATCGCGACGATGGGATTGATCGGCGTCTCGCTGCACACGATGCGCCGGCGCTTGAGGGAGATCGCGGTTCGCAAGGTCAACGGCGCGAGCGTCCGGCAAATTCTCTGGATGTTGCTGGCCAACTTCTCGAAGCCGATCCTCATCGCGAATCTCGCCGTGTGGCCCGTGGCCTACGTGGTGCTGAGCGGCTACCTCAGCTTGTTCGCGATTCGCGCGGGGCTCGGCGCGATTCCGTTCGTGGCGAGCCTGCTGATCGCTTTGGTCGTGGCCTGGCTCGCCGTCGCGGTGCAAGCCATGCGCGCCGCTCGGGCGTCTCCCGCGCTCGTGCTGCGGCGCGAGTGACCGTCCATGCCGAGAAGTGCCTCGCGCCTCAGGGGACGACTGCGTCCGCCAACTGATACACCATCGTGCGCTGCTGCTCGCGCATGCGCTCGGCGAACGCCTGCGCCGGCCCCGTCGATTCGCCCGGCCCGGCGGACTTGAAGTAGTCGGCCATGCGCGCCATCGCCCCCGCCAGCGTTTGGGCGCCGACCTGCGTGCCGTCGGCCTTGGTGAGGTAGCGCTTGACCGATTCCGCGCCGCCCACCGGCAACACCTCGCGCAGCGTGAGCCCGAGCTCGCGCAAATGCTCGCGCTCGCCGCCCACGGGAAGTCCGCTGAGCCACGGCTCGCCCTGGATCATGCTCAGGAATCGGTTCGCAGACGTCTTCGCGGCCGCGGGCACGTCGAGCGTCTGGAGCCGAGCGATCATCTCGACCATCGGCGTATAGAAGAAATCGAACACGACGCTGCTGCCGGGGGCGTGGCTGGCCACGAACGCGAGCGTGGCGCGAACGGCCGCTTCCGGCAGATACATCACCAGGCCTTCCATGATGAAGAACGTCCGCCGCGAGGGATCGTGGCCGTAGCGCGCCAGGCCGCCCGGCAGATCCTCTCGCTCGAAGTCGATCGCCGCATAGGTGAGATTGGCGGGCGGGCCGCCGAGCGCTTCGTCCACTCGCTGTCGTTTGAACGCTTGCGTGGCCGGCCGATCGACCTCGAAGACTCGGACATCGGCCAACAACTCCTGAAACCGGTACGCGTGCGAGTCGAACCCCGCACCGAGGATCACGACTTGCGTCGCGCCGTCCGCGATCGCGCGCTCGAGCGCGGCGTCGATGAAACGCGTGCGCACCGTCATGAACCGCACGTTGCCGACGACTTCCGCGTTCTTCATTGCCTCGTCGTAGCTCTGGGTCAGCGCTTGAACGGTGGGATGCTCCAATGAGAGCGCAGCCGGGTCGCCGAGCAGCAGCTCGGCGAGATGGTCGGGATTGCGCGCGGACGGGTCCGGCTCGCGCGCGCCGACGGCACGGGCCGCGGCGACCCAGATCGCAGTCTTGGAGATCTTCGGCGTAGGACGTTCCGTTGCTTGCATCCAGGGCTCCGCGTCAGAGCCAATCGAAGGAGCGCGTGACGGCCTTCTGCCACTTGGCATAGAGCCGCGCCCGCTCCGCGTCCGGCATCGCCGGCGTCCAGCGCCGGTCGACGCCCCAGTTGCGCTTCAGATCGTCGCGCCCCGACCAGTACCCGACCGCGAGCCCCGCGGCGTACGCGGCGCCGAGCGCCGTCGTCTCCGCGATCTTCGGCCGCACCACCGGCACGCCGAGCATGTCCGCCTGGAATTGCATCAAGAGCTCGTTCGCGACCATGCCGCCGTCCACGCGCAGCTCCTTGATCGGGATCTTCGAGTCCTTCTCCATCGCCTCGAGCACGTCGCGCGTCTGATAGGCGACGGCCTCGAGCGCCGCGCGCGCGATGTGGCTCTTGTTCGCGTAGCGCGTGAGGCCCACGAGCACGCCGCGCGCGGTCTCCTTCCAATACGGCGCGAACAGCCCCGAGAACGCGGGCACGCAGTACACGTCGCCGTTGTCGTCGACCTTGCGCGCAAGCGCTTCGACGTCCGCGCTCTTGGCGATGAGCCCGAGATTGTCGCGCAGCCATTGCACGAGCGCGCCGGCGATCGCGATCGAGCCCTCGAGCGCGTAGCGCGCGGGCTCGCCCTCGGCTTGATAGGCGACGGTGGTGAGCAGGCCCGCGGTCGACGGCACGGGCCGCGTGCCGGTGTTCATCAATAGAAAGCAGCCGGTGCCGTAGGTGTTCTTGACCTCGCCGGGATCGAAGCAGGTCTGGCCGACGAGCGCGGCCTGCTGGTCGCCCAGGATCCCGGCGATCGTGACGCCGGCGAGCGCGGGAATCTTGGCCGCGCCGTAGCGCGCGCTCGACGCCACGATGCGCGGCAGCGCCGCGCGCGGGATCGTGAGTGCGTCGAGCTGCGCTTGGTCCCAGTCGAGCGTCGCGAGGTCGACGAGCTGCGTGCGGCTCGCGTTGGTGACATCGGTGAGGTGCAGCCCGCCGGCCGGGCCGCCCGTGAGATTCCACACGAGCCACGAGTCGATCGTGCCGAACAGCGCGTCGCCCGCCTCGGCCTTCGCGCGCGCGCCGGGCACGCGGTCGAGCAGCCATTTGAGCTTGAGACCGCTGAAGTACGTCGTGAGCGGCAGGCCGGTCTTGGCGCGGAACCGATCCTTGCCGCCGGCGCGCGCGTATTGCTCCACGAGATCGACGGTGCGCGCGTCTTGCCACACGAGCGCGTTGTGCAGCGGCGCGCCCGATCTCCGGTCCCAGAGCACCGCGGTCTCGCGCTGGTTGGTGATGCCGACGGCCGCCAGGTCGGCGGGGCGCAAGCCGTGGCGCGCGAGCGCCGCGCCGATCACCTCCTGGGTGTTGCGCCAGATCTCGAGCGCGTCGTGCTCGACCCAGCCGGGGTGCGGATAGATCTGTGCGTGCTCCTTCTGCGCGACCGACACGATCGCGCCCCGCTCGTCGAACACGATGAAGCGGCTGCTCGTGGTGCCTTGATCGATCGCGCCGACGTACTTACTCATCGCGAAAATAGGGACATGTTTGATTTTCCGTCGCGTCGCACCCGGAAATTGGGGACATGTTACCTTTTTCGCACGACGTGACCGCCTACGCGACTGGGCGCGTATGCGAAAAAGGCAACATGTCCCTAATTTCCGAGCGGGGGCATCAAGCCGCGGTGGAATAGATACGCGACGCCGTACGCGATGGGCGCGATCACGAAGACGAGCGCGAGCGCGTAGAGCAGCGCGAGCTTACCCATGCCGCGCAGCTTCGAGAAATCCGTGATCGTGCCCATCGCGACGAACGTGAGCATGAACAGCAACGTGCGCACCGGGCCCGCGACCACGCCCGTGCCGCTCGCGAGCGCCGCCGCCTGCGCGGGCCACGCGGCCGCGATCGCGAGATACGACAGGCACGCCACGAAGTAGCCGAGCACGAACTTCGGAAAGCGGAACCAGATCTCCATCGGGCTGATCGACACCGCGCCCGCGCGCTTCTCCACCTTGTAGACCCACACGAGCGCGAGCACGAACGCCCACACGCCGATGAACACGTCGATCCAGAGCTTCGTCAGGATCGACGCGCTCAGGATCCAGCCCGGCTGCCACTGCTCGCCGGTCGCCGCGACGTGCGCGGCGCGCATGAGATCGTCGAGCAGCGCGCCGGCCGCGGCGTCGGCGCCGTCGGTCTTCACCGTCATGCCGAGCGCCGCGCCGTTCACCACGGGCTGATCCGGAAACAGCGCCGTGTAGGCGCCCGGCAGCACGATGAGCTCGAGCATCGCGAAGATCACCACGACCATCGACACGGCCACCGGGATCACCGGCTTCGCGCGGATCGCGCCGCCCGTGGCGATCGCGGCCGACGCCCCGCACACCGAGATGCCGGACGCGAGCACCGCCGACACGTCGCGCTTTAGGCGAAACACGCGGCGCGCGAGCGTGTAGACGATCGGCCAGAAGAGCAGGTAGGCGACGAACGTGGCGGCCGCGCCCGTGACGAGCAGCTGCACCGCGAAGCCGCTCGCCTGGATCATCTGCGCGCCGAGGTTCACGCCCAAGAACACGATCGCGGTCTTGATGAACCACTCGGGCTTGGCCGCCTCGGCGAGTCGCGCAGCCAAGCCCTTCGCGAAGTTGCCGATGATAAGCCCCACTCCGAGCGCGAGCAGATACGGCGCGCCCTCGCCGAGCTTAAGTCCCCAGCTCAAGGCCGCCTCGCGATAGCGATTTCGACCGTCGACGGTCGCGTCGACGGTCGTCAAGTGCAGCTCGTTGCCCGCGAGCCAGGCGACCCAGGTCAACGCGTATAGCACGCTGAAGCCCGCGACGAAGCGCCCGACGTCGACGCGCTGGCAGCGCGCGCCGATCGCCAGCAGCGCGGTGAGCACGACGTAGGCCGTGAGCCACGACGCGAGCGGATGCCACGCGACGTACGCCGCGCCCGCGGGCGCAAACAGCTTGCTCCACGCGAACGCTTGCGTGAGATCGGTCCACTCCCAGGTGCGCGGCCGCGGCATCCAGCCGACGAGGTCTGCACCCGCGAGCGACGCGAGGCTCGCGGCGTAGAGCGCGAGCCCGATCCACACCGACCACCAGTCCTCGGTCGCGAGCATGCCGCTCGTCCAGCGGCGGTTGACGCTCATCGGCCCTCCGCGGGCGCGATCTCAAGCACGTAGTTGCAATAGTGCGCGTGGTACTGGCGCAGCCAGGTGGGCAGCGCGCTACTGTCGAAGCGCAGGTGCACGCGCGGCGGGGCGCCGCGCTCCGCGAGCAAGGTCGTGAGCAGCCACTCGAGCCCGCGGAGCTCCGCGTGCGTGACGTCTAGGCCTAGGCCCGTCGCGCGCCAGCGGTCGCGTTCGTAGGTAAGAACGAGCTCCGGGAAGCTCACACCAAGATGAAGTGGTCGACCAGCCAACCGAGCCCGACGAGCCCGCCGAGGCCCACGGCGATGGTCAGGAGCACGAGCGCGGTTTCCCAAGGCTCCCAGGCCTCGGCCTCCCCCGCTAGCGCTTCCTCGCCGGGTTGCGCGGTATCGCGGCTCGATGGATCGGGCGACATGTCCTACCCTCAAATTCGTTGTTGTTGTTATCGGACCGCGGGAGTATACCGTCGGCCAGCGACGTTTCGAAAGCGGGCCCCGGCGACCACCATCGGAGGGACGCGATGAAACACTCCTGGAACGATCGGCTCGAGAGCGGCCGGCCGCTGCTCAAGGACGGCGGCACGGGCACCGAGCTCCGGCGCCGCGGCTTCCCGATGCGCGCCGACGTGTGGAGCGCGTTGGCCGCCGTCACCCACTTCGACCTGCTGCGCGCGATCCACCTCGAGCACATCGAGGCCGGCGCCGAGGTGATCACGGCGAACACCTTCGCGACCGCGCGCTTCGTGCTCGAGGAGGCCGGCCTCGGCGCGGACTTCGAGGCGATCAACCGTCGCTCGCTGCAGGCGGCCAAGGAGGCTCGCGATCTCGCCGGCCGCGACGTGGTCGTGGCGGCGTCGTTGTCGTGCCTGCCGCCGCGCTTCGATCCCGGCAGCTATCCCGACCGTGCGACCGAGCGCAGCGCCTACATCGAGCTCGCGGAGCTGTTCGCCGCCGAAGGCGCGGACCTGATCGTGCTCGAGATGCTGCAAGACACCGAGCACGCCCCGCTCGCCTGCGCCGCGGCGCGCGACTCCGGCCTGCCGTTCTGGCTGGGTCTCAGCTGCCGGCAGCGCGACGGCGAGCTGATCGCGTTCGACTCTCCCGACGTGCGCCTCGCCGATTGCCTCGACGCGCTGCTGCCGTTCGCTCCGGCGTCCGTCAACATAATGCACAGCCCGCGCGCGACTGTGCTCCCGGCGCTCGCGCTCGTGCGCGAGCGCTGGGACGGATCGCTCGGCGCGTATCCGGCGTTGCCCGGCAACGGCGCGATCGAGGACGACGTCGGGACGCCGACGACACCGGCCGAGCTCGCAGCGCTCGCGTCGCAGTGGATCGCGCAAGGCGCGCGCGTGATCGGCGGCTGCTGCGGCACGACCCCGGCCCACGTCCGCGCGCTCGCGGAAAATAGGGACATGTTTGATTTTTCGCGACTCGCCGTGGAGCGCCGCAGCCGCACGTGAAAAATCAAACATGTCCCTATTTTCTGCTCAGGTTGGCACGGGGATGTCGCTGACGCGCTTCGGCACGTCGTAGCCGCGCCGGACGGCGGGCCGCTCGGCGATCGCGAGGTACCAGCGCTTGAGATTCGGGAACTGCGCGAAGTCGATGCCCTGCCACTCCCAGCGCGAGATCCACGGCCAGGTCGCGATGTCGGCGATCGAGTAGTCGCTCGCCAGGTACTCGGCCTCGCCGAGCCGCTTGTCGAGCACGCCGTAGATGCGCTTCGCCTCGTCGCCGTAGCGCTTCTCCGCGTAGTCGGACTTGCCCTTGTTGAACTTCAGGAAGTGATGCGCCTGACCGAGCATCGGTCCCACGCTGCCCATCTGCATCATGAGCCACTCGACGGCCTGCCAGCCCGACTTGCCGCTGCCCTTGAGCTGCCCCGTCTTGTCGGCGAGGTACAGCAGGATCGCGCCCGATTCCATCAGTGCGACACCGGTCTCCTGGTCGACGATCGCGGGGATTTTGTTGTTCGGGCTGATCGCGAGAAAGTCGGGCTTGAATTGCTCGTTCGCCATGATGTCGACGGGGATCACTCGATAAGGCAGGCCCACCTCCTCGAGCATGATCGAGATCTTGCGGCCGTTCGGCGTGGTCCAAGTGTAGAGGTCGATCATTTCCCTATGCCGTGTAGAAGGTGACGAAGAACACGATCAAACGATACACACGAATCACGCCGATCATCAGCACGGCGAATAGCGCCGCCTTGGCGAGCCGCGCGGAGACCGCGCCGCCGTAGACCCGGCCGAACGCAAAGTATGCGTAGACGGCGCACAGCGCGATCAGCAACCACGCCACGACGACGTCGGCGTACGCTTGCTTCCCGGCGAGCTCCATGGCCGCGACCACCGGAACCCCGATGAGGGGCAACGGCACGGCGAGGGCCAACAGCAGAAACGCCTCGAAGTGCAGGCCGAACACCATGTGCGCGACGAGCGGGCGCCCGCTGAACGGCGAGAGCACCAGCGCCAGCAGCGCGAACATCGGCACCATCATGAACGCGAGCGCCTTCGCGTTGACCGCGACCGCGCTGTCGAAGACCGGCGCGTAGTCCGCGCGCGTCGTGCCCCGCTCGGCGAGCACGCGCTCCGCGAACGGCCCCACCCAGTTGCTGTAGCGCTGCTCCTCGAGGTGCGAGCCGAGGTCGTTGCTCAGGATGTGGAACCCGAGCGCCGCCTGCACGAAGAAGAACAGCACGTTGACGAGCACGAACAGCTGCACCGGACCGACGTAACGCTTGCGCTCGCCGCGCAAGTAAGCCGCCGTGAGCTCGCCCGGTCGCCGGCAAAGCGTCGCGAAGGTGCGGAATACGCGGCCGTCGGCGTCCGTGATCGACTCGAGCGCCTGCCCGAGCAGCGCGCCGAGCGTGAGATCGCTCGGCGTCATGCGCTTCTCGCCGCACGAGCCGCAGTACGGCGCCGCCGTCTCGACGGCGCACGTGGGGCATCTCCACGGCCGGCCAAGCTCCGCGGCAGGAATTGGGGGTGGCGACTCGCTCATCGCGGCCGCGCGAGTCTATACCAGCCTCGGCTCGGCCACCTAGAATCCACGCATGACCAACGACATCGTCGCGACGCTCGAACGGCTGCTCGGCCCCGGCGCCGTGCTGACCGGCGCGGCCGCCGCGCGCTATCACGTCGACTTCAGCCACGAGAACGCGTGCGCGCCGCTCGCGGTGGTGCGGCCGGCGTCGACCGAGGACGTGGCGGCCGTGCTGCGCGAGTGCCACCTCGCCCGCCAACCCGTCGTCGTCCAGGGCGGGCTCACCGGGCTCGCCGGCGGCGCGACACCCCAGCGTGGCGAGGTCGCGATCTCGCTCGAGCGGCTGGTCGGCATCGAAGAGCTCGACCGCGCCGCGCACACGATGACCGTGCGGGCGGGCACGCCGCTGCAAACCGTTCAGCAAACCGCCGCCGACGCCGGCTTCCTGTTCCCGCTCGATCTCGGCGCGCGCGGCTCGTGCACGATCGGCGGCAACATCGCGACCAACGCCGGCGGCAACCAGGTGATCCGCTTCGGCATGATGCGCAATCTCGTGCTCGGCCTCGAGGCGGTGCTCGCCGACGGCACCGTCGTGAGCTCGATGGGCAAGATGCTCAAGAACAACGCCGGCTACGATCTCAAGCAGCTCTTCATCGGCACCGAAGGCACGCTGGGCATCGTCACGCGCGCGGTCTTAAGGCTCTGGCCGAAGCTGCCGGCCAAGGTCACCGCGCTCTGCGCGCTGCGCGACCTCGACTCCGCCATCGCGTTACTGCACCGGCTCCAGGCGCTCGGCGGTTCGCTGAGCGCGTTCGAGGCTATGTGGGCGTCGTACTTCCACTACGTGCTCGAGCACATGCCGGCGCTCGCGTCGCCGTTCGCCGAGCGCCATCCGCTCTACGTGCTCGCCGAGATCGAGGGCACGGACGACGCCGTCGAGCGCGAGCGCCTCGAGCGCGCGCTCGAAGCCGCGCTCGCCGCGGGCGAGATCGTCGACGCGGCCGTCGCGCAGTCGGAGCGCGAGATCCGCAACTTCTGGTCGATCCGCGACGCGATCGGCGAGGTCACGCCCACGCTCCAGCCGATGCTCGGCTTCGACATCAGCCTGCCGCTCGACTCCATGAACGACTTCCTCGCGTCGCTCGACGCGGAGCTCGAGCGCTTCCCCGTGCCCGTCACGAACCTCGTGTTCGGCCACATCGGCGACAACAATCTGCATCATGCGATCACGACGCATTCCGCGCGCGATCTCGGCGTGCTCTGCGACCTGGTTTACGCCGCCGTCGGCGCGCACGGCGGCTCGGTGTCGGCGGAGCACGGCGTCGGCACCCTGCGGCGCAAGTACCTGCATCATTCGCGCAGCAGTGCCGAGCTCGAGCTGATGAGCCGCTTGAAGACGGCGCTCGACCCGCATGGCATCTTGAATCCGAACCGCGTGCTGCCGGCTGACGCGCGTCAGAGCACGCGATAGATCCTCACTTGCGGATCGGAGCTCGGCAGCTCCTCGATTTGCACCGGCTGATCGTCGCGCTTGACGGTGAGTGGCACGGGCGCCGCCTCCCTGCCGAGCAGCCGGTCGAGCTCCGGTGCGGCCACGATCGAGTTGTCGGCGACGCCGGGGCTCGGCGGTGCGGTGGGGCGGTATACGAGCACCGCGACGAGGGCCAGCAAAGCCGCGACGCTGAACGCCGCGAGCCCGACACCCGCGGTACGCACCTCGGGCTGCGCGAGACGCGCGAAAAACCGCTCGACGCCGCCCGCCGGCGGCTCCAGGAGCTCGAACAACTCACGCTCGATCGACATCCGGCAACTCCTGCGGCGGCTGCAATCGCTCGCGTAACAACGCGAGCCCGCGGTTGCGGCGCGAGCCCACCGTGCCTTCGCGCACCCCGACGATGGCGGCGACCTCACCGTAGCTCATTCCCGCGAGCTCGCAAAGCAGCAGCACTCGCTTCAGCGTCTCCGGCAAACCGTCGATCGCGCGCTGCACGTCGCGCGACAACACCGGCGCGCCGTCACGCGTGTCCGCCGGCTCCTCGGGCAGCGACTCGAACGACACGAGCCGCCAGAGCTTTCGGGCACGGCGCCGGTTCGACGCAAGATTCAACGCGGTGCGATAGACGAACGCTTTGAAGCCCTCGAGACGGATCCGGTCGCGCGCTCGCCAACAGCGCATGAACGCCTCCTGCACGACGTCCTGGCTCTCCATCGAGTCCCACAACCAGCGGTACACGACGTTGTAGAGCGGCTTTTCGAGCGCCCGGTACAGCTCGACCCACGACGTTTCGTCGACGCCCGTCATCGTCGCGACCGCGAGGCTCGGCGGTGAGCCTATTGGCCCTGCGGCCAGTGCACGACGTAGAACAACCTTCCCGACTTGGCGGGCTCCCCGGCCGTGCGCTCGCCCAAGACCAGATACTCGCCGCGCCGAATCGTCACTTCCACGTTGAGAGACTGTGCGACCACGGCCGCGGCCGCGACCGCTTCCGCAGCCGAGTCCGCACCGGCGGCCGCGTTTGCGTCGGCGGGGAGGGGCGAAAAGGTCAGCTGAATCGCCACGCTCACGCTGTCGGCGTTCGCCCCCACGTGCTGGTTTATCTGGAGCGCCCCGCCGTGCGTGCCCGCGTTCGTCCCCGACTGCGTCGTGAGGGCCGTGCTATCCAATACGGAAAAACCGAGCTCGCCGTGCGTACGCTCGAGTTGCTGCAGCACCGAGGCGAGTTGTTTGAGCGCGGCGTTGGTGGCGTCCGGCTTGCGCGGCTCGCCGTAGATCACCCAATACTCCAACGTCACACGGGGCGTCGGAGTCGCGTTGCGCGCGGCGATCGCCTTGATCACCGCCGCGACCTGTGCCTGTGCCGCGTCCGGCGCCGCGACCAGTAGCTGGCCGGTCGGCAAGAGCTCGGCGCGGCACGCATTGGGGTTGCTGGTACCGATACCCGGCTGCTGACATTGCGCCAATAACACGGACTGGAGGGCTTCTTTGATCTCCTTGGCATTCTTGGCGTCGAGGTCGTAGACCGCGGTGTCTGCGGCGGCGGTTGCGGCAACGAGGGCCAGCGCGGCCGCGGCCAGGGTCCTGGTATTCATACGTTCGCTCCTCGGTTGGTTGTCACAACGTATATACACGTGACGCCGCCTTTTCTTCCCCGCGCGACGTGAATCGGGTCGCGGAGTCAGTCCAGCGCGAAGTCGATCAGGGCGCGAACGGGTCGGAGAACCGCGGATCGTTCAGGAACTCGTCGTCGGTAAGCGTGGCGAAGAATGCCTCGAAGGCTGCTTTTTGCGCGTCGGTAAGGTTCAGGCGCCGCGGCTCGCCAGTCGTCGAGTCGCGCAGAAAGTGATGCGCGCTATCGTGCACTCCGGAATCGTAGTGGTCGATCACCTCCCGCAGCGTAGCGAAGCGCCCGTCGTGCATGTACGGCGCGGTGAGTGCAATGTTGTGCAGCGATGCCGCGCGGAAGGTGCCGCCGCCCGCTCCGGGGTCCGTGACGACCTCGTCGATGCCGTTGTTCGCCGGAACATCGAGAGTCTGGATGATCGCGAAGTGGCAGAGGGAGCAGTTTTGTCGGAATAGCTCCGCGCCTTCGAGCTCCGTGGGGCTGAAAACGGACGGATCCGGCAACACGTCGATGTTCGGCACCGCACCGTCGAACTTCGTGCGGTACGAGATCAACGACCGTAAGAACTGCGCGAGCGCCAGCGAGATCCGTTCGGACGTGACCTCGGGCGAGCCGAAAGCGGCCTCGAACAGCTGCCGATAGAACGGCGCGGCAGCGATCTTCGCTTCCAGGAGCGGCAAGTAGTTGCCGAGCTCGCTCGGCTCCACGATCGGCATGAGCGCGAGCTTCTCGAGGCCCCGCGCGCGCAGGTCCGTGAAGTAGAGATCGTGAAGATTGAAGCGCACGTTCGTGAGCCCCATCGTGTTGCGTTTCAGCGGAACGCCGAGCACTCCGGTGTCGAATCGCTCCGCGGACGCGAAACCACGCTCTTGATGGTGGCACGAAGCGCACGCGCGTGTGTTCGTGACCGACAACCGTTTGTCGTAGAACAGCACGCGCCCGAGAGTCGCGCCGGCATCGGTCGTCGGATTCACCAGGAAGGGACCGCGCGGCGTGGTGTCCCAGAGCGGCGAGAAATTCTCGCGCGAGCGCGCGTGGTCGCGCGGGAGCGGCGGCGACAGGTGGTGGTCTTCGTAGACGTAGCTCGGCGTGGGCAACGTCGGTAGCCCGGGCTCCGGTGCCGCCACCGCGATAGAGAACGTGTCTTCGGCGCTGCCGCCGAAACCGTCCAACGCCGTCACCTTGAAGTGCATCACACCCACGCCGCTCAGCGAGCCGACGACGCGGGCGCCTTGCACGCTCAGTCCGAGCGGCGGCGACAGGGCCACCACTTCGTACGTCAGAGCATCGCCGTCCGGGTCTTCGAACGTGAGCCCGCCTTGGCTCGGATCGTAGTTCACGTGCGCGCCAGCGGTCGCAAAGAACGCGAAATTGCGTTTGCCGAGTTCGGGCGGCTGGTTCGGACCGATGCCGAGCAGAACGCTGTAGGACGTTTCGCCGCCGCGCCCGTCGGACACCATGACTTCGAGGGTGAACCCGCCGCGCTCCGTCGGCACTCCCGTGACCTGCGCCCCCGAGATCGTCAAACCGTCCGCGGGCGCTTGGAACCCGGCCCACTCGGCCCGATAGGTCAATGGATCGCCGTCGGGATCGATGAATCCCTTGCCGCCCAAGCTCGCGTCGAAATTGACAGGATGCAGTACGGAGAAGCGGAACGTCGGCTGCCCGGCGAATTGCGCGACCGGAAAATGGTTCACGGCCGGTGGCGGCAGGGGTTGTGAAGGCGGCGCGGGCGGCGTGACCGGAGGCGAAGCCGGAAGGTTCCCAGCACCCCCGCCGCCCCCGCCGCCCCCGCAAGCAGCCAGCGCAAGCTGCAGCACAACGGCGAAAGTCAGGCCGACATCGTTGCGATAGCGGTGCATCACGGCGGCGTGGGGTTCGAGCGCGATTGATGTTGTTCAGCTGACCCGACCGAAACCGAGTATCGCATGGGGCTCGATGGGCTGCCCAGCGCGGCCAGCTCGTTCGGCCGGCAAGGGATGTGTTTTTTCGCGGCACGGAAAAAGTAACATGTCCCTGTTTTCAAGGACGAGGTGGACGCGATGGGGCTCATGGTCGACGGCCGCTGGCAGGACGTCTGGTACGACACGAAGGCCTCGCAGGGCCGGTTCGTGCGCACCGAGGCGCAGTTCCGCAACTGGATCACGCCCGACGGCCGCGCGGGCCCCACCGGTGAAGGCGGCTTTCCCGCCGAGCGCGGCCGCTATCACCTCTACGTCTCGCTCGCGTGCCCGTGGGCGCACCGCGTGTTGATTTACCGCAAGCTCAAGGGCCTCGAGGAGCTCCTGCCGCTGTCGGCCGTGAACCTCTACATGGGCGCCGAGGGTTGGACGTTCGAGCCGGGCCCGAGCGTGATCCCGGACACCGTGAACCACGCGAAGCGCCTCTATGAGGTCTACACGATCGCGGACCCGCGCTATTCCGGACGCGTGACGATCCCGTTCATCTGGGACAAGGAGCGGCGCACGATCGTGTCGAACGAGTCGGCCGACATCGTCCGGATGCTCAACGACGCGTTCGACGGAATCACCGGCAACCGCCTCGACTTCTATCCCGCGGAGCACCGCAAAGAGATCGACGAGCTCAACGCGCTCATCTACCCGAACGTGAACAACGGCGTGTACCGCGCAGGCTTCGCGACCACGCAAGAGGCCTACGCGGAGGCCGCCACTGCGCTATTCGCCGCGCTCGACGAGCTCGACGCGCGGCTCGCCACGCAGCGTTATCTCACGGGGCCGCGCGTGACCGAAGCCGACTGGCGCTTCTTCACCACGCTCGCGCGCTTCGACGCCGTGTACTTCGGCCACTTCAAGTGCAACCGCCGCCGGATCGTCGACTATCCGAGCCTATGGGGCTACGTGCGCGACCTGTATCAGACACCGGGCGTAGCCGAGACGGTGAACATCGAGTACTACAAGCGCCACTATTACGGCAGCCACAAGACGATCAACCCGTACCTGATCGTGCCCATCGGGCCCGAGATCGACTTCGCGAAGCCGCACGACCGCGCACGCCTGTCGTAACACCGCCTCCCAACCTTCGGCTCTCGACTGCCTTCGCAGTACCGTCTACTCTGCGCCCGGGGGTGGGGACATTCACGCTTCCACGGCTTCACGACAACAATCACAAAAGGTGAACGCAATGGACATCAAAGATCTGCTGTTCTTCGACAAGATGATCATGCCGAAGGTCGTCACATTCCTCTATTGGATCGGCCTCTTCGGCTGCGTGATCGGCGGCCTCGTCACGATGTTCACGGTGTCGTTTTTCACGGGGCTCGCGATAATGATCGGCGGTGTGATCGTCGCGCGTCTCTACGGCGAAATGATCATGCTGTTCTTCAAGATGAACGAGGCGCTCCAGGAGATCCGCCACAAGCCGTAGTGCGGTCCCGCGCGGGCAGGCGGCGCGCGCGCGGCGGGAGCCGCCGCGCGCCGTAGGTTACTCCGCGCGCAAGACCCGCGCCGGGCTCACGCGCGAGGCCCGCAACGCCTGGCCCACCACGACGAGACCCGCCACTACGACGGTCGTGGCCAGGCTTGCCGCGAACGGCACGGGCGTGAGCGTGATCCGCGTGGAGAACACGCTCAGGTATTTCTGCGCCGCGTAGTAGGCGAACAGCCACGCGATCACGTTCGCCACGAGCACCGGCTTCGCGAACTGCAACAGCAACATCACGACGATCTGGCGCGCGTGCGCGCCCACGGACTTGCGCACGCCGATCTCGTGGAGCCGGCGGCTCGCGACCTGCACGGCCATGCTGAATAGCCCCACGATCGAGATCGCGACCGCCACGAGCGCGAGCGCCGCCGACACCTGGTTCACGCGCGCGAAGTTGCGGTAATTCTCGTCGTACAGCTGGTCCATGAACTTGCGGCTGGCCGAGGTCTTCGGCGACAGCCGCTTCCACAACGCGTCGATCGCCGCGAGGCCGCCGGAGACGTCGCTCGCGGAGATCTGCACCAATTGATTCTGCAAGCCGGGGGTCATGAAGAACATGTTCGATTTCGCGCCCGCGCCGTTGAACCGCAGCGGCTTGTTCGCGACGACACCGATAATGTGCAGCGGCTGCGCCACGCTGTTGAACGCGCGCTGCGCGTTCGACGGGAAGTACACGTCCTGCTCCACCGCCGACTCGGGCGGCGAGAAGCCGATCTCTTCCGCGAGCGACGCGTCGATGACCACGTTGATGGGCTTGCCCGACGGCGGCCCCTGCGGCCGGACGTCCTCGCCGCGCGCGGGGTCGAACTCGCGCCCACCGAGCATCGTGTAGCCGAGAGTCTTGAAGTAGTCGTAGCCCACGGTATTCATGATCGCCGTGGCGCGCGCGACGCTCTCGTCCGGCGTGCGGCCGATCGGCGCCAAGCCGACGCCCTGCGACCAGGGCGACTGCTGCGTCTCGCTGACGCTCTTCACCTGTGGAATGCGCTTGAGCTCGTCCTGCAGCAACTTGTTGTCGACGCCGCTGTACTGCGCCGCGTTGGTGATCACGAGCACGGGATCGGCGTCGACGCCGAGGCCGCTGCGCTGGAGCTCGCGGTTTTGCGCGTACATCACGTACACGACGATCAACAAGAAGCTCGCGGCGGCGAACTGCGCGCCCACGAGCACCGTCGTGGCGAACCTCGGGCCTACCTTCGTGCGGCCGATCCGCAGCGCCTCGATCGGCGGCACGCGCGCGAGCACGAACGACGGATACGCGCCGCCGAGCAACGTGACGACGCCGAGCACGCCCAAGAGGAACAGCCAGAAGCCGCCGCTGTAGAGTCCCACGCCGAGATTGATGCCGACCGCGTTGCGGATCACGGGCGTGAGCAGCCGCACGGCGACCATGGCGACGACCGCGGCGATCGCGGTGAGCACCGCCGCCTCGGCGAGATACTGCGTCATCACGCGGCCGCGGTTCGCACCGACTGCCTTGCGCAGGCCCACCTCGCGCGCGCGCCGCGCGGCCTGCGCGGTCGCGAGGCTCGCGTAGTTCACGCAGGCGACCACGAGCACGAGCGCGGCGAGCGCGAGCAGCACGGTCGTGATCGACAGGCCGCTGCCGCCGAGCAGCTGGGCGTTCAGCTGTGACACCATGAGGCCGCCGAGCGGCACGGCGCCGACCGTGAGCGTGGCGAGATCGCGCTGCGCAACGGGCAGGTGGCGGTTGCCGAAGTCGCGGAACTGCGCGTCGAGCGTCACCGGCGTGAGCGGGCTCGAGGCCTTGGTCATCGCGAACGTCATGCAGCAATAGCCGCCGAGCCAGTTCTCCTGCTCGGGACGCGGCGGCTGCTGCTGCGGAGGCTGCGGCGCGGGCTGTCCTTGCCTCTCCGCCTGGCGCACGCGGGCCGCGAAGTTAATGCCGTCGAGCGTGTCCCACGACGACAGCACGTCGAACCGCACCGTCGCCGCGGCCGAATGGCCGAAGTACGACGGCTCGGGGATCTCGCCGATCACGCCCTTTACCGTCACGTCGAGCACACTGCCGAGGGTGATGGTGCGGCCGAGCACGTCGTCCGTGCCGAACAGCCGTTTCGCCGCGTCCTGCGTGATCACCACGCTGTTCGGGTCGCGCAACGCGTTCTTCGCGTCGCCCTTCACGAACGGCAGGTCGAAGATCTCGAGGAACGCCGCGTCGGCCCCCACGATGAACATGCGCTCGCTGACGTCGCCCGCGCTGACGCCGCCCTCGTTGCTCATCGTTTGCGTACGCGCGACGGCTTCGAGGTCCGTGAACTCGGCCTTGAGGTAGTCGGCGTAGAGGCGGTTCGTGGTCGGCGAGACGCCGGTCCTGACCGAACCGTTGAGGGCCTCGAGGTCGGCCGTGACGACGTAGGTGCGGTCCACGTTCGGAAAGTGCCGCTCGCTCTTGTCCCAGAAGGTCACGATGCCGTAGGCGATCACGAACGACGCGAGCCCGAGCGCGAGCGCGACGACGTTGACCGCGGCCGTGAGCGGCGCGCGGCGCAGGCTCCGCAGCGCGATCGTGAAATAGTGACCGAGCATGAGCTACCCCCAAGACGAGGGCCGGTGCTGCCCCCGATCCTTATAGATGCGCGAAACGGCCGGACGGATACACCGCCCGGCCGCCGCAGCGGGATTTTCTAGCGCGAGTACGAGATCCGGTAGATCACGTCGCCGTCGTCGTCGGCGAGGAGCAACGACCCATCGGTCACCTCGGTGATGCTGTTCGGCCGCGCCCAGGGCTTGCCGTCGGCCCCGATGAAGCCCGTGAGGAAGTCCACATACTCGCCCGTGGGCTTGCCGTCCTTGATCGGCACGCGGACCACCTTGTGGCCGGTGCGGCTCGCGCGGTTCCAGGAGCCGTGGAACACGGCGAACGCACTGCCGTTGTACTCGGCCGGAAACGCCGACTTACCCGTGCTCGCCGTATAGAAGGTGAAGCCGACCGCGGCCGAGTGGGCCTGGTAGAGCACGTCGGGCACGATGGCCTTGCCGGCGAGGTCCGGCCGCTCGCCCTTGCGCCGCGGGTCCTCGTGGTTGCCCATGTAGTACCAGGGCCAACCGTAGTAGCCGCCCTCCTTCACGCGCGTGGAGTAGTCGGGCACGAGGTTGTCGCCGAGCGCGTCGCGCTCGTTGGTGGTGCACCAGAGATCGCCCGTGGACTGCATCGCGAGCGCAACGCAGTTGCGGATGCCGGTCGCGAAGATCTTGCCCTTGCCCGGCGAGGCGACGTCGAACACGAAGACGTCGGCGCGGTTCGCCTCGTTGCCCCAGGCGGCGCCGACCGGCTTATCGGCCTCCCAGGCCTTGACCTCGTCCGCGGTCTTCTTGCCCATGTCGTCGGCGACGTTCGACAACGAGCCCACCGCCACGTACATCTTCCGGCCGTCCGGCGAGAACACGAGGTCGCGCGTGGAGTGGCCCATCTCGCTCGGCGCGAGCTGCGGGACGAGCACTTCGGGCGCGCCGGTCGCCTTCGCGTCACCCGGCTTGTAAGCGTAACGTAGGACGCGGTTGACCTCCGTCACGTACAGCCACTGCGGCTGCGCGCCGGCCGGATAGAACTGCATGCCGTACGGCCCCTTCAAGCCTTCCGCGTAGGTCGACGCAACGGTGGCGGTGGCTCCGTCCGCCGACGGATGCAGAATCTTGATGCGGCCTTGCGCCGTCTCGGTGACGAAGATGTCGCCGTTCGGTGCGACGCGCATCGTGCGCGGTCCGTCGACGTCGCGCGTGAACACGTCCACCTTGAATCCCGGCGGAACCGCGAGCTTCGCGTCGGCGGGCTTCGGCGCGACGCGCGGGAAGTCCGCGGCCGACTGCGTGGCGAACGGCGCGGGCAACGCGGCGACGTCGATGCGGTGGGTCTTGCCGGGCGCGTCGTCCTTCCAGTCCTGCGCGCCGGCGACCAGCGGAGCGATGAGCACGAGCGTTGCGATCGTGAAGCGGCGAGTCGACATGGTTCGTCCCTCGTGGTGGACGCCTGGGCTGGCGTGTGGCGGATGATTTTGGCACAACGCCCGGCGCGCGCGGGAACTTTTCAAGCGGCTCGGCCGAAGGGGGCACCGGCGACAGTCCGTAACAGTTGCTTACGGCAAACGCGCCGCCGCGTCGATAACGTTCGTTCGTCCCAGGCAGCGCGGGAACCTTTTGCCCCGCTTCGTCGAAGGTAAACAACACAACGCAAACGGGCGGCGTCACGCTCGACAAGGAGGCTTACAAGTGGGCCAGGGGAATGCTTTTGCCCGTATTTTTACGATGCTGGCGGCATGCGCCGCCGCCGGCTGCGATCACTCGAGCAGCGACGACGCCGACAACGGCGCGAGACCCGTCCTTGCCGCGTTCAACGCCGTTCCCGATCTGCAAGACGTCACGTTCCTCCGCGAAGAAGAGGTCTGGTCCAGCATCGCTTACGGCGTCGGCACGGACTTCCGCAGCGTCGACGCGGATCAGTACGACGTGAAATTCGACTCGCGGTTGCCCGGAGACGAGACGACGTCGTGCTCGGGCGACCTGGACCGCGACGGCGTGAAGGACACGAACGAGTGCACGCGCCTGGTGAGTCAGTCGATCAACGTGCTCAAGGATCACGAGTACGTCGTGGCGCTCGTCGGCCGCTACGGGGCCGCGTCGATCAAAGTGTACGACGACGCCGTCCATACATTCGATTCGCGCACCGACGACGGCGACGGCGCGGACCTGAACGCGCAGGTGCAGTTCTTCAACTGGTCGGCGCAACTCGGCACCTTCGACGTCTACCTCGAGCCGCCGGGCACGAACCTCTCCGCTACGCAGGTGAAGGCGGCGCTCGCGCCCGGCAACGAATACCTCGGCTTCGCGGACGAGGGGTCGTATGTGCTCACGCTCAGCGCGGTCGCGAACCCGAACGCGCCGATCTACACATCGGAGACCTTCAAGATCGACAAGCGCACGCGCGTGGCGCTCGCGATCCTCGATGGAACGAGCGACAGCACTTCGGCAGTCAAGGTGGCGCGCTTCCGCGACCAAGGCGGCGACCTGTTCGACCGGCGCGTGAAGACGTTGATGCGCGTCGCGCACGTGGCGCCGGACGCCGGCAACCTCGACGTGTTCGCCGAGGAGGACTACACGGCGCCGTTGTTCGCAAATCTCACCTTGAAGCAGAGCACGCCGTACATCGAGATCCCTCCCACGGTGGGCAGCGAGCTCGAGCTCGACATCACTCCGGCGGGCAACGTGGGCGTGCTGCTCACGCGCGAGCAAGCGTCGCTCACCAAGGGCGAGCGCGCCACATTCTTCCTCGTGAAGTCGTCGAATGGAGGGGTCGACGGATTCAAAGCCTCCGATACGGCGCGGCGCCTCGCGCCGTACGCGCAGCTGCGCCTCGTGAGCAGCGTTACACAGAGCCTCGACTTCTACGTGATTCCGCACGGCAACAACGTCTTCACCTCCGGGGTGACGCAAACGCTATCGAGCGCGTCGGTCGGTTCGTCGCAAACATTCGAGCCAGGGACCTACGACGTCGTGATTGCACGCGCGGGGACCGACACGTTCGTGTTCGGGCCGCGCGAGGTGCAGATGGCGGCCGACGGGATCTACACGGTCGTCGCCGTGCCGACGGTGCAGACCACGAGGGCGGACGTGCTGCTGCTCGACGACTTCACGCTGTAGATCGATCGATGCGCACGACACCCAAGACTCTGCCGTCGCACGCGCGTCGCGCCGTGCTCGCTGTCGCAGCGCTCGGCGGCCTCGCCGCGGCCAGCTCCGCGGCTCCCACGGAACCGGATAGCGGGCTCCGCTCGCGCCTCTACGTGGGACTAGCGGTCGCCGCGCTCGACTTCGACGACGCATACAAGGGCCTGAAGCTCGCGGACTCCTCAGCCGGCATCGGTGTTTACGGCGGCCTGCGCCTGCGCGACCGGCTGTCGCTCGAGCTCTCCTACGACGCGTTCGACGCGATCGACCTCCACGACGTCGCCGGCAGCGGCATCGTGCGGCTCGACATCGAGACCGAGCGGCGCACGACGGCGCTCAGCGTGCTGCGCGAGATCTCGTTCAAGGAGCTGTTCGATTGGCGGCGCGACTGGCGCGTCTACGGCACCGTCGGCGTCTACGACAGCGAGCTGCGCCGCACGATCACGATGCTCGGATCGAACGCGCGGACGTCCGCGGACGACGGCGACACGGGGTTGCTGTTGGGTGCCGGCGTGCTGTACGGAGTGGGCCGCGTCGAGCTGCGCGGCTACGTCCTGCGCGGCGGCGACGCGCGCGAGGCGGGCGCGGCCGTGCAGTTCAAGTTCTGAAGGCGTTTCTTCGGATCAATTTGCGGACGGTATGACCTGCCCCAAGCTACCCGTCGAGGAAGCGTACGACGCGGGCGCTTAGCGTGGACGCGCGGAGTGCGCGCGTCAGAGCCGCCCGGCGCGATAGTCGGCAAACGCCTGGTGAATCTCCTCGGCCGTGTTCATCACGAACGGACCGTAGCGCGCGACGGGCTCGTTGAGCGGCCGGCCCGCGACCACGATGAGCCGCGCGCCCTGCACGCCCGCGATCACGGGCAGCTGCGCGCCATGCGTCGTGAGCGCGATCTCGCCGCGCTGGATGCCCGTGGACGCCGCGCCGATCTTCGCGTCGCCCTGATAGACGTACGCGAACGCGTTATGGCCCTCGGGCAAAATCGCGGTATACGCCGCGCCCGGCTCCAAGTGCAGGTCGAAGTACAGGGGCTCGGTGGCGACGTCTGTCACGGGGCCGGCAACGCCGTTCACCGTGCCGACGAGCACCCTCGCGCGCGCGCCCGGCCCGAGCTCGACCTCCGGGACCTGGTCGCCCTGGATGTCCTGATAGCGCGGTTTCGTGAGCTTGTCCTTCGCGGGCAGATTCACCCAGAGCTGGAAGCCCCACATCAGGCCTTCCGCCTGCTCGGGAAACTCCGAGTGCACGATGCCTTTGCCGGCCGTCATCCACTGCACGCTGCCTGGGCCGAGCAAGCCTGTGTTGCCCTGGTTGTCGCCGTGCCGCATGCGGCCCGCGAGCATGTAGGTCACGGTCTCGAAGCCGCGGTGCGGATGATCGGGGAAGCCGGCGACGTAGTCGTTGGGGTTATCGGAGCGGAACTCGTCGAGCAGCAGGAAGGGATCGAACGAATCGAGCATGCCCGTGCCGATCACGCGCGTCATGTTCACGCCGGCGCCGTCGGTCGTCGGTTGGCCGCGGACTTTGCGCGCGACTTCGCGGACGGTCGCGGTCGGCCGTGGGGCGGGATTCGGGGTGGCCATCGTTCTCTCCTCGGTTGGCCTGCGGAAAATGGGGACAGGCTGCTTTTTTTCCAAGGTGCCACCGAGGGCGCGGGAAAATAGGGACAGGTTGCTTTTTCGTCCGAGCGAATCGCAGCTGACCGTGTATCGACGAAAAAGTAACCAGTCCCTATTTTCCCGCGACAGCAGCTACGATTTTGGCGATGCGGCGCGAGCGGGTGTCGGGTTTCTTGGCGTCTAGGACGGAGTTGACGTGCTCGCGGCGTAGCGACGGTCGCAGCGCTTCCCATGCGGCCGACGCGCGCGCTCCTTTCAGCGCCTGCGCGAGGTCGTCCGGCACGACGTCCGCGGGCAGCGGCTCGTCGTCGAGCTCGATGGTCACGGTTACGCGCGCGGGAGCCGTCACGCCGGCCGCGGCGAGCGTCGCCTTGTGCACGCCGAGATGGAAGATGCCGCCGTACATCATGAGCGAGCTGCGATACGCCGCGCCGTTGACGGTGCCGCGCACGCGCGCCGCGTGCCGCAGTCCGGCGTCGCGCGCCGACTTCTCCGGCACGACCACGTAGTGCCCGCCGTGCGGCACCGGCTCGAGCATTGCGCGAAAGGACTTCATGCCGTGCTCGACGCGCGGGCCTAGTGCGTCATCGCGTACATCGCGACGTTGACGCCGAGCCGCAGCGCGAGGTTCGCCTCCTCGGCCGGATAGCGCGGGTCGTCGGCCCACTGCCAGCCGTCCATCACGTCGTTGTTGTAGGCGATCAGCACCATGAGCCGGCCGTCCTCGCCGATCACGCCGCGCCAGCGCGGAACTCTGCCGTCGTAGCCCAAGTAGCCGGGGCCGCCGCGCTCGAGCGAGTTCCAGTTCGGGATCTGCACGGCGGTCATGTGCGGCAGGTCGAACACCGTGTGAAAGATCGGATGATCGTCGGTGAGGTCGACGATCGGCCGGTCGGGGAACACCCGCTTCAGGCTCGCCTCGAACACGGCCCAATTGTCGCCGCCGAAGAAGCTGTCGCAGAACAGGAATCCGCCGCGCAGCAGATACTCGCGCAGACTCGCCGCCTGAGGGTCGGTGAGCTGCCACGCCTGGGCGAGGCCGACGACCATGAACGGCCAGTAGTCGACGTCGCCGTCGTCGAGATCTACGGGTTGCTCCACGCCGCGCACGTTGGTGCGCGTGAAGCGCCGCAGCATCTGCACGAACGTGCGGTCGCCGCGCGGATAGTCGTCGGTCCAGCTGGTGCCGCCGCGTTTGTAGTTGCCGCCGAAAAAGCCGCGGCCGCCGCCGGGATACATCAGACGCCCGACCACGAACTCGGCCGGCACTTCATAGTCGTCGGGAAGCGGCGCCTCGGCGTCGGCACCCTCGAAGCTCGGATAGACGCGGAACTTCTGCGGCGGCGGTTGTGCATCGGCGGCACGTAGCCCGAGCAGCAGCGCGGCTCCGAAGCACAGGGCAAGACACGAAGCGCGGGCAGGTTCCATCGGTGTCGATGCGTCAGTTCGAGAACGCCACCGAATCCGCGATCTCGGCAACCACCGCGCGCGCCTCTTCCATCGCGCTCGTGTCGCCGCGAGCGACGAGCCGGACGAAGGTTCCGTTGCTGCGCACGAGAATGAACTGGAGCATGGTCTTGCCGCCGGCGACGGCCGACATGAAATGGCCGTCGCCGCCCGCAAACGGCACCGGCTTCTGCTCCGTGATCTCCGCGTCGGCGAAGCCCCCCATCGCGCGCAGCATTCTCTCGTTCGTCTTCGGCATGTCGTCGGGTCCGTCCTGGGTGGAGCCGCGGCTGATCATCAGCGCGGGCTTGGCGCCCGCCGGGTCGGAGCCTTGGTAGGTGGTGAGCAGCGCGGTGCCATTCGAGAACACGTCCGCCGTGTGGAACGGCGCCACGGCGTTGAACTTGAACGGCAGTCCCGCGACCTTCTCCTCGGTGGTGGGCACCCGCGCGAGCCGCACCGACTTGAGCGCCGCCTCCACGTCGCCCTGACGCACGCGGCTCGTGCTCGTGAGGTTGAACGTGATGAGCACGGCGTTCGTGTGGAGCATGGGGCCGCCCATCACCGCGATGTACTTGGTGAGCTGCTGGCCGCTCTGCGACTGGTCGCCGATGGCGAGCGGAATCTGGCCGCCCTCCACGGCGATCTGCTCGATGCGCGTGATCTTGATGCCTTGCCCGGCGAACCCCGCCGACGCGGTCTTCGGCGACGCGAACGTGGCGGCAAGCTTCGCGAAACCGTCCGCGGGCATCTCGGCGACCGACACGCTCGACCCGCTGTCCGGATCCTCGAGACCGGTGCGCGACAGCTTGAAGCCCGGCGGAGGCGTCATCGCGACCGACGTGCCGGGAATCTGCACCATCTGGGCGCTCGCGGGCTCGACGAGCCCCAGACCCCATAGTGCCGCCAGGAGCAGGGCGGCCGACGAAGCGCGCGATTTCATGGCGGAAGCTCGCTTTGCCCGAATCGGGGCCACTTTATCGGGTAATCGGCCCGGCAGCCACGGCCGGACCGGCCGACCGCGTCCGCAACGTGAGTGGGCTTTTACGACGCAGTCCGCAGTTTGCGGCGCCGCGCTTGGGCGATCCTTGGCGCTTATGGCCGAGCCCGCGTCAGACCTGCAGTGGAAGAGCCGTTATCGCGAGCTCGTCCGCGATTTCGAGACGAAAGAGCGCGAGTGGGCAGAGCTCGAGACGGCGCTGCGCGCCGCCGCGAGCCGCGTGGCGGTCGCCGCGATGGGCCAAAGCGACGAGCTCGACCATGCCCTGGGGCCGCTCGTCGAATCGCTGCGCACCAAGGGCGCGCTGCCGCACCTCGACACGAGCACGACGTCGCTCGTGCGCGCGCTCAAGGTCCATGAATCGACCGCGCAGAAGCAGACACTGCCGGACCTTCCGAAGCTGCTCGCCGGTCTCGTGCGCGCGCTCGGGCGCGTGCCTGGATTCGGCGCGGCGGAAATGGCGCTCTCCGACCGGCTCGCCGCGGGCATCGCGCCGGGCGGCTGGGGCGAGCTCTTGGAAGACCTCGCGCGGGACGTCGGCGCCGTCGTGGAGCGGCTGCGCTCGCAGCGCAACGAGCTCGAGGATTTTCTCGAGCAGATCACGCACCAGCTCGCCTTGCTCGAGGCATGGACGAGCTGGCAAACCGGCGCGGCGCAGAGCCGCGTAAACGACACGGACGGTCTCGAGCGGGACGTCGCGGCGGAGATGAGCCGATTGCTGCGCGACGTCGACGAGAGCCCCGACATCGGCGCGCTCAAGAGCAAGGTGCAGACGCGCCTCGACACGGTGACGAAACAGCTCCACGACTTCCGCAAGAACGAGGAGCGGCGCAGCGCGGAGAGCGAGGCGCGCTCGACGGCGCTCCAGCAGGAGGTGGGCCGCCTGAAGACCCGCACTCACGATCTCGCGGAGCTCTGCGCGTCGCAAGAGCGACAGTTGCTGCTCGATCCGCTCACGGGCACGCACAGCCGCTACGCCTACGAGCGCCGGCTCCTGGAGGAGCATCAGACTTGGCTGCGGCACGGCCGGCCGCTCACCTACACGATCTGGGATCTCGACGGCTTCAAGCGCGTCAACGATCAGCTCGGGCACGAGGCGGGCGATCGCCTCCTGCGCGCGGTGGCCGAGCTATTGACTCGCAACAAGCGCGACGCGGACTTCCTCGCGCGGCTCGGCGGCGAGGAATTCGTGCTGCTGCTGCCCTCGACGTCGATCGACGAGGGCCTGAGCACCGCCGACAAGCTCCGCAAGACCATCGAAATCGCGACGTTCCAGCACAAGGGTCAACGCGAGCGCGTAACGATCTCGTGCGGCCTCACGGAATTCCGCACGGGCGATACTCCCGATGTGGTCTACGACCGCGCGGACCGCGCGCTCTACAGGGCGAAGGAACAGGGACGCAATCGCTGCGTCACGGCCTAGAAGGCCCAGCGGCTACTTCTTCGGCGCGTCCTTCTGCGCCTCGTCGGCGTCCTTGAACAGCTTGTCGAAGTCGAAGTTCGCGTCCTGCTCGTTGGCCTTCGCGGCCGTGTAGGGCCGCAGGAACAGCGTGTGACAAGCGTCGCACGATCCGCGCAGAGCCAGCGCGCCCGCCTTGATCCCGTCGGCGTCGGTCTTCGCCGCCAGCGACTTCGCTGACGCCGAGGCCGCCGCCGCGAGCTTTTCGAACGTGGCGAAATCCTTCCAGATCGCGGGCAGCGCGATCGTGACCGGTTGCTCCACCTTCGGGTCGTAGAGATTCGTGGCCGGCGGAAACAAGCTCGGTACCGTGGCCAGCGTCTTCGAGATCTCGAGCGCCGCAGCGTCGAGCGCCGCCGGAGCGGCCGCCACGCCGACCGTGAACGAGTCGATCGGCTGCATCTTCTCTTCCATCTCGACCATCAGGGCTTGGCGCGCCGCGATGAAGTCCTCCGGCTTCTCGAGCTTCGCGGGAGGATCGGCGCGGAGCATCGCCGGCGATCCGACCGCCATCAGAAAACTCACGGGAAGACTCAGGGCTACGATCGAGCGGCACCTCATGACACGCCTCCTCTGCCCATCGAACGAGAGCTCGCGAATCAGTAGGGATTCGCGATCGGCAGGTCCTCCGCCGGGAACAGCGTGATGATCTTCGCGCCGTCCGGCGTGAGCACCACCTCTTCCTCGATGCGCGCGGCGGAGATGCCGTCGGTGGCCGGGCAATAGGTCTCGACGGCGAACACCATGCCCGCCTTGAGCTCGATCGGGTCGCGGAACGACGTGACGCGGCTGATCAGCGGCCGCTCGTGCAGGCCGAGCCCCAAGCCGTGGCAGAAGTTCAAGCCGAACGCGTCGATCTCGCTCGGGAAGCCGATGTCTTCCGCCGTCGGCAGCGCGTTCGCGACCTCGTCGCTGCCCATGCCGGGCTTGAGCAGCGCGATCGCGTTGTCCATCCACTCGCGCGCCTTGCGGTAGGCGGTGCGCTGCGGGCTGGTCGCGCGGCCGACCGCGAACGTGCGGTAGTAGCACGTGCGGTATCCGATGAACGAGTGGATCACGTCGAAGAACGCCTGGTCGCCCGGGCGGATCAGGCGGTCGGTGAAGTTGTGCGGATGCGGCGCGCAGCGTTCGCCGGCGATCGCGTTGATCGCCTCGACGCAGTCCGAGCCCATCCCGTACAAGCGGCCCGCGGCGAGCGCGACGATCTCCGACTCCTTTACTCCGGGCTTGAGCGCCTCGGAAATGTCCTGATAGACGCCGTCGACCATCGCGGCCGCCATGTTGAGCAGCGTGATCTCGTCGTGGCTCTTGATCTCGCGCGCGAGGAGCATCGTCTGCTGGCCGTCGCGGACCTCGATGCCCGCCTTTTGGAGCTCGAACAGCATCGGCGGCTCGACGACGTCCACGCCGACCGGCATGTCGCCGACGCCTTCCGCGTCCAAGATCGCCTTGATCTCCTGCGCCGCGTCGCGGAACAGCGTGATATCGCTGCCGACGGCGCCGCGCATGCCGAGCATCCCGGCGCGGCAGTGGTCGGTTTGCAGCCACGGCGCGTACAGCCGGTGGTGCTTCGCGGCCGAGCCGAAGTCCCAGATGTAGGGGTCGCCGTTGCCGGTGATCAACGAGTAGCGCAGCAGCTTGTCGCGCGCCCATTCGCCGATGACGGTGCTGGTGGTGTAGCGGATGTTGTGCTGGTCGAACGACAGCAGCGCGCCGAGACCCGAGCCCGCGAGCGCCTGACGCACGCGCGCGAGGCGATAGGAATGCAGCCGGCGGAAGTTGACGCGTTCCTCGAAGTCCACCTGCGTGTGGCCCGGTGCCTGGAGCGGGCGCTTCCATTGATGGCGCGGGTCGATGTCGTCGTCGTGCACGACCGTGGGCTCGACGAGCGCGGACTTCTCGCCCTTCCTGATCTTCGCCTTGGATTGCTTCGGCGTGACCGCCTTGACCTTCTTCTTTGCCATGCTGTCCTCGTTGGTGGCGCTCGAATCGAACCGCGCGGTTCGCACCGGCGTGCGCGGCAGACCGAGAATTGTACGCGCGCACGCGCGGCGCGGTAACCTTCCGCCTCATCGCCGCGGCCGCTTGGCCGCGGACCATCAATCCGGAGGGGGAGCATGAATTCCACAAAGAAGACGCTGGCGACCGCCGCGGCACTGTTCGGCGCGCTGCTCGTATCGGGTGAGAGTCTCGGCCAGGCGACGCAGGCGCCGGCGGCCGCTCCGGCCGCGCCGCAATCCGGACCCGGTGTGCAAGCTCTACGCGACTCGCGCTATCCGTCGTATCTCACCGCCAACTGCAAGACACCGCCGGCTCCGCCCGCCGCGCAGCCGCCGCGCGCCGCGGCTCCGGCTCCCACGCACCGCGACTACAAGGTCGCGGCGATCCCCGGCGTCATCGCCGCGGGCGCAACTTGGAAGACGATCTGGACCGGCACCGGTAACAACGCAGACGGCCCGGTCGCCACGACGGACGGCGGCATGCTGTTCGCGCAGAACTCCGACAGCAAGGTCATGAAGCTCGACGCGAGCGGCAAGGCGTCGTTCCCCTACTCGGACACGAACACGGGCGGCGCGCTCGCGATGAGCAAGACCGGCGCGCTGTACGTCTTGGAGCGCGGCTTGCCGCAGGAGATCTGGCAGCTCGAGCCGAAGCGCCAGAGGCTCGCGAGCTCGATGAACGGTGAGCCGCTCGACTGCGCCGGCGGTCTCTTGAACGACATGACGGCCGACAGCAAGGGCGGCGTGTACTTCACGAAGGGCGGCGTCTACTACGCCGACGCGAAGGGCGCCGTCGCGCACTACGGCACGGTCGCCGGCGGCAACGGCATCATCTTGAGCCCCGACGAGAAGACGCTGTACGTCACCGGCCGTCTGCCGAGCACGCCCACCGAGGCCGCGCCCGCGGGCGCGCCGCCGGCGGCGCGTCCCGGCGGGCTCGTCGCGTACGACGTGCAGGCCGACGGCTCGCTGACCAACGAGCGGCAGTTCGCGCTCGTCGGCGCCGACGGCAGCGCCGTCGACGACCAGGGCAGAATCTACTCGACGGGCGGCAACGGCGTGCAGGTGCTCGACAAGACCGGCAAGGTCCTGGGCGAGATCCCGTCGCCGCTGCCGCTGATCACCGTCGCGTTCGGCGGCCCGAACAAGAAGACGCTCTTCGGCGTGGCGAACAACCAGCAATTCGACGAGATCTTCACGATCCCGATGCTCGCGCAGGGCTACAAGGGGCGCGCGAAGTAGCGCGCCATCACGCCGTCATGATCGCGGTGATCGTGGTCCGATACGCGACCTCCTCGTAAGCCTCGAGCATCCGCTCGAGCGGCACGACGGTAGTCGCGAGCGTCTTTGCGTCGAACTGCTTCTTCTCGAGCAGCTCGACGAAGCGGGGGATGTCGCGCATCGGGCTGCAGCCGCCCGCCTGCCCCGCGTGATGCGTGACGCCGCCGATCGAGAACAGCGCGCCCGGCAGCGTGAAGTCGCCGCGCACGAGGCTGGTCGTGATCAAGTGCCCGCCCTGCCCGCACATCTGATACGCCTGCTGCATCGGCAGGATGCCGGTCGAGTCCGGCCCGCGCTCGAGCTTCGGCACGGCGTTCTCCGCGCCCGCGGCCTCGATCACGTAGTCGGCGCCCGCGCCGGGGCGCCGGCCCGCGGGGTTGCGGCCGCCGGCCCACAGCCGATCGGTGGGCCAGGTCGTGAGCGAGCGCACGCGCTGCACCATGGCGTCGCCCTCGGCGTTCGGGTCGAGCACGTGCGTGGCGCCGACCTTGCGCGCGGCGTCGCGGCGCGCGGCGATCGGGTCGATCGCAATGATCGTGGACGCGCCCGCGATTCGCGCGCCCTGCACCGCGCTCAAGCCGAGCGGTCCGCAGCCGACCACGGCGACGCTCGACGCGGGCTCGATCGTCATCAGCGCGTGGGCCGTGGTCGCGCCGAGCCCCGCCACCGCCGTGCAGCTGCACGCCATGCCGACGTCCGCCGCCGGTAGCTTCGTGAAGATCGGCACCACCCATTCCTCGAACGCGACCATCACCTCGGCGAGGCCGCCGATGTGCGAGTTCTGGTACACCGGCGTGCCGTCGGCGAGATCCGCGATCGCGACGAGATCGTCGGCGCCGTTTGCGCTCAGGAACTGGCACATGTCGGCGCGCCCGCGCAGACACCGGTAGCACGACCCGCACTGCGGCGTGCCGGACACGCAGACGCGATCGCCGACCTGCACGCGCCGCACCTCGGGTCCCACGGCCTCGAC
>DASQOL010000111.1:0-45157 GCA_035644475.1 Gammaproteobacteria bacterium | reverse complement strand
AGGACTGCAAACGCTCACCGACAATCAGACCACTCGGTTGTCCGCCGTGGTCAACTGAGCACGAGTCCAACCGAACCAGGACTCACGACTCGTACACCACGCCGTGGGACACGATCCAAGTAAGCAGCGCGCTATGACCCTGAGCGGATCGTAGGGGTCCATGTAAACGGACTCTCGATCCACGTAGCAAATTGTAGAAGACCGCCCCAAGTGCGGCCGGAAACCAGTTAGTGCAGCTGGCCTCTCAAGCAGCCGCACCTGTGGCTGTATCTTGAAGCCCCAATCAATGACATCGATACGCGAGGCGACGTCGGTACCACGAAAATTCAACGGGCCCTCGTAACTCGTAACCGCCCCCGGTGCCGGCGCCACAAGCCTGAAATTTCGCTCCCGTAGAAAGCGATGGACTCCCCGCCGAGCCGGCCCGTTCATGCAGAGCGATTGTCACCACGGAAACTCGGAATGACCGCCGGCGCGGCCGAGTACGAATGCACGACCTCGCGAGGTGAAGCTTCCGCGACGCGAGAAACATCGGCGGAGAAGTGCCGACCGAAGTGCACCCCAAGACGGGATAGGCACGCAGCCGCCTCCGCGGGCGCACCGTCAGCGCAACGCTCGAGCTCGGCCTCGAGCGCTCGAGCAGCCTGCGCGACCCCGGCCCGTTCCGCTTCCGTCAGTCGGTTCAGATCCTCTCGTTTGTCCCAAGGCGCAAAGATCTTGCCCGTTATGCGCTGTCGTATGGAACGCGCCGCGGCCTTCATGGCCAGGTCATCGCGCCGGTCCACCTCGTCGAAATCGGCCTCTACCATCACCATGAGCGCAATCGAACTCGGCCCACCACTCGGAAATGTCTGGTCACGCCAGCCCTTGCTTGCGCGCCACACTCTTCTGAGTTGGGCGCCATGCTGATCAACGGCCGATTCAGCCCACTCGGACACGCTCCGAGGATTCGATGGCGTCCAAATGCCGTTGCGTCGCGCGAGAAGCACGTCTTCATCGGTAACCATCTGCCAATCGAAAACGTACTCGTCTTCGGCGTCGGCGGCGGCAAACAGGACTCGACCCGCCCGCTCCCGACCAGCCGACTTCATCAGAACGAACTGGTCATCACGAATAGCGTAGAGCGGGACATCGACATGATTGCGCGCGTCTACGATCACACGACAGCACGTAGGCTTCGAATCGTCGTAGCCGGCCCAATTCATCTCGGCGACCAGCGCCCGAAGTTCGCGGTCTGCGATCTCAAAAAACCAGCCCGCCGCGCGCTTCGGATTCGTTCCTCTGACGAACGTCATCGGCAGGTAGCAGCCGTCATCCATGTCAGTCTGTTGTGGCGGGTTATGAGTCGGTCGATTGAGCGTCTTGTATGACCAACTCCCCTGCGTGAAGAAGTTCGGCGAGATGGGCTTCTCTCCGTTCATGAAAGAGGCTGTCTCTCGTCGATAAGCCTCTCGGAGGACCTGCCGTATTAGCTGTCGGCTCTTCAACAACTTCTCCCTGTCCGACGATCGCAGATCGAGGTTATTGAGGTATGTGTCGTCCTGCTGCGTATCAGTCGAAATGAAGCACCTGTGGAAATTCAGCATGTTCTGATCCTCAGATTAGTTCGTGGCACGCTTACCATGAAAGAAAACCCCGGGCGACGATTCATGCAACAGCATCTCGCGGAGCCGCCGATCGTTGACTATCCATTGAAACGCATTCGCAGCCTGCCCCTTGAGCGCCCGGATTGCGGACGGCGACACGACATCCAACCCGATATCGCTTGCTTGATCCTTTTCGAGTCTCGTATCAATTCGCACGTGACGCTCCTCGGTGACCCGATGACTCAGCATCTGATTAAGCAAACGCTCTTGCGCAGCAATCGTTAACGCGAAGAGATCCTTTCCCCACGGCAAGATTCCTTTGTTTAACCGCCCCCGAGTGCTGGCCGTAGTGCTCGTCTCAATTGTTCCGATCGACAACACGTGAATATCAGCCGCGCTACGACCAAAGAGTGTCTCCGCTTCGTGCAGACCGAGGAGAGCTGGGCCATTTGCAACCAGTCCGCCGTCGACATAGATCTGGTCGTCGATCACGTGGTGTGGAAAAAAGACAGGGGCGGCACTCGTGGCCAGCGCCACATCCACAAGCGACCGTCGATAGTCCTGTCGATTGTTTTCGTGATGCGGGGTCTTGAACACTCTCGTCGTCCCCGTCGAGTAGTTCACGGCCGGTACAATGACGGGATGAAGGCAATGATCCAGAAGATTTCCGCCAAAAACGGTCTCGTCCGCCAACACATCGCGAAGGCCAGCGTGAGAGTATCTAGATCTGACGAGGCCGTAGACGTAGCTATCGACGAAGCCAGAGACTCGGCTGAGCGCGCCGGCAAAACCTCTTCGAGCGAAAATTAGATGGCCCTGCGTCTCAAAGACCTCGACTAACCGCGACGCCGGTATCTCACATGCGACTGCGAGGGCAAGTATTCCGCCTATTGAGGTTCCTGCGATCAGATCGAAGCGACGACCAATCGGCTGCCCGCCATTTTCCTCCTCCAACCGTCTTAGGAGCTCCGCGGTATAGAGCCCTCGATAGCCGCCGCCAGACAGCGCGAGTATTTGAAAACGCTTAGGAGCCATGCATCTTCCGCCAACGCTCGCTCAGGAGCTGCCGGTGATCTGTGCCGAGGTGTCCAACCACTCCAGCTCAGTCGTAGCACCGCCGAAGAAACGAAGAAACGTGTCGTAGACGAGACGTCGCGTCGCCTTGCCCCTGGAAGCCGTAATGCCCGCTAGCGCTCTCCAGTATTCGTCCAATCGCAGAGGGTCTTCGTCGGGGCGTTTGAAGAGGGCGTCTAGCTTGTCGATCGCCAAATCCAAAGCTTTTCTGCCGCTGCGATTGCGGACATAGCCACAGGCTGCAACAAGGCTCTGAAAGAAGGTGCCCCCACTTGAAAGAATGAAACGCCTCGTCGGATCGGCGGCGTACACGCGCGCTACCATCGGATGGATCTCGGTAGCGATACGCTTGAGCGTGTGGACCACGTCAGCGATGTCACCAACGTTGTCCAGATACGCCTGGTCCTCGTTCAGAAAGCGCTCTGCCTCAGTGCTCGCCGTAAGCTGCGCGTTGTTCGTGATGAACGCTTGAGTCGCGAGGACGAGCTCAGACGCCGCGAATTGTTCCTTCGGGCGCTGCATTCCCGGGCGCTTTTGGATCTCGTGCCACACCGGGATCTTCGCGCGCTGCTCCAACTCGTCGATCAGTGGACGCTGCATGATCTCTAGCTGCACGTTGAGACTCATGCGGCGTTGTCCGGTATTGAACGTCACCATGTAGTGCAGGAGGCCTGCCAGATCTATTTCGTAGAAGATCTCGTACCGCGTAGTCCTCTTCAGGAGGTCCGCCGTCGCGGCACGGTGGTCACCCAGCTCCGCAACCTGCTCTTCGAAGTAGGCCCAGGAGTCAGCGGGTAGCGCGCCGTCACGGACGAGCTGATCGCGTCGCCAGACGACAAGTAGGGCAATGCAGTAACAGTAGAGCCGCTGCAGGCCGTCGATTACCGAAAAGTTGATATCGGGTTCGTTGAGAGAGTGCGTCTTACCGTCGGACGCGCTTCGACTCAACGCGGCGACCTTTGACTCCGGCATCACAGCGCCCGCCATGAAGTCTCTAATCAGGCGCTTGTAAATCGGATCAGTCACGTGATCGAAGGGGGGGCGCTGCGAAAAGTTCTCGACCACGCTGACCCTTTGAATGTAGAGCCCGAGTGGCTCCTCGACGTGTCCGACCCAACCGCCGGTCTTGGGATCGTTAATTGGCGCGATGATGAGATGGGCGGGGCCGGGTGGCTCAAGGAGTGCGGCGAACCCGTCGCCCATCAGGGCGTCGGGCAGTCCGACAATCAATTCCCTGAGCTTTTCGGCCCGCTCAAGCTTGGTCGGGGCCTTTGGAACCCTGGGTCTTCGTCCACGCGGCATAGAATTGGCTCTATAAATTTGAGCCACATTTATATTCGAGCCAATTACTTTCGTCAAGGCCCGGATGCCTAAGAGGAGCTCGGGGCGCCCTTGGACGCGGTCGACCGGTTCGTAGGAATTCGGTGAGTTAGGGCTTGAGGCACAGTCGGCTGTGACCGGGGCGGGGCGGTTTACCGCCGTGCCCCCAACGCGCGCCGGACATGGTGTTATTCGGTCAGGCAGCAGGCAGCCGGGCGGGGCGCGCAACCCGAACCCGAGCGTGGAGCCTGGCAACCGTTGGGCAGACCGACCGCTGCGCGAGAGTGCTTGCGACGAACCTGGCGACGCTACCGATCTATCCGCCTACTCATACCGCAACGCCGCCACCGGCCGCGTCCCCGCCATCCCCCACGTATGCACCAGCACCGCAGCAACCGCCACCACTAACGTTACCGCCCCAGCCCCAACAAACACCCACCACACCAGCTCAACCCGCGTAGCAAACCCACTCAACCACGAGCTCATCGCCCAAAACCCCACCGGCCAAGCAATCACGTTCGCGATGAGCACCGGCCGCGCAAACTGCCAAAGTAGCAACCGCGTGATCGCCCACCGCCCTCCCCCGAGCGTCTTCCGAATCCCAATCTCCCTCGTGCGTGACACCGCCGCGTGCGCCGCGAGCCCCACGAGCCCGAGCACCGCGATCAGCACCGCGATGCCGGCGAACACCGTGAACAGCGTCGTCTGCCGCTGCAAATCCAGGTACATGTTCTGCACCGAGCGGTCGTAGAAGATGCGCCGCGCGGGCGCGGGGCCGGCGTACTCGCTCCAGATGCGGTCGATCGCGTCGAGCGCTTCCGGCGTCGCGCGGCCGTCGAGCTTCAGGCTCAGCACGCGGAAGTTGCCGGGGTCCACATAGAACGCGGCGGGCGTGATCGCGTCGCGCAGCGGGCCCATCTGGAAATCGCGCAGCACGCCGATGATCGTCGCGTCGTGGCGCGGCGCGAAGGTGGCGGGCTGGCGGAACATGTGCATGAAGGACACGGTCTGGCCGACGGCCTCTTCCGCCGAGCCGAAGCCGAGCGCACGCACGCCCGTCTCGTTCACGACGACGGACTCCGGGCGGTTCCATACGTTGTCGGGCGGCGACGCGTCGGTGCCGAGCTCCGGCGCGAACAAACGCCCCGCCGCGAGCTCGAGGCCGTAGAGCTCGAAGAAACCATAGTCCACGGGCAAGTAGCCCATACCTACCGCCTCGCGGTCGCGGCGCTGCATCGGGCTGATGAAGCCCATACCGAGCTGCGGCACGCCCATCGAGCACGCGGCTTCGCGCACGCCGGGCGCGCGCAGCATCGCGCCCTTGAGCGCGTCGTTGCACTCACCGTTCATGATCACGACCGGATCGGTGGTCATCCGCAAGCCTTCGCGGACCCCGAGCCGCATCTGCCGGTACGTCACCGCGGTCGAGATCAGGAGCGCGATCAAGATCGAGAACTGGAGCACCACGAGCGCCTGGCGCACGAACGCCTGACCGCCGCCCGCGCGTCCGCCCTTGGTCACGGTGGCCGGACGGAAACTCGAAAGCACCACCGCGGGATACACGCCCGCGAGCAGCGCCGTCGCCGCGAGAAACGCCACCGACGCCGCCGCGACGCGCCAGTCGAGGAACATCGAGAAGTCGATCCTGCGGTTGAGGAACGTGTTCAACGGCCGTAACGCCAGCGCCGCAATCCCGAAGCCCACCACCGCGCCGATGGCCACGTACAGGAACGACTCGCTCATGAACTGCGTGAACAGATCGCGCCGCTGCGCGCCGAGCGCCTTGCGCACGCCCACCTCGAGCGCACGCCGCACGCCGACGGCGGTGAGGATGTTCACGAAGTTGATGGACGCGGTGAGCAGGATCAACAGACCGATCGCAGCTACGGTGTACACGGCGCCGTAGCTCTGGCCGTCCGGCGTGGCGGCCGCGCCGGTGCTCAGGTGCAACGCGGACAGCGGCCGCGCGCCGAGCAGCCAGATCTCGCTCGCCTTGCGCGTGCCGGCGTTCATCGGTGCGTGGCGGTCGATGAGCGTCGCGAGGCTCTCGCGGAACGGCGCCACCGCCACGCCGGCTCGCAGCAGCACGAACGTGCGCGAGTTCCAGAGCTTGCCGCCGAACACGCTGATCGGCGCAAGCTCCTGCTGCGCGGCCTGCGAGAACGGCGCGTGCGCGGCCGCGAGGATGCCGATAAAGCCGAGATTGGCGTTCGACGGCAGGTTGGCGATCACGGCCGTCACGACCATCGGCTGCGTGCCGTTGTAGAGCAGCGTCTTCCCGACGGCCGCGGTTTCCGTGCCGAAGTACTTGCGCGCGGTGCCGCGCGTGAGCACGAGCGAGTCCGGCTTGTCGAGCGCGCCCTCGAGCGCGCCGGCGAGCACCGGGAACTTGAAGACGTCGAAGGTGCTGCGGTCGGCCCAGGTGATCACTTCGTTGAACTTGCGGTCGGGGTTGTCGGCGTCGGCCATGAAGCCGCCGTCCAAGAAGAACCGCGTCACGGCCTCGAGCTGCGGGTAGTCGCTCACGAGCCAGTGGCCGACGTCCGACGGCGCCGTGCCCGACAGCTGGCCGCCGGTCGCGAGGCCGGCGGTGACCATATAGATGCGTTCGTGGCTCGGCAGCCAGCGGTCGTAGGTGAGCTCGTCGTGGACGTAGAGGCCGACGAGCGCGGCGGCGCCGAAGCCGATGGCGAGACCGGTGACGCTGATGGTGGCGTAGAGCTTGCTGCGCGCGATGTTGCGCAGCGCGATGGCGACGTAGTGGCGAAGCACTTCGGTTCCCCCGACCCCGAGACGTCTTCACTTTACCGGCGGCGGCGAATCGAGTCGAACGCGCCTGATTCGGGACGTGCCAGGCAGCGACGCCGCGTGCTCCACTCGCCCTTTGGCGCTGTTGACTCGCGCGTACGCGATGGAGCGATACTCCGTGCACCAGGAGCACACCTCGGATGGCAAGCTTGTGCAGCGCCCAATGGCAAGAATCTGGCCCGTTTACGATGGCAAGCGGCCGACCTCCGGTGATCAGTGGGCGGAGGTTCCTCTACAAGAGGCGGTGTCGTTGTTCGAGCTCAGGCAGGATCAGTTCGTATCCGGTATTGCGATGACACCGCGCTTCGGCGACGCGGACCGCGACTTCACGTGGGCGGGCTACCGACACATCGTGATCGAGATCGACGCTCGAGAGGCGCCGAAAGCAAAGTGGAAGGCCGGGTTCTATCGATCGAAGATCAGGCCCCAGGAAGCGTTTCGCAGGCTCGTTCAGCAAACGATTGTTTCGGCATTGGGCGGCGAGAACGTCGTGCGCGTGGAATGCGCCGAGACCGTCGATTCACTTGGCGAACCAGCCCTACGAGTTACCGTCGTCCTGACGCCGGGAGCGCCGGCTCGCCTTGCCCCTGCGAGCGTCGTCGAGGCGTCGATGAAGCTGAAGCATCGGCTGCGCGAAATGCACACGTACAGCACTCCGCTCATCGAGTATGCGACGGAAGCGGAGCTCGATCAGGATGCCGCTCCCTAACCCCGATCACCTACTTGACCAGGTCGACCGGCTTGTCGCACCACCGGCAGGGGGTGCTCCGCGCCAGACTGATCTTAGGCGAGCGATATCTTCGGCCTACTACGCGTTGTTTCACGCCCTCGCGACAGAAGCTGCCGACGGTCTTGCGGGCGCGAGGCATCGCCAGTCTCCCGGTTACGCGTTGATCTATCGGAGCGTCGGGCACCGATCTCTGCGAGCTCTTTGCGACAACGTTTCCAAGGCGTCGCTCCCAGCGAAGTACTCTAAATACGCGCCTAAGGGCGGGTTCGGCGGCGATCTCGAAGCGGTCGCAAGCGCCCTTGTCGATCTTCAAGATAAGCGACATCTCGCCGACTACGACCCGACATTCAAAGCACGGACATCTGACGCTTTTCTAGCGGTAGCCACGGCTCGTGACGCTCTTTCACGTTTTCGGCGCGCAAGCCGACAGTCGCGAAGGGCTTTCGTATCGCTGGCGGCGTTCTCTCCGCGCTAGAAGGTCGAGGAGCTAGTCATGCCGCAACGCCTCTTCCCACTCCTCCCGCACCACCCCCGCCATTCTCCGCGCCGCATCGACGAGCCAGTCATTCGGCCGGCGTATCATGTCGCGGAGGATTCTTGCGCCGCTCCCGCGCGTAGCGAGATGCACGTTCGCCGTCTCGCGTCCCATCATCTCTAGCAGCTTGCGTGTGTCCTTCTTCGCGAGCGACGCGAGATCGATCCGGCAGCAGTCCGCCGCCAATCGACGGACAACCCACCCGTCGACCACTTCGACAGCCGGGTCAGGCGCTCGAATGGCGGTCTGCAGCAAAGCGGCGTACGCCGTGGACACGGACTCATGCGCGACACCAGCGTCGCGCCAATGCCACGCGGATGTGGTCAGGGCCTTCGCCTCGCGCGCGATCATTGCGCCGCGCCAAACCGCGAGCGCCGTGAATCGCTCGCGGCCCAGGCTTCCCAAGCCGCCGCGGCGCCGCACCACGCGGAATTCGACATCCGGCGCAGGCATCGCGGCCAAGAGAAAGCTCCGTGCGTCGTCCGGAACGCCGGCAGCGGTGCGACGCTCGTTGAGCTTCTGCCAAAAGTAGCTCTCCTCCTTGAGACGCTCCTTGGCGAGCTCACGGAGCCAGCCGTGACGATCCGCAAGGACGATGGGTTGGCCGAGATCTTCGAGGCCGGCGGTGTACCCGTCTAGGATCGCCTCGCATGCTCGGCGCTCCGACGTGTCCAGCGCCTGCTCGTCGATCGCAAGAAGCGCGCTCGCCGCCAACCGAACGAGGTCGTTGGTGTACGGCACCTTGGAGACCTCGTCGAAGTCATTGATCCCCCATGCGAGGCGTCCCTCGGCGTCGCGCCAGGTTCCGAAGTTGTCCACATGAAGGTCGCCGACGCCGAGCACCGTCGTGGCGACTGCAACTTCGGGACAGTGCAAGGGCCAAAGCTCGACCCACCTGAAAAACGTGGCGCGCATGAACGCGAACGCGCTCTCGGCCATACGCTCGTGCTTGTGGTTGAGATCGCTCTGCACCACTCGCACCCGTTCTCGCAACCATCGCTCGAAGTCTCGTTGCGAGCGCCGGAACGCGGGCAGATCGTCCGTCACGCGAGCGCCCAGAGCTTGCTGCGCGCGACGTTGCGCAGCGCGATGGCGACGTAGTGGCGAAGCACTTTGAATTCCCCCGCTCCCGGCTCGGGGTGACTCTACCGGGTGGCGCGAATCGAGTCGAACGGTCGGGATTCGGTGCGTGCCGCGGCCGGACGCCGCGTGGTCAACTCTTCCTTGTTGACACGCGCGTACGCCGAGGAGTGATACTCCATGGAGCAGGAGTCCCGGGATGGCAGCGATGACCGTAGGTTTTCCGCGCCGCTATCGGATCACGGCCGAGGAATACTTCCGGATGGGCGAGACGGGTGTGCTCGCGCCCGATGCCCGCGTCGAGCTCATCGAAGGCGAGCTCATTGAGATGGCGCCCATCGGCCCGTCGCATGCCTCAACGGTCGAACGACTCGCTGACTTGCTGCGCCGGGCGCTCGGTGACCGCGCGATGTTCCGTACGCAACAGCCGAGCGTGGTTGGCAAGTACTCCGTGCCACAACCGGACGTCACCGTCGTCATCCGGCGTAACGATTACTACGCGGAGGCACACCCGGCGCCGGCCGATGTTCTGCTCGCCGTCGAAGTCGCAGACTCGACGCTCAGATTCGATCGCGACGTCAAGACGGCGATGTACGCACGCAGCGGCGTGCAAGAGGTCTGGGTCGTCGACGTCGTCGCGCAGCGGGTGATGCGTTCGACTTCACCGCAGAACGGCGTCTACGCAGAAACCGCTACGCTCGGCGTCGGCGAGTCGATCGGCATTGGCGCGTTCCCCGACGTCCGCATCGATTTGAGCGCCATCTTCCCGGACTGACGACCGGCCAAACCGCAACTCCCTCGCAGCTAGCGGCGCACGAAATCCCGCCGAAGAGTCCCCTTTCAACCCTGGACTCGTGACGTAGAACGCGTGCTAGTCTCTTCGACATGAGCGCCGCCCGCCCGCTCTCCGCCCCGCCCGATCCCGCAGAGATCGACCACTTCGTATACCTGCGAGTCGGCTGGGATGACTACGAGAGACTCCTCGCGATGCGCGGCGAGAGTAGCGTGCCGCGCATTACCTATCTCAATGGCGTCGTCGAGCTGATGTCGCCGTCGTCCTACCACGAGCTCGACAAGAAGCGCTTCGCGCGCCTGCTCGAGGCTTGGTCGGAAACGGCCGACGTGCAGCTCGAGGGCTATGGTTCGTGGACGCTTACAGACGAGCAGGAAGACTGCGGCTCCGAGGCCGACGAGTGCTACACCGTCAACCGACTCGCCAGCGGAGACCAGGACCGCCCCGATGTGGCGATCGAAGTCGTCTGGACTTCGGGCGGTATCGACAAGCTCGAGGTCTACCGCAAGCTCGGAGTCCGCGAGGTATGGTTCTACGAGCGCGGCTCGCTGCGCTTCTTCGCACTGCGCGCCACCAAGAGCTACGTCGAGACGCCGCTGAGCGAAATCATTCCGCAGCTACCGCGAGACCTGTTGCTCACCTGCATGCGCGAGCCGGACCAAACGTCCGCGCTGCGTGCGCTCAGAGCGGGACTGCGCAACACCTGACCGCTGCTGCGCCTAAGCTCCCCCGGACCCGGGTCGCCGTCACTTTACCGGCTACGCCGAAATCGAGTCGAACGCTCCGGGGGGTTTGACGGCGGCTCCGCAGTGGCGACAATTCCCTTATTAGGGGACCACTCGGCAACGGTGGTTTGCCGCACGAAGAGGAATCACCCTGCGCTACCGCCTTGCCGTCGCCTCGGATCTGGAGCCGTGCAGCGCGCTGCTGCCCGGTGAATTCAAAGCTACCGCGCTGGTGCACGCTCGGCTGCCCGAGCTTTGGCAATCGCTGCTGCACGCAAATGCGGCCAACGTGGTCATCTTCGAAGATGGAGGCAGCATCGAGGGGTGCGCGATCTCCGGACACGTGAGCGACCGATTCGCCGACGAGATTCTCGACCGGCCTCGGCCGTATCTATCCGCGCTCTTCTACGAGGAGATGCTCGCGGGACGATCGCCCTTGTTGTCGCCGGCCGAGATCCGCACGGCGAACTCCTCGACGGGCTTGAATCTCCTCGTTCTTCACTTCGGCCTGCACAACCACGACTTGTCGGACGCCCGCACGCGGGCCGTGCTGCGCGCCGGAGGCCAAGCCTTCTACTTCTTCAACACCGGCTATCGGTACCGGCTATTGCTGAACGAAGTCTACGGGCGCCAGGCGGCCGACTACATGCAAGCCGGAGGCCTGCGGCTGCTGCACGAGTTCGAGGATCTCGGTGACGCGCTCGACGATCGCCCGTTCTTGTTCGGGCTGCGCAAGGAATGGGTCTCGGTGGGCGCCGTGAACGAGATGAGCTGGTTGTTCGACGCGCCCGCGCCTCGATTTCGGTTCACGCCGACGGAGCAGAGCGTTCTACTGCGCGCGATGCTCAACGAATCAGACGCCCAGATTGCGGCGCACACGGGCGTGTCGCTCGACTCCGTGAAGAAAACCTGGCGGCGTGCCTTCGATCGGGTGGCGGCCGTTGCGCCTTACCTGTTCGTCGCCGACCGCGCGGGCGGCAGCGACGGACCGGTTGGCGCAGCCGGCTCCCGGCAGCAATCGCGCGGCTCCGAAAAGCGCCGTCATCTTCTCGACCATTTGCGCTTGCACCTCGAAGAGCTGAGGCCGCACGAAACGATCAAGCGGTGATGGCCGCGCGGAGAGCCCATCCCCGCGCCGACTTCGAGCGTCGAGTTCGTGGACGTCGCCGCGTAGGGCGCACTTCGACGTCACCAACGCGTTCCTCGCCGCCGCCGCGCGACTCGCGCGAACCCCTGTTCGTCGGTCAGCAAGAAGGACAGCCAGTCCTGATAGACTACGAATTCTGCTGACGACACAACAACAACAACGTCGAGGTAAGTCGTGAAGCATCCCCACGTCAGTCCCCCTTGTTCAGCTCATTCGTTCCCTGCTCCGTTCGCCATCAGCCTGCGTGTGGCCCAATGCGCTTGACATCCTTGGCCTTGGTGCTCGCGTGCGCTCTTTGCTCCACAGCGAACGCCCAGCAGTGCGCGCAGACCGACAGCCGTTGCAAGTACGAGCAGGGGGTGCGGGAGATCGGCAGCGCGCGCTCTACGCTGCCTCCATCGTTCGACCCAATTCGCCCGACGCCAAACACCCTTCCAGCACCTTCAGACGCGCCGCTACGACAGCCGTCGCAGGACGAGGTGGACCAGAACACCAGAACGCTGACGAGCTGGATCTCCAGCGCAAATTACATGCTAGAAACCGCCACTGCCACGTGCAACGTGGACAAGAGCTACCTCGAGGGTGGCCTCGAGCAGAGTAGCCGCGCTGCCGGCGGGCTTGCAGGCGTGCCGGCCCTGAAAGACTGCTACGCGGTGTGCACGATCCTCCTCCGCGCGGCCTCGCAAACCTGTGACGCCGAGAACGGCCCCCCGGACGAACGCGAACGAGCCACGAGCTCGGCGGCCGCGTCAGTGGCCGCGGCCGGCTACCCGTTCCCGCAGTGCGCGTGCTCACCCTACATATCGAAGTTGAGGGCACGCGTAGACGAAGACACGCAGTGGCTGTCCGGGCACAGAGCCGAGCTCGAAGAAGCCATTCGCGAGCACACTGCGCGCGTCGAGGAGGACGCGCGCGAAGAACAAGCGGCGCGGCTCGACGAGAACGCTAAAGAGCAGAAGGTCAAAGAGCTTCTAACTTGGGCCTATGAACTGCAGCGCTCCTGGAAGAGCCCGGAGGATCTGGCCCGGGAAGAGGCGACGTTTCGAGCGCAGGTCCAGCCCTATCTCAGCTATTCCCTCGAGCTCCAACTGGCGTACGGAGAGGCCATAACCGATCCCGTCGCACAAACCAAGGCGTTCGAATCGGTTCTCGCAGACGGGCTCGCGGATCACTCGCAGTCCTTGGCAACTCGCGAGGATGTCGCCCGCGCCTATGCAGACTTGAACCGCTTCGACATGGGGCTCGAGGCTCTGGAGAGCTGGCGCAAAGAGCACAGCGGCTCCCTCGAAAACGAGACCAAGGTCCGTCAGAGCATCGACGGCTACAAGGCCTACGTCGAATCCATTCCGGTGAGGCAACGCGTCAAGGCAGCGGGAGGACTCTCGGCCGCAACAGCGGAAGAGCGCGCGGCTCTCGCGCGAGATACGCGCGCTGCTGCAGCCGCGAAGAAGAAGCCGATCGACGATCCGGAGCTATTGGCGTATCGGGCGCTCGATCATGGGCAGCGATCGGCCAAAGTGCGCGACGACTATCACGAGCTCGCGACGCTGCAGGGATCTTTCGCGAGTAAGTCATGCAGTAACGGCGAGATTGAGAAGTGCTGGCTCGATGTGCTGGTGAGCGTCGGCATCCGCACAACGCACGACCCGAAGACTCAAATGTTGGTGTTCGACGTCGCGAAGCTCGACTGCGCCGACGGAACGCTGGACGGATGTCTCGCTCTGGGCAGTGCGGCCGCCGAGCAATCGAGCTGGCCTTTGGCCTTCGGCTACTCTGTGGCTGCGTGCGAGTTGAACGGGCTCGGATGTTCCCTAAGCGTCGACATCATCGAACGTAGGTTTTGGAAGAACGGGAAGCCGTCGAAGCCGGATTATGGTTGGTGGGATAGGGCGAACGCGCTGGCGGACACCTATCACTTGGCCACGCGAAGGTATTACCACGTCGGATAGAGCCGCCGTGTCGATTTCCGCAGAGCTGGTTCGTCGTAGGAATATAGCGGCTAATTTCGGCCAGCTACCTAGGAACCAAAGGAGACTGTCATGCCCAGCACGATCCGACTGCACCGCGTTCTGCGTGCCACGCCCGACCGCGTCTACCGCGCGTTTCTCGATCCCGACGCGATGGCCAAGTGGCTTCCGCCGAACGGCTTCACCGGCAAGGTCCAGCAGATGGACGCCAAGGTCGGCGGCACCTACAAGATGTGGTTCACGAACTTCAGCTCCGGCGCCAAGCATTCGTTCGGCGGCAAGTACCTCGAGCTCGTGCCGAACACGCGGCTGCGCTACACCGACGTGTTCGACGACCCGAATCTGCCGGGCACGATGACCACGACGATCGAGCTCAAGAAGGTGTCGGTCGGCACCGAGCTCAACGTCACGCAGGAAGGCGTGCCCGACGCGATTCCCGCCGAGGCGTGCTATCTCGGTTGGCAGGAGTCGTTGACGCTGCTCGCGCAGCTGGTGGAGCCCGAGATCCCCGGGTGAGCGCGGACCACGGCGCGGTGATGCCCCCGACGGCGGCACACGTATTTGCCGCTCCAGTGGGCATGGCCGCGCTTAGACGAGTCCGACGTCCGCGCTGGCGAGCCCCTCGCATCGACGCGGGCGCCGTCTTTTCGAGCTGACGGCGCGCCCCTTTCGGCGCCGACCTGCAGTGGCGCGTGCGGTGCGGCGATCGTCCGTACGAATTTCTGAGTTCAGGCACTCCAGGATTCGGCAACGTCGCGCCGACAACGCGGTCGTCGAGCGCAACGAGATCATGAGTCCCTCGGGCGCCGTTTACCTCTCCAATAACGACCGTCTCGAGCACAATCGCCTTTACGCGAACTTCGATGTCGTCGTGATCGTGCGCGGTAACGGCAACGCATTGATCGACAATGTGATCGACGGCGCTCGCGGCGAATATACTTCTGCCGTCAACCTAACCGGGAACTGCAACGTACTTCTGCGCAATACAGTCCTCGTGCACATGTTGGGTGGCGCGGTGCTCCATGTCGACGGCACTGCGAATACGCTCGATGCGAACGTCGTGCCTCCTGGCGGCGACTCGTCGGCGAGCTACGGCATCCGGTTCCGGCAGGCCGGCAACTTCTACGGCAACAACCGCATATCGGCGGCAACGCCGTACGACCTCGGCGGGGTGCCGCAGACAGACTGGGGCGGCAACATCAGTTACTGAACGGCCGTTCCATCATTGGGCGCGGCTACCGCACCTCAATGGGGGCTCACCCCCATGGAGGTTTGCGGTTGGCCCATGGCCACGCCTAAACGAGTCCTAGGTCCACCGGCGACGCAGCGGGGAAAACGGCCGCAAGCCGCCCCTCCGACAAGCCCCACATTCGCGCGAACATGCCGCCGAGCAGCGCGCGGTAGTCGTTGAGCACCGGCAAGTCGCGGTGTTCGAAGAGCTCGGCGCGCGCGATCTTGCACTGCTCCCCGGCGATCCGCTTGCCGTCGATGCCGCCGCCGAGCACCCAGTAGACGCAACCGTGGCCATGGTCCGTGCCCCTGTTGCCGTTCTCGGCGAACGTGCGGCCGAACTCCGACACCACGAAGACCACGGTGTTCTTCCACTCGGCGCCGCGACCCTGCGACAGCACCGCCAAGCCGCGGCCGAGACTTCGCAACCCGTTCGCGAGCTGCCCCTTGCCGTTGCCCTCGTTGACGTGCGTGTCCCAGCCGCCCACGTCGATGAAACCGAGCCGATACTGGTCGCGCATCAGCAGGGCGATTCGCTGCGCCTCGAGCTCGAAGCCTTGCGGCGTCACGGCATCGCGATTCGCGGCCGCCATCTCTTCGGCGATCGCGGCGCCCACTTCCTCGCGAAGATCGAGGCCGTCCCGCACCGCGGCTTCGAGCGGATGCCCCGTGTACATGCGCGCGAGAATGCCGGCCTGGCGCTCGTCGAACACCGGCTTGCCGGCGCCCTTGAGCGACACGTTGGGAATGTCTGCTTCGCCCCGAAACGTGAGCGGCAGCGAATCGGTGAACGCGATGGGGCGCGGGTCCTCGAGCTCGGCCGCGAGCCGCGCCATGAAGCCCGAGCGTAGGCTCCGCGGGCCCGCGAGCGGCTCGCCGAGCTCGATCGAATCCTGCGTTTCGAAGTGGCTGCGCGACGTGTCGTCGGTGCCGGCGAACGGCACGAACGCGGCTTCGCCGCGCTCATAGAGCGGCAGGATCGACTCGCGCAGCGCCGGCGCCAAACCCCAGTCGGCGTCGAGCGCGACCGCGCTATCGGCGTCGGCCGGGTCGGGCTTCGCGACCGCGATCGTCGGCCGCGCCTCGTAGTAGTCCGCGCTCGAGTACGGCACGAGCACGTTCAGGGAGTCGTAGCCCCCGCGCAGAAATACGAGCAGGAAACGCGGCGACGAGCTCGGCGCCGCGTAGAGCCTTCCGGAAACGCGCAGCGCGGGCGCGGCGGCCAGTAGTTGCAGAATACGGCGTCGTTCCATGACTTGAACCTCCGGCGGTGTGCCGAGTGCGTCAGCGATAGTTGAGCTCGGGCGAGGACAGCAAGTAGGTGTTCCACTCGGCCTGCGAGATCGCTTGGTCGAGGGCGGCCTTGGTGTCCCGGCCGAGCAGCGGTTCCACGCGATCGAAGTAGAAGCGCGTCGCGAGCTGGGGAAACGCGGGGCGTTTCAGCGCGACGTCGTCCGGCGAGTCGAACAGCCCCGCCGCGCTCGAGCCGAGCGCACGCGCGATCTCGAAGCGCTTGCTCATCTGGCCGGAGCTGCTCCAGCTGCGCGCGTCCAGCGGATAGCCGTCGGGCGTTTGGCGGCCGTACAACGGCTCGCCGAGCGCGTTCAGCCAATTGATCACCGGCCGCGGATTCGAGATCGGCTTGCCGTCGTAGGCGAGCCGCACGCTCGACACGACGTAGTGCATCGGGTCCTTGAGCTCCTTGCCGAGCGAGTCCGCGAACTCGCGCGACGCGAACAACGCACGCAGCACCGCCGTGATGTCGCCGTTCGAGTGCGCGAACGTCTTCGCGAGACGGCCGACTAGGTCGTCCGTCGGCCGCGCGCCGAGAAAATATTGGGCGAGCTGCGCGCTCACGAAGCGCGCACACGCGGGCTGCGCGACTAGCAAGTCGACGGTGCGCTCGATCTCGTCCATGCCGGCGCCGTCGATCTCGTGGCCGAGGACCGTCTTCTTGCCCAGGTCGTGACGCGCGGGGTTGAGCTCGAACGCGCCCGCGCGCCGGTAGAGCTTCTGCCACTCCGGCTTGAGCTGCGGCTCCTTGTCGGTGGCGTTGATGCCGGCGCCGGTGAGCACGCGCGCGAGGTCCTCCACGTCGTGCTGCGTATAGCCGCCGTTTACGCCGAGCACGTGCAGCTCCATGAGCTCGCGCGCGTAGTTCTCGTTGACGTGGCCGTTGGCGTTCTGCGCGTTGTCGAGGTACTGCAGCATGGCGGGATGCTCGAGCGTTGCGAGCACGAGGTCGCGGAACTTGCCGAGCGCGTGCGGCCGAATCGCACTCTCCTCGTAGTCCGCGATCAGCCAGCGGACGTTCGCCTTGCCCTGAAACACGCTGAAGTGGTTCAACCAGAACCACACGAGCTGCTCTTGCAGTTGCGCCGGCGAATAGACCGCCCGCAATACGTGCCGGCTCGCGGCCTCGTAGGCGAGCCTATTGCCCTCGTCGTTCAGCGCTTTGCGCGCGGTTTGCTTGTCGTCCTCGTCGGGCAGCGCGTTGATGCGCTGGTTCTCGGCGTTGATTGCGGAGAGCCGCTGCAGCGGCGCGTTCGCGTCGGCGTCGGAGATCCCGAAGCGGGCGATCTGCGAGGCGACCTCGGGCGGCAGCGTGGGGTCGCGCATCCGTAGCTGCTCGTCGAGAAAGCGGTCGCGCCCGAGCCGCTCGAAGCGCGCGACGGCCGCGGAATCGGCGCCGTAGGTGATGCGGTTCAGCCAGAGGAGATCGGGGCGGGACACGTCTGCGGCCGGCGCGGCGGACAGATCGAGCTCGAGCGCTGCCGCCGCCGTCGCCACCAGGACGACCGCAGCGACCCATCGCGTCCGAGACGCGGCGGCCTTCGGGGACCATGCGCTACGTACCATCGATGCGGTCCAGTGCCGGAACTGCGATCGCGATACTTCTCGCGACCGGCCAGCCGCAAGGAAGTTCCTCGCGAGCAGCATCCCTCGACAGCGCCGCCCGACTTCCGGACGGTCAGCGCCCGACCGCGGAGTCCCACGCGAGCGTCACGACGATCGGAAAGTCGTTGCCGCGCTGCGTCGCCTCTCCCCTCTTGCCCGGACTCGCGCCCAGCGTCAACAGCCGCTTGCCGTCGGCCGTCACTCCCCACTGGTCGGGCGCGGGCGCCGGCGCGACTCGGGTCATGCTCGCGATCGAGAGGTCGGCCGTCAGCGACGCTCGCACGATGGTGCCGGTCGCGTCGTAGTAATAGAGCTCCGCGCCGCCCTTTGCCCAACGCGGCGACGACCCTCCGTTCGCCGAGATCTGCACGCGCCGCACAGCGGGATCCGGGAACGATTGCACGACCACCTCGTCGACGCCGGACTCGTTCGTCATGTAGGCGATCCAATGCCCGTCCGGCGAAAGCTTGGCGGAGCGCTCGTAGAAAGGCGCCGAGCGATAGGCGAACGCGGCGCCACCCCCGAGCGGCAGCACCCAGATGTCATAGTCGGCGCCGATGTAGGAATCCTGCTCGAAGACGAGGAAGCGCCCGTCGGCCGACCAGTCCGTCACCCGCACGTCGTGCGCGCCCGCGTCGTAGAGCATGCGCTCCGGCACCGCGCCGTCGGCGCGCTTCTCGAAGATCTGACGGCGACCGCCGCGATGCGAATCGAAGGCCACGGACGTGCCGTCCGGCGACCACACGGCGTTGTGATCGACTTCCGGCGCGGACGTGAGCCGCGTGCGCGAGCCGCGCTCGAGATCGAGCATCCAGATGTCCGGAGAGATCCCCTCGGCGAACACGACGTGCGTGCCGTCGGGCGATAGCTCGAAATCGACGGCCGGCAGCGCCACGCCCGTCGGCTCGTTCACCTTCCCCGAGAAGTCGACCCAGGTGAGCGGCGCGGAGTCGGGCTGCAGCGGCTCGCGGCGGTAGATGAGCGTGCCGGCGGCGGCGTCGAAGGCGCTCGTGTCGAGGATCTCGCGATAGACGACGTCGTCCGCGAGCCGAACGGGCGAGCCGGTGAGCTCGAGCCGCGTCGCATCGAACGGCTGCGCGAACAGCGCGCGCTCGCGCGCGAACACCAGGTATCCGGGCTCGACGTAGACCGCGCGCGACGCCTCGAGCACCCGCTTGCGCGGCTCCGCAGGATCGAGCGAGCCGACGTAGATCGCGCCACTGCGGCGGTTCACGTTCGTGGCCTTGTAGAGAAAATGCCGGCCGTCGGGCAGGAACGATGGTGCGGAGTGGCAGATCTCGCCGAGCGATTCGTCCACCGCCGTGATTGGCACGCCGTCGCCGCCATTCGCGGAAAACCGCCTGATCACGTCCCCGGTTGCGACGAGGACTGTGTCATCCGCCCCCCATGCTCCGCGCCGATATCCCTCGATGCCCTCCGTAATCACCGACGTGGCGCCGGTCTCGACGTCGACGCGCTCGATCTGGCTCCCCACGCGGTACACGACGAACCGGCCGTCGCGCGACCAGAATGGGTACGCGGTCTCCGTGGCGCCCTCCGTGCCGGGCAGCACGCGCGCTTCAATCGAATCCAACGTGCGCACCCAGATCGCGGAGCCCGACGCCGCCTCGCCCACGTACGCGATCTTGCGTCCGTCGGGCGACAGCGCGAGGTTGAGCGGGTTTAGCGTGTGCTCAGTCTCGACTACGAAGCGCGTTGCGGCGGCGTGCGTCGGCTCCGTCGACTTCAGCGCTTCCGGCGACCTCCGCGGCACGAATGACAGGTGCGTGACGGAGGCGACGAGCACCGCGCCGGCCGCAAGCGCGACTGCGACATAGCCGAGCCTCGAGCGGCGAGCGGCACCGGGCTCGCGCCCGTCCGACGCCGGCGTCCGCGGCGGCGGCTCTTGCGCGCCCGTCGACTCTTCCCGCCTCACGTGCGCGACGAACCGATAGCCGCGCCCCGGGACCGTCACGATGAACCGATGGTCGTCGGGCGTCTCGCCGAGCACGCGCCGGAGCTCGGAAACGACCTTGTTGAGGTTGTTCTCCTCGACCACGACGTTCGGCCAGATGCCCGCCAGCAACGCGCCCTTGTCGAGCGCTTCGCCGGCGTGCTCGACGAAGTACAGCAGCGTGTCGAGCACCTTCGGCTTGAGCGCGATCGCGGCGCCGTCCGCGCCCGTGAGCACACGGCGACGGGGATTCAGACGGAAGCCGCCGAACTCGTAGATCTCTTGAGATTCGCGATTCATCGCAGTCGCTCACAAAGAGTCACGGGACACCAGAAAAAACCGGCGTCCGGCAAGGAACGCCCAGGCAGTGCTCCGCGATTCTACGCGCCCCAAAACGGCCGACCAATCTGCGAGGAAGAACGCGTGAAGACTGCCCCCTCCTTAAGTGTCGCGGCGGTGCTGACGGCGCTGGCCATCTCCGGCTGCTCCGCCGGAGCCTCGGCGCGCCCGGATATCGAGATCAGCTGGCGTGAGGGGCCGCTTTGGGTGCGGCCGGAGGACGTTCCGCGGTACGAATGCAGCGACGGAGGAGTCTTCGTCTGCGAAGGCGCGTTCGGCCGGATGTCCGATCGGCTGTGCCGCTGCACCCCCCCGTGAGTCGATCCTCTCGGTTCGCGGCTTCGCTATTCCGGAGCGCGTTCGTCGTCAGCGAGCGGCCGGCCGGCAGTCGTAGCGAGGGACTGTCTCACCGAGCGCGAGCCAATGGCCCTTGACCACGGCCGGCTCCGCGAAGGTCACCGAATCCGTAACCGTGACCTCGAAATCGAGGCGGCTCTGTTCCTCGGCGAGCGTGTAGCGCTCGACGATGCGCACGTCGCCGCTCTGCGGCGTGCCGATGTTGTCGAAGTACGGCCAGCTCACGAGCGACGTGGCGATGACCAGCGTGCCCTGCTCCCACTTGCCTACGGAGTAGCCGAGGCGCGAGGGCGGCTCGCCGGGCGGCGGAGCGGTGCGATCCATGTGGATCGTGCGCTCCGTGTCGTAGAGCTCCGTGCGCAGCGTGATCGCGGCGCCGCGGTCGATGAATTCGAACGGATGCGGGTTGAACATGATCCTCGGCAGGCCTTCCGGCTCGCAACGCGTGGCGAAGTTGTCGTAGAGATCGAACTTGCTGCGCGCTTCGACGGCCGCCGGCTTGAACGCGAGGCGCCGCAGGGCTTCCCCGCCCACGGGATTCGGGTACGGCACGCTCCACACCCTGAAGAAGCCGCGGTTCTCCCGCGCCGGGTCGCCACTCACGGTGTTGGCGGCGCGCACCAGCGATGCGTCGTTCGTGAAATAGGCCGGCGCGCCGGTGAGGAGCTGTAGCTCGCGGCCGTCCGGCAGCAGCACGGTCAGCGCGCCCGCGAGCAGCGGATCACGCTTCGACACCCGCACCGCAGCCTTGACGCGGTCCCCCTTGCGCAGAACGTCCGGCGTGATTCCCGCGCGCTGCAGCGTCATCAGCGAGCCGCTCTCGAGGCGCCAGGTCTCGCCTATGCCCGGGAGCCCGGCGCGGAGCGTGATCCTGACGTGCGGGTTCGCCCAGAGAATGTCGACGATCTCGCCCTCGACGACGGTAGTCTCGTTCGAATAGATCGCGAGGGAGTGGTGCGCGAACGCCGGGGCCGCGGCCACGACGCCCACCGACGCGATGAAAGCAGAGATTCGCTCGAGCATAGGCACCTCTTGGGCGCGCCCGCCAGACGAGCGAGCGTACCACCGCGCGTCCCCAGTCCGACGCGCTGATGACGAAGACGGCGATCAGCAGCGCTAGTAGCGAGGCGCTTTGCAGTCGTACGGCAGGAGTTGCTCGCCGTCTTTCGCCACCCAGGCGCGCGAGGCTTGCGCGGGCTCGGTGAACGTCTCCGGATCGATGACCGTCAACGTGTAGCTCAGGCGGAGGCCGTCGTCGCTGACCGTAAAACGCTCGAGCGTGCGCGCCGACTTGCCGAGAGGCACGCCTGCGGAATTGAAGTAAGGAGAGTCGAGCCGGCCCGTTTCGACGACGAGCGTGCTGCCGTCCCATCGGCCCGCCGAATATCCGAGCGGCGAGCTCGGCTCGGAGTCGGGCTGCGCGGCACGCGTCATGTGGATCGTACGACGCGCGTCATACTCTTCGAGATTCAACACGATCGTGTCGCCTCGATCCAGGAGCTCGATCGGAAACGGCTGGCCCATCAGCACCGGCATCCCCTTCGGTGCACAACCGGACGTGATCGATTGCGTCACCGGGTCGAACGACGCGACGGCCTTCTGCGCCGTTGCGGTGAGCGACACCTGCGCCCTGGTCAGGAAGCCGGGGCGCGTTTCCGGGTCACGGGCCGGATCGCTCACCCATACGCGAAACAGCGTCGGCACTCGGCCGGCCGCGGCCGGTATGGACGTTGCGTTATTGAAGGACTCCGAATGGGTCACCACCGAGCCCGGCCAGCGCGGCGTTGCGGTCTGAAACAACAGCTCTCGGCCGCCGCCGAGCAGGTTGGTCGCATACAGCCGGTTTGCCGAGCGTTTCGACGGCCACCCCGCGACCTTCACCACGTCGCCGATCTTGAAAGCCTCGAGCGGCGCTCCCTGCCGGCGCATGCTGTTGACGGGTCCGGTTTCGACGTCCCAGACGACAGCGCGGTTGCTCGCGTCGAGCACGCGAACTTCCATGTGCGTGTGGGGGTTTTGCCACGCGAGCACGACCAACGCGCCTTCGATCTCGACGGTTTGCGTTGCGTCGAACTCGGAATAGGAGTGGTGCGCTTGCGCTCCGCTTCCGACGAGCAATCCCGTGGCCGAAATGAGCGGACCCACGATCCGCGTGCGCCAAGAGACGTTCATTCGATCTCCTCGTTTCACGATGTCGGCCGCGCCCGCCATTGGCGGTGCTAAGCTTTGATGGTGAAGGGGTGACTCGCCCGCCGTACCGATGGCTCGCCGACGGATCGCCGATGGATCACCGATGACTGCCGCCGCCAACCCGTTGCCGGTCGATTTGGCTCGGGAGAGAGACTTCGCGGTCGGCGGGCTGCGGGTTCGACCCGCGGCGCGCGAGGTGGAGGGAGCCACGGGAACGGAGACGCTCGAGCCCCGCGTCATGCAGGTGCTGGTGGCCCTGTCGCAACAGCAGGGCGAGGTGCTGTCCCGCGACGAGCTCATCGCGCGGTGCTGGGCCGGGCGCGTGGTCTCGGACGACGCGGTGCAGCGCTGCATCGCGCGCCTGCGGCGTCTCGCCCAAGCGCACGGCGGGTTCGCCGTCGACACCATTCCGCGAGTCGGATACCGGCTAACGACCGCCGAACGTCACGTGTCACCAGATGTGCCGCCGCAGCCCGCCGACTCCAGCGGGATCCCGAAACGGTTGAGAATCGCCGCTGCGGCCGCCGCCGTGCTGGCGCTCGTCGCCGTGGCGGCCTGGATAGGCCTGGACCCCTACGCCCCGCGAGCAGACCAGGATCGAACCGTGGCGCAGGTCGTCGAGCTCACGCAGGGCGATCGGTACGGCGAAGCGTTCGCGTTGGGCTTGCCGCTCGTGAACGCCGGCGGCCTCGAGCGCGATACCGCATTTCGCGAGGCGTGGCGACAGATCGTGCTGCCGATGCGGCCGCTCGTCGCCGAAGTGGGCGCCACGGTCTACTTCAAGGGCTACGCCGACGTGGACGGCCCATGGATAGAGGCCGGCGTCACGCCGATCGAGCACCCGGTCCCTGCCCCACACGGAACCTTACGGATCAAGGTCACCAAGCCGGGGTTCCGCACCGCCTATTTCGCAGTAGCCAATCCGGGGCCTTCGGTGGTGAGCGAGCCCGCTGACGTTTTCATCGCCAGGAACAACATCGGCGAGATTCCGTTACCGCTCATCAAAGACGGGAGCGCACCCGACGACATGGTGCTCGTGCCTCGCACGAACATCCCGGTGTTCGTCAGCGGTTGGTCTACGAGACAGGGCAGCTTCCGGCAAGACATTCCCGCCTTTCTCATCGCGCGCAGCGAGGTCACCAATCAGCAGTTCAAGGAGTTCATCGACGCCGGCGGATACGACAAGCCCGCGTACTGGGAGGGCTTCGAATACACGGACGGCGGACGCGCGTTGTCGTGGGAAGAAGCGCGCGCGAAATTCGTCGATGCGACGGGACGCGCCGGACCGGCCGAATGGCAGCTCAGCAGCTACCCGGCGGGGCGAGATTCTTATCCGGTGGGCGGGATCAGCCGGTACGAGGCGGCGGCCTACGCCCGCTTTCGCGGATTGACGCTACCGACCATCCACCACTGGGCGCGTGCCGCGTTCGGTCCCTACGATCCGCGCTTCAACGTTGCGCCGATGGTCGCGGTAGCCAGTCGTTACTCCGCGTCCGGGCCGGCCCCTGCGGACAGCGAGATGGGCCTCGGGCCGTGGGGGACGTTGCACATGTCCGGCAACGTGCGGGAATGGGCGTCGAACTTCACCGAGGCCGGCCTCGGGCTGGCGCTCGGCGGCGCGTGGTCGGACTACACGCTCGAGAATTGGGGCACGTCCAGCACGCCGCCGATGGATCGATCGCCCACGAACGGCGTGCGGCTCATGCAGGCCGATTCGGACGCCGCGCTGATGAGCCGCTTGCAGGAACCGATCCATCGCCAGAACGACGGCGTGCTACGCCCCATTGCGCCGGTCTCGGACGAAGTATTCGCGGCGATGCGCCTTCAGTTCGATCAGACGCGCGCGAAACCGCTCGAGGCGTCGACGTCGATCGTAGAAGAGACCCCGCAGTGGATCGCCGAGGAAGTTGCGTTGAGATTTGCGGACGCGGACGCCGCGACCTTGTACGTGGTGAAACCGCGTGGGCACGCCGCGCCCTTGCAGCCGATCATCTACGCACCGCCGGCAAACTGCTGCGTTCTCAAACGACCGAATCGCGACTCGATAGAGCAGTTGGTGGAAGCGGGTTTCGTCGTGGACAGCGGTCGCGCTCTGGTCATCCTCATCTGGTCCGGTAGCTACGAGCGATTCACGCCGGTCGACCCCGACGCGAGCTTGCTTCCCGACCGGCAAAGGCGCTCGGCGCTTGCGTTTGGCCGCGACGTGGGCATCGCGATGGATTATCTCGAGACGCGAGCCGACATCGACGTTACCCACGCCGGCTTCTTGGGGATCAGTATCGGCGCCGTAGGCCAGGGCATCGTTCTCGCCATCGAGCCGAGGCTCAAGGCGGCCGTGCTGATCTCCGGCGGAGCGATCCGGGTGGACGAGATTCACCCGATGGCGGACCTCGTGAACTACGCGCCGCGCATCACGGTCCCCGTGCTGATGATCAACGGCCGGATGGATCACATCTCGCCCTACGAGACGTCCCAGAAGCCGCTGCTCGATCTGCTCGGCACGGACGCTTCGGCCAAAGCCCACATCGTTTACGACGGTGGGCACTTCGACTATCGGCGCAACATGGTGGCGCGCAACGTGAGCGATTGGTTCGATCGGTACCTCGGGCCCGCGCGCTGATCGCAGTGTCCGCGGGTCACTCGTGCCGCAATACCTCCGCGGGCGTAGTCCGCGCCGCTCGTAGCGTCTGACCCGCAACGGCAAGACACGCAATCGCGACAGTAATCGCGACGGAAGCGACGAACGGCCACGGCGTGAGCGGGATCGACTGGCCGAACTGATTCAAATACGCGCGCGCGGCGAAGTACGCGGCCGGCCACGCGAGCACGTTCGCGACGAGCACTGGGCGAGAGAAGCTGCCGAGCAGCAGCCTGATCATCTGCGACGTGCTGCCGCCGAGCGTCTTGCGCACGCCGATCTCACGGCGGCGGCGGCCGGCCACGAAGGTGGCCATGCCGAACAGTCCCGCAATGCAGATCGCGAACGCCGTGACCGCGAGCGTGCCGAAGATCCGGCTGATCCGCACGTACTGCGCGTACGAGCTCTCGAACACCTCGTCGAGGAAGCGACGGCGGATCGCGACGTTCGGCGCGAGCTCCTTCCAGGCGCCGTCGATGCCCTTGAGCGCGGCGTCCACGTCCACCGCCGCGAAGCGCGCGACCGTGAGGCCGAGGTCGTTCGCCAGCGTGTACATCGCGCCCGCCGTCGTGACGGGCGCCTTGAAGAAACTGAATGTGCGCTCCTGGACCACGCCGACGATGCGCATCGGCCGCGCCTGTACCGCTCCGGGGAACGGCGGCGTCGGACGGTACAAGAGCTTGTCGACGGCCTCCTCCGGCGTGAGGCCGAGACCTGCCGCGAACGCCGTGTCGACCACGACGTTCTGCGGCTGCGGCGGCTCCGCGGAGCCTTGCGCGGGCGGCGGCGAAGCGCCACCCGCGCCGGCGGCCGGAGCCGCGCCACCCGGCGCTCCACCTGGCAGCGCCGCGCCGGGCGCTCCGCCCGGCGGCGCCGGCGGGCGCGGCAAGTCCTCGCCGTGCTCGCGATCGAAGACGCGCCCGGCGACGAGCGCCACGTCGAACACGTCGAAGAAATCGAAGCCCACGGGTCTCGTCACGACCGTCTTGCCAGGCCCCTGCGGATTCGGAGTCTCCGACACCGTGGTCATCATCAGCGATTCCCACGGCGTGCCCTGCACCTCGGTGACGCTTCGAACCTGCGGCAGCGCGGTGAGCCGCTCGCGCAACGTGGTCATGGCCACGTTCGTGGTGCGCGTGGCGTTCTCGATGATGAGGAGCGGGTCGGGGATCGCGCGCAACGCCGTGCGGCGCATGTCGGCGTTCTGCAGCGAGATCACCGTCACCGTGATCAACAAGAAGCTCGCAATGGCGAATTGGCCGGCTACGAGCAGCGTGGAGAACAGCGGCGAGCCGAGCCGTGCTTGCGCCGTGGCGAGCGCGGTAACCGGCCGCACGCGCGACAACGCGAACGCGGGATACGCGCCGGCCGCGAGCGTCACTGCTATTGCGAGCGCAACCAGCGCGGGCCACACGTCGAGGCTCGCGAAGAACGTGCCGTCGACCTCCGCGCCGAGCAGCGCCTTCACGAGCGGCTGCAACACGACGAACGCCGCGAGCGCCACGACCAACGACGCCGCCACCAGCAACCCGGCCTCGAACAGGCTCTGCACAGCGACTTGCCGCGGCGACGCGCCGATCGCCTTGCGCACGCCGATCTCGCGCACGCGCCGCGCGGCGCGCGCTGTCGCGAGGTTCGCGTAGTTCACGCACGCCACGCCGAGCACGAGACCGCCGAGCAGGAGCAGCACGGCCTCGAACGACAGGCCGGTGTCGAAGAAGTCGTCGGTGCCGCTCAAGAGCTTGCTCACCGGCACGAGGCCGAAGCTGAAGTCGTTGCTCTTGAGCAGGTCAGCGGGGACGTGCCGGGCCGCAAAACCTTGGAGCTGCGCGGCCAGGGATTCCGAAGACACGCCGCCCGACGCCGGCAAGTAGAGGTAAGTAATCGCGCTGCCGAACTGGAACCAGCCGGCCGCGGCGCCGAAGACGTTGGCTGCCGGGGTTAGGTTGCCGCGGATCGCGTCGAGCACGTCGCGCGACGCGAGTAGATCGAAGGGAAGCCCCGCGCTGGCCGAACGGCCGAAGTGCGACGGCTCGGGAATCGCGTCGATCACGCCGGTGACGGTTGCGTCGACTTTGTTGCCGATCACGACGCTCTTGCCGATCACATTGTCCGCGCCGAACAAACGCCCGGCGGCGTCGCGCGTGAGGACCACGCTGCGCGGCGCCGCGAACACCGAGCTCGCGTCGCCTGCCACGAACGGCAGGTCGAAGATCTCGAGGAACTGCGGATCGACCGCGACGCCGAAGAGCCGCACGGCTTGTCCGCCGCCCGCCACCATCGTCGCGCGATCGATGATGACCACCTGCGAAACCTTGATCGCCGGGTAATCGACGCGGACGTTTTCCGCGGCCGCCTCGGGCGCTCGCGCCATGTTGGTGAAGCCGGAGCCGTTATCTTTGTTTCTGAGGGTTACCGTGAGCGCGTAAGTGTCGGGTGCTTTCGCGAAGTACTGCTCGGCGGTGCCCCAGAAGTGCACGAACGCATAGGCCGTGACGAAGCACACGAGCCCGACGGCGAGCGTGATGACGTTGATGGCCGATGCCACCGGCGCGCCGCGGAGGTTCCGCAACGCCACAGTGAAGTAGTGTCCGAACATGGCCGCCCTCCGCGCTCGCAGCGCGTTAGCTCAACACCTCGGTCAACTTACGGCCCCTGCCCCTGCGCGCTGCAAGCCGGCTCGCGCAGCGCGAGTCGAGGCCACTCTACCGGCTGGGGCTAGTCGAGTCGAACGCGCGGGATTCAGGGCGTGCCGCGGCGCGACGCCCCGCGCTCAACTGCCCAGCCACGGTTCGGGTCGATTTGCGGGCGATCTTTCCGAACTGGGTGAGCAATCCCGGCTGACGCCGGAGCCCGGTCGAGGTCCGCTAGGTCTTGCGCCGCAGCGCAGCCCGATAGTCGCGGATCGCCCGGCTCGTCGTCTTCCGGTCGAGGAAGCTCGCGAGCTTTGAGTCACGTCGATGCCCTGCAGCGCGACGCTGGCGCGCGCGGTCACGTAGCGCTCGCCGCGCAGCCGGTAGATCCGAATCGCGCTCTTCTCCCAATACCAGACTTCGGGCACGCCGAGCTTGCGATACACGTCGAGCTTGTCGATGCCGCCCCACGTCCAGACGACTTCGATCGCGAGGTCGGGGCGCTTCGGCGCCGTGAAGCCGCTGAAGACGTAGCACTCGTCCGGCTCGACGCCGCGCTTCTTCCGTTTGTTCTTCACGGTCCAGGATCCGGCCGTCAAGAACTCGATGTCGTGCTCGAGGCACCAGACCTCGACGAGCCGGCCGATCGTCGACTTGATCGAGTCGTGCGGCAGCGACGGGCTCATGATCTCGAGCGTGCCTTCGAGGTAGGTGATCCGCGGCGCCGAGTGGTCGCCACGCATCGCGAGCACCCGCTCGTAGTCGGCCCACGTGACTCCGTAGAGGTGCACGTAGTGATCCTCGCGAGGCAGGTCTTCGCGATCGGTGAGCTCGGCGCGTGCGGTCATGAAAGGATTATAGTCCTCGACGCGGCAGTCTCGCGCCCGGCGCGACACCGGCGGAAACGACGACTTTTGCTCGCGCGGCCGGCCGAGCCGCCGTGCTCTCGGGTCACTTGTTCCGCGCGGCGAGCATCGCCCGAAGCACGACCACGTCCTGGCGGTCCTGCGGCCGATCCGCCGCTTCCTTCGAACGCACGATGTCCTCGAGGCTCGCGGCCCGCACTTCCACGCCGAACACGCTGAACGGTACCGCCGATCGCGCAAGGTCGTCGTAGCCATTCGTGCCGCTTGGCTCGAACGCGATGTCGACGCGGCCAGCCTTCGTCGTCAGATTCCAAACGCGTGCGCGAGCCAGCGACTCGGCGCTGCAATCGAACGCCAAACCTTCCGGCACGGATTCCGTGTATACCTTCGCGGCGAGGTCGTTGAGCGCCTTCGCGAGCCGGCTCAGGTTGTCGGGATCCCGCGCCGGGGTGATGTCCGTGTCCGCCGTCATCCGCGGAAATCCCTGCAAGCGCGCGGCAACGGCGCCAATCAGCACGTAGCGCACGCGTCTGCGCGCCAGCGCCTTCAGCAACCGCTCGGGATCGAACGTGCTCATTCGTTGCGCGGCCGCGCGTTCGCGATCAGACGCGCGGCGTTGCGCAGCTCGATGAGCCGTTCCTCCGGCGTGAGCCGCAGGATGCGCGGCACGTCGTCGAGCATGTGCGAGCGGTACGCGGACACCGGCTCGAGCTCGACGCGCATTTGCACACCCGCCGCGCTCAGCAGCGTCGCGAGCGTGCCCCAGCTCGGGCTCGTCTCGCCGGATTCGATGCGCGCAACCACCGATTGGGCGGTGCCCGCCTTCGCCGCCAGCGCACGTTGCGACAGTGCGGCGCGTTGCCGGGCGGCGGTTAGGAGCTCGGCTGGGGTGGGCATGCCTGATGATAGCTAATTTGCTATCGCCACGCGACGTCCAACGCCGCTGGCCCCACGCCGGGATGCCGGCAGGCACGTCACGGAAGCGCATCCAGACGCCCCTCTGCCCGCAACTCAACCGGTAACAGTACACACTCGTTAGTAATCGGCATCACGAACGGAGATGGGATCATGGAACAGGCACAGGATTGGTTGGGGGCGTATCTCGGCCTCTCTTCCCTCGGCTTCTACGGTTTTCTCGCGGTTTGGGTGGGCACCACGATCTGGTCGCGCACTAAGGAAAAGCTCGCCGTGCAGGAGACGCTGCGCAGGCTCGTCGACAGCGGCAGCGCGCTCACTCCGGACGTGATCGACGCGCTGCGCCGGCCGCAGCCGAAGCGCCCGCCCGAGGAGACGCGAGCGCGCGTCATCAAGTATCGCTACTGGGGTTGGTTTCTGCTGGGGCTCGCTGCGGCCATCACGCTCTGGCAAATCCCCTACACGAGCCCACCGGTAACCGGCCTCGTGTTCTTCGGCATCCCGGGGCTCTTTTGCTTGGCTCACTCGCTGATCACGAGCCGGTCGCAGACCCGCTAGCACTTCGATGGGCACGCTCACCGGCGCCGCCGAAGCGGTCGTCGTTGCTCTCGCGAGCAACGGCGACGCCGAGGCCTTCGACGAGCTCGTGCGGCGCAAGCAGCCGAGCGTGCGCGGCTTGCTGAGGCGGCTGTCGAACGATCGCACGCTCGCAGAGGACCTGGCGCAGCAGGTGTTCGTGGAAATGTGGAAGTCGCTGCCGAAGCTCGATTCGCCCGCGGCGTTCCCCGCGTGGCTGCGGAAGATCTCGGTGAACGTGTGGCTCCAGCACTTCCGCAAGAAGCACCTGCTGGTGCTCGACAACGAGGCAGGCGAGCTTGTTGCCGACTCGAGCGTGCCGAGTCACGACAGCGGCATCGACCTGGCTGCCGCGTTGGGGCTACTGCCCGTGGCGGCGCGGCTCTGCGTCGTGCTCGCCTATCAGGCCGGCATGAGCCACGGCGAAATCGCGGCGGAGACGGGCATCCCGCTCGGCACCGTCAAATCTCATATCGCCCGCGGCAGCGCGCGCTTGCGCGAGCTGCTGCTCCGCGACTACGGAGGCACGTCATGACCAACGATCTCGACGACACGCTGGCGCAACTGTTTTTCCAGGACGAGCCGGACACGCAGAGCAACGCGTTCACCGCGGCGGTGCGCCGCCGCGTGGCGCGGCGGCGCGTGTTGGCGAAGGCTACGCGGGTCGTCGCCGTGGCGGCGCTGGCCGCTGCGGCGGTCGCGCTCGTCGTGTTGGTGCCCGAGGCGATTCAATACCCGGTGCGGGAATTGAATCGCTGGCTGAGCTCGCCGTTCGGTGCGGTGGCGTGCTTGCTCGGCACGGTCGGCGTGGCATGGTGGAGCCGCTTCGGCGACGCCTAGCGTTGGCTATTCGTAGCGCAGCGCCGCCACCGGCCGCGTCCCCGCCATCCCCCACGTGTGCACGAGCACCGACGCCACGGCCACCACGAGGGTCGCCGCCGCCGCGCCCGCGAACACACGCCAATCGAGCTCGACGCGCCGCGCAAATCCGTTCAGCCAAACGCTCATCGCCCAATACGCAGCCGGCCACGCGATCAAGTTCGCGAGCAGCACCGGCCGCGAGAACTGCCACAGCAGCAATCGCGTGATCGCCCACCGGCCTCCGCCGAGCGTCTTGCGGATTCCGATCTCCTTGGTGCGCGACACCGCCGCGTGCGCGGCGAGCCCCACGAGGCCGAGAACGGCGATCAGCACCGCAACCGCCGCGAACACCGTGAACAGCGTGGTCTGGCGCACGAGGTCCACGTACAGGCGCTCGATCGATTGCTCGAAGAACTCGCGCTGGATCGGCCGCGGCTCGCCGAACTGCGCCCACACGCGGTTGATCGCGTCGAGCGCCTCCGGCGTCGAGCGGCCGTCGAGCTTCAGGCTCAGGACGCGCGCATTCGCGGGGTCCACGTAGAACACGGCGGGAGGGATCGCGTCTTGCACGCTGCCGATCTGGAAATCTTTCGCGACTCCGACGATCGCGGCGTCGTGCGCCGGCGTGAAGGTCGCCGGCTGACGGAACAGGTGCGAGAACGAGGTCACTTGGCCGACCGCGTCGTTGGGGTTAGCGAAGCCGAGCGCGCGTGCCGCCGTTTCGTTCACGATGATCGACTCGGGCGACGTCCAGACGTTGTCGTCCGGCGGCGCGTCTGTGCCGAGCTTGGCGTCGAAGTCGCGGCCTGCCGCGAGCTCGAGGCCGTAGACGTCGAAGAAGCCGAAGTCGAGCCCGAGGTAGCGCACCGACAGCGGGTCGCGATCCCCCACCTTGATCGCGCTGCCGAGCTGGAAGCCCATCTGCGGAATCGTCATCGCGCACGACGCGCCCAGCACGCCCGGCGCGCGCGCGAGCTCGTTCTTCAGCGCTTCGCGGCATTGTGCGTAGACGAGCACGACCGGGCTCCCGTCCTGCCGCAGCGCCTCGCGCATGCCGAACGACATTTGGCCGTAGGTGATGCCGGTCGCAATCAGCAGCGCGATCAGAATCGCGAACTGGACCACCACGAGCGACTGGCGCACCACGCCCTGGCCGCGCCCACCGCGCGCGCCCTTCGTCACCGTCGCCGGCCGGAACGCGGACAGCACCAGCGACGGATAGACGCCCGCGAGCAACGCCGTCGCGGCGAGGAACCCGAGCGCGCCGGCGCCCACGCGCCAGTCGGCGAACGTCGAGAAGTCGATCGTGCGCCCGAGGAACACGTTGAGCGGGCCGAGCGCGAGCCGCGCGAGCCCGAGCCCCGCGGCCGCCCCGAGCGTCACGTAGAGAAACGACTCCGTCATGAACTGCGCGAACAGGTCGCCCCGCTGCGCGCCGATGGCCTTGCGCACGCCCACCTCGAGCGCGCGGCGCAGTCCCAGCGCGGTAAGGAGGTTTACGAAATTGATCGACGCCACGAGCACGATCAGCACGCCGATCGCCGTCACGGTGTAGACGGGTCCGTAGCGCTGCGACTCGGGATCGACGGTGGAGCCGGCGCTCAGGTGGATCGTGCGGATCGGCCGGATGGCGAGCTTCCATACCTCGCTCGCCTTGAGCGTTCCGCCGAGCACCGCCGGCGCGTGGCGGTCGATCATCGTGGCGATGCCGTCGCGGACCGGCTCGAGGCGCTCGCCGGGCGCGAGCAACGCGTAGGTGGCCGAGTTCCAGAGCTTGCCGCCGAACACCGGCATCGGCGTGCGGTCTTGCAGCGCGCTCGGCGAGTACGGCGCGTGACCGGCGCCGATCACCGTGAGGTAGCTCAGGTGCGTGTTCGACGGCAGGTTCTCGATCACCGCCGTCACCGTCATCGGCTGCATACCGTTCATGAGCAGCGTCTCACCGACGGCCGTTCCCGCCGCGCCGAAGTACTTCTCCGCCACGCGGCGCGTGAGCACGAGGGAGTCGGGCTGCGTGAGCGCGCCGTCGAGGCTGCCGGCGGCCACGGGGAACCGGAACACGTCGAACACGTTCGCGTCGGCCCAGGTGATCTGCTCGTTGAACCTGACGTCCGCGCGATTACTCGGCGCGAAGAACGCCGTCGCGCGAAACAGCCGCGTGACCGCCTGGAGCTGCGGGTAATCGGCCGCGAGCCATTGGCCGAGATCCGACGGCCCGGCGCCGGCCGGCAGGCCGGTCGACAGCGTGGGCGATACCTGATAGATGCGCTCGTGGTTCGGGATCCAGCGGTCGAACGTGAGCTCGTCGTGCACGTAGAAGCCGATCAGCGCGGCGGCGCCGAAGCCGATCGCGAGACCGGCCACGCTGATCGCGGCGTAGAGCTTGGTGCGCACGGTGTTGCGCAGCGCGACGGCGACGTAGTGGCGGAGCATGGGGTCCCCGAGCGTGAGTCGGGGTGACTCTACCGGCTCGGGCGAATCGAGTCGAACGCTCGCAAGGGCGCCCTATTGCCCCAAAAGGCCGATGAAGTACCATCCAAAGAGCATCGGACAGCAAGGGGGGAGTGTCATGACGCGTGGATCCGTGCCTTCGGTTCTCGGCGTGCTCGCGCTTGCCGCCGGACTGTCGTGGTCAGGCCAGAGCCTCGCGGCCGGGCAGTCCTGCGCGAGCTTGAAGAGCGCGACGTTCAAGAACACGAAGATCGACTCGGCCGAAGCAATCCAGCCGAGTCCGACGTGGGCCTTTCCGCCGTCGATGTTCAACGGCTTGGGAGGCACCGACCCCGCCGGCGCGCCGAACGTGCAGCAGCCGTTCTGCCGCGTCACCGCCACCATCGAGACCGAGATCAAGTTCGAGCTGTGGCTGCCGGATAACTGGAACGGCAAGTACCAGCAGGTGGGCAACGGCGGCTACTCCGGCGCCCTCAACTATCCGACGATGGGCGGCGCGCTCGCGAAGGGCTACGCCACCGCATCCAGTGATCTCGGCCACGCGAGCGCGAACGCCTTCGAGGCGGACTGGATGGTGGGCCACAAGCAGCGCATCGAGGACTTCGGCTTGCGAGCGCATCACCTCGTGAGCGAGGTCGCCAAGCAGATCATCGGCGCGCATTACGCCAAGGCCCCGGCTCGTTCCTATTTCGTCGGCTGCTCGTCCGGCGGCTGGCAGGCGCTCACCGAGATCCAGAACTATCCGAACGATTTCGACGGCGTCGTCGCCGGCGCTCCGGCGCACAATTTCGTGCGCCTGAACTTGCGCGGCACGGTCACGTCGGAGCTCGGCCTCGCACATCCCGACGGCAATCTCACCCCGGCGCTCACCAAGCTCGTTGCCGACGCCGCGCTCAAGAAATGCGACCCCGAGGACGGCGTCACCGACGGCATGATGAGTAACCCGCTGCAGTGCGACTTCGACGCCAAGCAATTGCAGTGCAAGGCCGGCGAGAGCTCGGATGCGTGTCTCAACCCGGCGCAGGTCGAGCGCGTGAAGGCGCTCTACGGCCCCTTCAAGTCGAAGGGCGGCATGGACCTCTATCCCGGCCCGACACTCTCCGCCGCGTTGGCGGGGGGGCCGCCGCCGGGCAGCGCCGACACACCCGCGCTCCCCGCGCCCCTCGCCAACGCGCTCAAGGAGTTCGGCTACAAGGGAGCGCCGACGGTCGCCACGTTCGACGCCGACAAAGAGGTCCCGGCGATGGACAAGCTCATGAATCCCGTGATGTCGGCCGTGAACCCGGACCTCTCGAGGTTCAGGGCGCGCGGCGGCAAGGTCGTCGCGTGGCACGGCTGGGGCGATCCGGCGATCTCGCCTTACAACACGCTTCATTACTACGACGCAGTCAAGGCGAAGACCGGCGGCAACATGGACGACTTCTACCGGATCTTCTTCGTGCCCGCGATGGGCCACTGCGGCGCGGACGCGACGGGGCCCAACAAGTTCGACGCCGTGGCGGCGCTCGAGGGCTGGGTCGAGAAAGGCCTCGCACCGCGCGCGCTCGAGGCCTCGCAGTACGCGGACGGCAAGTTCACGCGCTCGCGGCTGTTGTGCAAGTATCCGCAGGTCGCGAAGTACGACGGCAAGGGCAGCGCCGACGACGCGCGGAGCTTCACCTGCGCGGCGCCTTGATCGGGAGCACGTTGTAACCATTCGAGCCCCTGCGCCATCTATGCAGGGATGCGGTACGCGGTAGTCATCGAACAAGGCCTCACGGGATTCTGCGCGTACGTTCCGGACCTGCCCGGCTGCGTCGCGGCGGGCGACACGCGCGACGAGGTCGTCCGCCTCATCCACGCCGCGATCGAGATCCACGTCGAAAGCTTGAAGAGCGACGGACAACCCGTCCCGGTACCGGTGTTCAGCGTCGAGTTCGTCGACGTCGCCGCGTAGCGATCGGCGGATCCCGGGGTCGCGATCCGCGGCACTTTACCGGGCGTGACGAGCGGCCGCACAATCGCCGCAATTTCCGGCCGGAGATACCGCATGCCGCGACGACCCCTCCTGTTGGCGATCGGCCTCTCCCTCGTGTCGCTCACCGCTCGAGCGCACCACTCCTATACCGAGTTCGACGACACCAAAACCGTGGAGGTGGAGGGCAAGCTCGTCGAGGTGGGCTGGCAGAACCCACACGCGCGGATCGTCGTGCAAACGAAGGACGCCGCCGGCAAGCCCGTCACCTGGGAGATCGAAAGCGCGGGCTTGAACAACTTCACGCGCATGAAAGTGCCTCTCGAGGTGTTCAAAGTGGGTGACACCGTGAAGGTCGCGGGTTGGCCGTCCAAGCGGTCGCCCGTGCGGATGTACGGCACGAACTTGCTGTCGGGCGACGGCCAAGAGCTCGTGATGTGGCGCTACTCGAAGGCACGCTGGGCGAAGACTGCGTTCGGCTACGGCTCGGGCGGCGCGCTGTTCGAATCGGGAACGGCCACGGGCTCGACGAGCGTGTTTCGCACGTGGGCCTCCGATCTCGACGACCCGACTGCGAACCCGGCGTCCTTGTTCAACGGCGTGACGTGGCCGCTGACGGACAAGGCGCGGCAAGCCGCGTCACACTTCGATCCCGTGACGGACACCACGACCGTGGGCTGCACGCCGAAAGGCATGCCCGCGATCATCCGGCAGCCGTTTCCGATCGAGCTCGTGGACCACGGCGAGACGATCGCGCTCAGAATGGAGGAGTACGACACCGTCCGCACGATCCATATGCGCGCCGGCGCGGCGGCGGACGCGCCGCGCACGCCGCTCGGTTATTCCGTCGGCCAATGGGACGGCAACGCGCTCATCGTCGAGACGACGAGGCTCAACGAGCCGTACCTCAACAACGCCGGCGTGCGGATGGGCCCGTCGGCGAAGCTGGTCGAGCGCTTCGCGCCAACGGCCGACGGCAGCCGCCTCGAGTACACGCTCTCGATCACCGACCCCGACTCGCTCACCGCCCCGATCGGGGGCAAACGCTCGTGGGTGGCGCGTGAGGGCGAGCGCGTGATGCCTTTCAACTGCACGGTGAAGTAGGCGCAGGCGGGGAATTCTCGCCCCTGGTCTCCGGGGGCTGGTATCGTGCGCATCCGATGCGAACAAGAACACCAGCGCTCGCCCTACTTCTGTTTTGCGCCGCCTGCAGCAAGCCCACGCCTCCGCCCGAGGCTCCACCCACCGTGGAAGTGGCGCGGCCGCTCGTGCAGCAGGTGGCGGACTGGGACGACTATTCCGGGCGCTTCGAGGCGCTCGATTGGGTCGAGATTCGGCCGCGGGTGTCCGGCGCCATCCAGTCCGTGAGCTTCGAGGACGGGGACGTCGTCGCGCAGGGACAGCTCTTGTTCGTCATCGACCCGCGGCCCTACGCCGCCGAGCTCGCGCGTGCCAAGGCCGCGGTCGCCGGCGCCCGGGCTCAGCTCGCGAATGCCGACGCGGAGCTCAAGCGCGCGCAATCGCTGGTCACCGACAAGCTCGTGAGCCAGACGCAGCTCGACCTGCGCGCCGCGGCACAGCTCCAAGCCGCCGCCAGCGTCGCGGCGGCCGAGGCCGCCGTGCAGACGCAGGAGCTCAGCCTGTCGTTCACGCGCGTGACGGCGCCGCTCGCGGGCCGCGTGTCGTACCGCCGGCTCGCGCCCGGCAACATCGTCGCCGCAGACACCACGGTGCTGACGACGATCGTGAGCGAGAACCCGATCCGCTTCGTGTTCGACGCGCCGGAGTCCGCGCTGCTCAAGTACCGGCGCGAGGCCGACGGCGCGCGCGCGAGCGCCGTCGACATCAAGCTGCAAGACGAGACGGACTACCGCTGGAAAGGCCACGTGGACTTCCTCGACAACGTGCTCGACCGCGCGTCGGGCACGATCCGCGCGCGCGCCGTGGTCGCGAATCCGGACGGCTTCATCTCGCCGGGCATGTTCGGCCAGATGCGGCTCTACGCCACCAAGCCGTTCGAGGCGCTGCTGGTGCCGGATCAAGCCATCGTCACCGATCAGACGCGCCAGATCGTGTACGTGGTGGACGCGGAAGGCAGCGTCGGGCAGAAGGTCGTGCAGCCGGGGCGGCTCCTCGACGGCCTGCGCGTGATCCGCGAAGGGCTCTCGCCGCAGGACCGCGTGATCATCAGCGGCGTGCAGCGCGCGCGGCCGGGCCGCAAGGTCACCGTCAAGGAAGGCGTCCTCTCCGCGTTCCCCACCGGCATCTCGCGCGGCGAGAACAGCAAGCTGTCGCTGCCCGACACCGACGGCCGCCACTAGGCCCCCGCGATGCGCTTCTCGCACTTCTTCATCGACCGGCCGATCTTCGCGGCAGCGGTGTCGGTGGTGATCACGCTGATCGGGCTCATCGCGTACCTCACGCTGCCGGTGGATCAGTACCCGGCGATCGCGCCGCCGACCGTGAGCGTGAACGCGCTCTACCCCGGCGCCACGGCCGAGGAGATCGCCGACACGGTGGCCGCGCCGCTCGAGCAGCAGATCAACGGCATCGCCAACATGTTGTACATGTCCTCGTCGTCCACCGGCGAGGGGCGCGTGACGATCACGACCACGTTCAAGAACGGCACCAACGTCGACATCGCGCAGGTGGACGTGCAGAACCGGATCCAATCCGTGCTGCCGCAGCTGCCGCAGGAGGTCCGCGACCTCGGCATCACGGTGCGCAAGGGCAACACCGACATCCTGCTGATCATCCACATGTTCACGCCCGACGGCAGCGTGGACCGCAAGTACATCGCGAACTACGCGAACCTGCAGGTGCGCGAGCGCCTGCTGCGCACGCCGGGCGTGGGCGACGTGAACGTCAACGCCGCGCGCGACTACGCGATGCGCGTGTGGATCGACCCGGAGCGCGCCGCGGCGCGTAACCTCACGGTGCAGGAGATCGTGGCCGCGCTGCGCAACAACAACCTGCAAGTCGCCGGCGGCGCGATCGGCTCGCCGCCGTTCAACGACAACCCGGCGGCGTATCAGCTGAACGTGCGCGCGCAGGGCCGGCTCGACACGCCCGAGCAATTCGAGGAATCGATCATCAAGCGCGACGACCAGGGCCGCGTCACGCGCATCGGCGACGTGGCCCGCGTGGAGCTCGGCGCGCAGAACTACGCCGTGAACGCGTACAAGAGCCTCGAGCCCGCGGTGTCGCTCAGCGTGAACCAGGCGCCGGACACCAACGCGCTCGAGACCTGGGACAACGTGCGCAACACGATGGAGGAGCTGAAGAAGGAGTTCCCGCCGGGCGTGGCCTACGAGATCATCTACGCGCCCGTGTCCTTCACGCGCGCCGCGGTCGACGCGGTGCAGCACACGCTGCTCGAGGCGATGATCCTCGCGGTGCTCGTGGTGGTGTTGTTCCTGCAGCGCTGGCGCACGGCCGTGATCCCGCTGCTCGCGATCCCGATCTCGCTGATCGGCACGCTCGCGGTGATGTCGCTGTTTGGCTTCTCGCTGAACAACCTGTCGATGTTCGCGCTGGTGTTGTCGATCGGCATCGTGGTGGACGACGCGATCGTGGTCGTCGAGAACGCCGAGCGGCATCTGCGCGCCGGCATGGAGCCGCGCGCGGCGGCGCACCTCACGATGGACGAGGTCGGCGGCGCGCTGATCGGGATCGCGCTCGTGCTCGTGGCCGTGTTCGTGCCGACGGCGTTCATGGGCGGGATCACGGGCGAGTTCTACAAGCAGTTCGCGTTGACCATCGCGTCGGCGACCGCGATCTCGCTGATCGTGTCGCTCACGCTGTCGCCTGCACTGGCGGCGCTGATCCTCAAGCCGCACGATGCGTCCACCGTTCGCACCGGAGTCGGCAGGCGGCTGTTCGCGCTCGGCGAGCGCGCCAACGCTTGGCTCGAGCACACGGCCGCAGGTTATGGCCGCGCGACCGGCGTGCTGCTGCGCCGCGGCGCGCTGCTGCTCGTGCTCTACGTGGGCCTGCTCGTGCTCACCGGCTGGCGCATTCTCGACACCCCGCGCGGCTTCATCCCGTCGCAGGACCAGAACGTCGTGGCGATCTCGCTCACGATGCCGCCCGGCACGAGCCTGGCGCGCACCGACGCGCTCGTGCAGCAGGTGATCCCGATCGTGCTCGGTACGCCGGGGGTGTCGTCCGCGTCGGTGTACTCCGGCATGGACGGCACCACGTTCAGCAACGCCACCAACTCCGGCCAGATGTGGGCGATCTTCGACCCGTTCGAGGTGCGCCTGCCGAAAGGGCTCACCGCGCAGGCGATCTCCGCGGAGCTGCGCAAGCGGTTCGCAGGCATCACGGGCGCAGAGATTCGCATCGTGAACCCCGGCTCGGTGCGCGGCCTCGGCAACAACGGCGGCTTCAGGGTGATGATCGAGGATCGCGGGGGACTGGGCTACCGCGCGCTCGAGGACGCCGTGCAGCAGCTCGCGGAAGCCGCGACGGCGGATCCCGCCATCTCGCTCGCGTTCAGCAACTTCAACACGCGCAACCCCACGCTCGACGCCGTCGTCGACCGCGACAAGGCCGAGATGCTCGGCGTGCCGGTGCGCAACGTGTTCGCGACGTTGCAGACGTATCTCGCCGGGTCCTACGTCAACAACATCAACTTGCTCGGCCACACCTTCCAGGTGATCGCCCAAGGCGACGCGAGCTACCGCCAGGACGAGGCCTGGATCGGCGGGCTGAAGACGCGCTCCGCATCGGGCGCGATGGTGCCGCTCGACGCGGTGGCCACGCTGCGTCCCGCGACCGCGCCCTATCGCGTGCTGCGCTACAACCTCTACCCCGCCGCCGACATCCAGGGCGACACGGTGCCCGGCTACTCGTCCGGCCAGGCGATTGCGGCGATGGAGCGGCTCGCGGCCGACCTTCTGCCCGCGGGCATGTACCTCGAGTGGACCGACATCGCCTACCAGCAGCGGATCTCCGGCAACGCCGGCGGCCTCGCGTTCGCGCTCGGCGTGGTGTTCGTGTTCGTGTTCCTCGCGGCGCTGTACGAGAGTCTGACTCTGCCGCTCGCCGTGATCCTGATCGTGCCGATGTGCCTGCTCGCCGCGATCCTGGGCGTCAACGCGCGCGGGCTCGACAACAACATCCTCACGCAGATCGGCATGGTGGTGCTGATCGGACTCGCGGCGAAGAACGCGATCCTGATCGTCGAGTTCGCGCGTCAGGGCGAGGAGCACGGCATGTCGCCGGTGGACGCCGCGATCGCCGCGGCCAAGACGCGGTTGCGCCCGATCTTGATGACCTCCGCCGCGTTCATCTTCGGCGTGATCCCGCTCGCGTTCGGCAGCGGGCCCGGCGCGGAGCTGCGTCAGGCGCTCGGCGTGGCGGTGTTCTACGGGATGATCGGCGTGACGGTGTTCGGGCTGGTGTTCACGCCGGCGTTCTACGTGCTGTGCCGGCGGCTCGCGGGGGCCGGGCGCGTGCCGCGGGTGCGCATCGTGCAGCCCGGGGGGGCGGAGCCGCCCGCCCCGCGCTTGGCCACGCCGGCGGAGCAACACTAGCCGCCTCACTCGAGTCCGCGCGGCCCCGGCGGGACGATCCCGCTCCCAATACCTGTAACGCGTTTCGGAATTTTGTGCGCCGAGCTTCGGGCGCCGAGAACCGGCGACGCCTCGTGCCCGCTGCGTCGGTCGTGCGGTCCGCATCTTGCATGGTCCGACCCGTTTCCTTTCAGGGAGGCATACCATGTCGAAGCTCATCGTTGCTCTGCTGTCCGCAGTCCCAACGCTGGCGGGCGCAACCCCGGTCCTCATCGAGTATGAGGCGAAGATCAGCTACGTCGCCGACGGTTGCTGGTGCGGCGATCTCGGCTACCACGAGGGTGACCGATTCAACGGCAAGCTCCAGTTCGACACCGACAGCGCCGTGCGGCTCCCCAGCCCGCCCGACTACGGCATTTGGGGCGGGGCCGGCGGCGACGATTTCATCAGCGGCGGCGGACCGCCCCAACGGCCCGGGCACGCGCAGGGCGCGGACCAACTTTGGATCATCGACGCAGCCGATGAAGAACGTCTGCGTCCGGGCGTGCGGGGCGGGGACATGTTCGGGTTCGCCGACCACATGCGGATCCCGGGCGGCGGCGACAACCGCCTCCAGATTCAGGTGAGTAGCTCCGACATCGACTTCATACATGGATCGGGCCCGGTCCAGTCGTTCGACACCCGCGACATGCCGAAGGACGCTCCGCCCCTACGAATCTTCACCGGGCTGTTTGGCCAGCTACGCGGCATGAGCTACAACGTGGGCCTGGAGCTCACGCGCCTGAAGGTCACTCCCGGCCAGTGTCACCGCTAGCGGCGGCGGGAGGCTAGCCGACGCCGGCACGCGCAGCCGTGCCGGCGAATCCGCGCGGCCGCGCCGGTGCCACGCGTGCGCAGCGAACACTGCTGCCTCGTTGCCGGCAACACAAACACGAGCATCGCGCTGCTAAAGTACGGCAACTTTGTCGATCCGGAGAAGAACGAATGAAGCGCTCGGTAGTGGTCTATGCGCTTGCCGCGGGCCTGATGCCGGCTGCGATGCACGCCCAGACGTTGAAGCCTGCCCGGCCGGTGAACATCGAGCGCGTGAAAGGCGATCTCTACATGCTCTCCGGCGAAGGCGGCAACGTCGCCGTCTACGTCACCTCCGAGGGCGTGATCCTCGTCGACAACATGTTCTACCGGAACACCGAGGACATCGTGGCGAAGGTCGCCACCATCACGGACAAGCCGATCGTCTACGTGCTCAACACTCACCAGCACGACGACCACGCCGGCGGCAACGCCAAGATGCTCGCGTTCGCGAAGATCATCGCGCAGCAGAACGTGCGCGCGAACCTCTCCCACATCAAGCAGCCGTACTACGAGGACACGCCGGGCACGCCGATCGGCCTGCCGAACATCACGTTCGGCACCGAGATCGCCGTGCACCTCGGCGGCAAGGAAGTCCGCGCCAGATATTTCGGCCGCGGCCACACGAACGGCGACGCCGTCGTCTACTTCCCCGAGCTCAAGGTGGTCCACACGGGCGATCTGTTCCTCGGCCGCGACGCGCGAGCCACCGCCGCGGCGGCCGGCAAGCCGCCCGGCCGCAACATCTACCCCGACTACGCGCAGGGCGGCAGCTTTCTCGACTGGACGGGCACGCTCGAGGGCGCGCTGATGCTCGACTTCGACACCGTGATCCCCGGCCACGGGCCGGTGTCCACCCGCGCGGACGTGGTGCAGTTCCGCGACGACGTCGGCGCGATGCGCGATCGCATCCAGACTTTGATCCGCTCGGGCGCAAGCAAACAGCAGGTGCTCACCGTGTTCGAGATGGACTACGGGTGGAAGTCGACGGGCTGCCCGCCGAGCCCGCCCACACCGGGCTGCTTGCAGTTTCAGCAGATGGATTCGCTGATCGAGGAGCTGTCCCGCCGCTGACGTGACAGCTCCGATCTGCTGACTCGTGTCTGACCCCGGTGCCTGACCCTAGGGTCAGGCTAGTGCCGAATCTGCGAGCTGATGTCGTCGGTCTCGTACACTTCGCAGGCGCCGCTCTCGCCCAACAGGCCCGCCTCGGCATTCGGCGCGAGCCGCATCGTGCGCGGCGTCATCACCCACGGCTCCGCGAGCACCCCGGGATCCTCGACCGTGACCTCGTAGAGCATGTCGCTGCCCTTGCGCGTGAACTTCTCGATGACGTGCAGCTGATCCGAGTGGAAGAAGCCGCCGCGTGAGAGCCACGTGCGGTCGTCGAACGAGATCGCGTCGATCACCAGCGTGTCGCCTTCCCAACGCCCCACCGAGTCGCCGTAGAACTTGGTGAGCTCCGCTTGCTGCGGGTTGCGGTCGCGGCCGTCCGTCGGTATCACGCGGAAGGCCGTGTAGCCGCCGCCGCCGTCGACGCCCGCGCGGTAGATGAACGTGATGTCCTTGTCCGTCTGATAGATGCGCGCCGGCGGGCCTTGCCGCGGGATGCCTAGCGGCAGGCAGGTCATCACCGGGTCTTCCTTATTGGTCCATTGATCGAGCTGCTGCACCTTGTCCCAGAGCTCGGGCTTGTAGATCGGACGGTTCGGGCCGTAGCGCGGCGGCGCCTCGAACTCGAAGTCGATGTTCTGGTTCCAGATGTTGGTGCAGTCGGCGCCCTGATTCGGCGCGCAACGGCGGAACCCGTAGCGCCAATTCATGCCGCCCGCTCCCCAGGCGCCCGTCATGTCGGGCTTGCCGTTGGCGAGACGCGGCGTGGGATCCTTCGACGGCGGCGGTTCGTCGCCGCGAGACACGATCGCGATCGCGGGCGACGGCCCCGGGCTCTTGATCGCGGCCTTCACGCTCGCCGGCACGGGCGTCACCACGTAGATGCTGCCCGTTTCGGTCTCGGTGGTGGTCAGGTCACGCATCACCGTGCCATTGCGGCTCTCGACCATCGTGCCCGCGTAGAACACCTGGACCTTGTTCAGCGGGTTGTTCCAGTCGTCGTAGTTGCCGTAGGTGAACTCGGCGGTCGTGGACCCCTGCTTCACCGTCACGCTCTCGGCCATGAACTGGTCGTTGAGCACTGCGGTCGCCGTGGCGCCCGGCACGCCGGGGATCGGGAACGTCACCACGGGCTTATTGCCTTCCCATTTGACGCTGGTCGCGCCGATCGTCGCCTTGCCGTCGTCGGGAAGCTTGTTCGGGTCGGGCTGCATGGCGCCCGCGAGCGCCGCTTTCGCCGCGCCTTGCGGGCTCGCCCAGAGCCGAATGAGCCGCTCTTGCGCGGCGTTCGGCATCGGCGTGGCCTTGCCCTTACCGGCCACGATCTCGGCGCCGGGGATGCTCTCGTTCCACGCGTACGGGCCGCTCACCACCTCGACGTTCGTGACGATCGTGCTGCCGCGCATGCAGCTGTACTGGATGCGCTGGCCCGGCGTCTGGTAGTTGGTGCTCACGCGATACTTCGTGAGCTTGCACGGCTGACCGTTCACCTGAATCGTGCCGGTGCCCTGGTACTCGAGCGACGCCATGATCTCGTGCTCGTCGATGCCGCGCAGCATCCCCATGTGCCACGTCCAGTTGAAGAGCACTGACTTCAGATCCCTGGCGTCCTGCGCCGGCGTGTAGACGGGGTCCGGCTGCGGGGTGGCGAAGAAGCCCCCTTGCGCCGCGGCCGTCAGCGGCGCGCCCATCGCGAGCACGAGCGCGACCCTGGTCGAAATCAACCCTCGTCCTCGAAAAGCCACCGCATTTCCCCCTGGTCTCTAGTCGGTGCTGCTGCCGTTGGAGATTTGGATTTCACGCTTGTCGGCCAAGGTGATGGTCCGGATGAAGCCCAACGGGGCTCCGTTGCGCGCGGCGAAGTACTTGATGGTGACCGCGTCGCCCACGTTGACGGCATTAGGACCGTTCTTGCTGATGCCCAAGCCCGCGAGCGTGTTGGCCGAGCCGGTGGTCATGATCCACTCGGTGCTCGTGCCGTCCGGGTTCTTCACCTCGAGGTGCATCGCGCCGTGAGGGTTGGTGAACGCCACTCGGGTGAGCGTT
>DASQOL010000110.1:2500-32170 GCA_035644475.1 Gammaproteobacteria bacterium | reverse complement strand
CCCGCATCCGGTCGAGGAGCCGCTCTACCGCGCGTGCCACACGTTGCTCGGCAGCGCGCGCATGGCCGGGTTCGAGCCAGCCATGGCGGTCGCGGGACCTCTGTCGGAGCGGCTGCGATGGCACTTCGACGGCGGCTCGGGGCTCACCGACGCCGCCGTCGAAGCGCTAGCCGCCGCGGCGGCGCAGATCGACGCGATGGCCGACGCGCTGACCTCGGGCGCGGAGTACTCGCCGGATCCAGAGTTGCCGGCCCGGCTCGTTGCGCTCGCCGATAGCGGCGCGCCGGCCGCGGCCGCCGAGCGCGCGGACCCGGACGAGGAGCAAGCGCTGCCCGAGGACGAGCGGGCGGTCGACGCCGGTGCCGAGGCGGCGCAGTTCGATCCGGAGATCGCCGCGATCTTCGCGGAAGAAGCGGCGGAGATCCTCGACGGCTCCGAGCGCGCGCTGCAGACGATCCGCGAAAGGCAGGATCCGGGCGCGGTGGTCGAGCTGCAGCGGTTTCTCCATACGCTGAAGGGTGGCGCGCGCATGGCCGGCGTGCTCGCGATGGGAGACTTGAGCCACGCGCTCGAGACTCTGCTCGCGAGCGTGGCCGCGGGGCGAGCCGCCGTGACTGCCGACGTCGTCGACCTGATGCAGCGCGCGCTCGACCATCTGCAGCAGATGCGGGATGCGATCGATGCGGGCCGGCCGGTCGAAGCTGCGGCGGCGCTGATCGATCAGCTCGAGGCGTTCGGCCACGCGGCGCCCGCCGCCGCCCAACCCGCGGCGCAGCCGGAGCCGAGCGCCTGGGAGCCGCAGCCTGCCGCCGCGGCACAGCCCGAGCCGCCGGCCGCAAAGCCAGAGCCGCCTGCCCCGAGGCCCGCCGAGGCGCGCGCGCCGACGCCTGCCGTGCGCGAGCCGGTCGCGGCGGCCGCGCTGCCGCGGGTCGAGCCTCCGGACCTCCCGGCGGCTTCCGATGCAACCGGGGAGCTCGAACTCACGGCCGCGGATCTCGAGGAGCTCGAGTCCATCGTCCTGAAGGCGGCGTCCGGCGTGCCACGCCCCGCGGTCGACCGCGAGGAGCCGACCGTCGAGGAGCCGCTACTGGTCGAGGAGCCGACCATCGTCGAGGAACCCGACGACGCCGCGCTCGAAGCCATCGCGCGCGAGGCCGCCGAGCTCGACGCCGCGGCGCCGGCCGCTCCGCCACCGCAGGCGCGGCCGCAAGCGCCGGCGGCGCCGATCGAGCAGCGCGCCACGGAGCGCGCCGAGACCGCGCGCGTCGACGCGGCGCTGCTCGACGCGCTGCTCAACGGCGCGGGTGAGATCAACATCTTCCAATCGCGGCTGAGCCAGCAGGCGCGCTCGATCGAGTTCCACTTGGGCGAGCTCGGCTCGACCGTGTCGCGGCTGCGCGATCAACTGCGCAAGCTCGAGGCCGAGACCGAAGCGCAGATTCTCCACCGCCATCAAGACGACGTCGCGGGCGACACGGGCTTCGATCCGCTCGAGCTCGATCGCTACTCCACGATCCAACAGCTGTCGCGGGCGCTCGCCGAGTCGGCGAACGACGTCGCGAGCATCAACGAGCTCCTGAACGGGCTCACCACCGAGACCGAGACGCTGCTGACGCAGCAAGCGCGGATCACCGCCGAGCTCCAGAGCGGTCTCATGAAGACCCGCATGGTGCCGTTCCAGCGGCACGTCGCGAGGCTCGCGCGCATCGTGCGCCAGGCATGCTCGGACACGGGCAAGGCGGCGGAGCTCGTCGTCGAAGGCGAGAACAGCGAGATCGACCGCCAGGTGCTCGAGAGCATGCTGCCGCCGTTCGAGCACCTGCTGCGCAACGCGGTGGCTCACGGCATCGAGGATGCGGCGACGCGCAAGAAGCGCGGCAAGCCCGAGGCGGGCAGGGTGTTCCTCAAGATCAAGCGCGAGGGCGCCGAAGTGTTGATCGAGGTTGCCGACGACGGCGGCGGGCTCGATCTCAAGGCCATCCGCCGCAAGGCCTACGAGAAGGGCTTGATCGCCGAGAGCCAGAAGATCACCGACGAGCAAGCGGTCGAGCTGATTCTGCGGCCGGGGTTCAGCACGGCGGGCGAGCTCACCCAGGCCGCCGGCCGCGGCGTCGGCATGGACGTCGTCGACAACGAGATCAAGAAGCTCGGTGGCTCGATGCGGATCGAGTCGATGGCGGGGCAGGGCACGCGTTTCCTGATCCGCCTGCCCTACACGCTCGCCATCACGCATGCGCTCATCGTCAACGTCGGCGACGAGACGTTCGCCCTGCCGTTGCCCACTGTCGAGGGCATCACGCGCATGTCGCGCGAGAAGATTCTGAAGCACCTCACCGAGGACGAGCCGAAGCTCGACTATGGCGGCGTGAGCTACCGGATCCAGCATCTGGGGAGCCTCGTCGGTGCCGCGCCATCCGCGTTGCCCGAGGAGGAGAACGCGGTGTCGCTCGTGCTGATCCGCGCGGGCGAGAGCTCTACCGCGCTGCTCACCGATTCGCTCGAGGGCAGCCGCGAGGTGGTCGTGAAGACGCTTGGGCCGCACATCGCCAGTGTCGCTGGAGTAACCGGCGCCACGATCTTGGGCGACGGCCGCGTGATCATGATCTTGGACCCCGGCACTCTCGTACGCGCGCAGCGCGGCCGGGAGCCGCCGCCGGTGGCGGCGCCGGTAGAGCGGGAGCTCACGGCGCTCGTCGTCGACGACTCGATCACGATGCGGCGCGTCACGCAACGTTTGCTCGAGCGCCGCGGCGTGAAGGTGTTGACCGCCCGCGACGGGCTCGACGCGATCACGGTGCTGCAAGAGCACGAAGCCGACATCATCCTGCTCGACATCGAGATGCCGCGCATGGATGGCTACCAGTTCGCCACGCACGTCCGCAACGACCCGAGGGTCAAGCATCTGCCGATCATCATGATCACCTCGCGCTCGGGCGAGAAGCACCGCGCCAAGGCGATCGAGATCGGCGTCAACGATTACTTGAGCAAGCCGTACCAGGAAAGCCAGCTCGTGGCGGCGATCGAGGCCCTGCTCGGCCGGGAGCTCTGAGATGACCGAAGCGCAAGCGCAGCGCGAGCTCTACAGCTTGCTGATTCCGCTCAAGGGCGAGCGACTGCTCGTGCCGCGGATGTGCGTGGCGGAAGTCATCGCGTTCGTCGACGCCGCGCGCGACCGCGACGACCAGAGCCCGGATTGGTTTCTCGGTACGATCGAGTGGAACGGCCGCCGCCTGCCCGTCGTGTCGTTCGACGACGTTCGGGGCGACGAGCGCAAGAGCAAGCGCGGCAGGACGCGTGTCGTCGTGCTGCACGCGATCACCGAGGAGCTCAAGGGCGGGTTCTACGGAATCCTGACCCAAGGGTTCCCGCAGCTCGTGCGCGTGAATCCGGACGTGCTGACGCTCGAGACCGACCAGCCGTTGCCCGAGTGGCAGCCGGTGCTGTGCCGCGCGCGCATGATCCACGAGTATCCGCTGATCCCGGACGTCGAGCGGCTCGAGCGGATGATCGCTGAGCTCCCCGGCCGCGCCTGAGCGCGCGCGGTCCATCGGCCACAACCCGCAGCCGAACGGCTCGGGCACGTTCCCCGACCCCGAAGTAGCCGCGCGCGGCGCGACCTCGCAGGGCGGCGCACGCGTTGCTCGTGCCCGTTTCGCGGCCGCTCGTTCCGAACCGAGGGGCGCTCGTCGCAGCGGCGCTTGCGCGCGCCCCGCGCTCGCTAGATTCCGCTCGCGTCTTGGCTGAAACTCGAATGAGCGGAGGGCTCCATGAACTACAAAGTGCTGATAGCCGCCACGTTGGCGACGAGCGTAGTGCGCGCGGGCGCGAGCGCGGTGGACGAGGTCACGCCGCAACCGTGGTTCAAGAACGGCCAACCGCCCGCGGCGACCGAGTGCGCGGCGGGTGTCGATAACGAGCTCGCGGTGCGCGGCGGCACGCCGAACATCACGCTCAAGTGCGACAAGGCGGCGCAGGGTTTCGTCGGAATCATGCAGAACTTCAGCGCGGGCAGCTACTTGGGCAAGCGCGTGCGCTTCTCGGCGCTCGTGAAGGCCGAAGGCGTCGAAGGCTGGGCGGGCCTCTGGATGCGGATCGACAACACGGGCAAGACGGGCCCCGCGTTCGACAACATGCAGAACCGCCCCATCAAGGGCACGCAGGACTGGACTCCGTACTCCGTGGTGCTCGACGTTTCGCAAGCAGCGGACGGGATCTTCTTCGGCGTATTGATGAGCGGCGACAAGGGGCAGGTCTGGCTGTCGAACGTGGGTTTCGACGTCGTGGGGAAGGAGACGCCGACGACGATGCTGTCGCCCGCGAGCTCCGAGGTCCGCGGCGAGCCCGGTAACCTGAGCCTTACGAGGTAGCGTGCCCGCCGCCCGCGACACGACAAAGCGCTGGTGGCCTGCTTCGCTGCCCCACACGAGCGGCCGGCTCGGCGACTTCCGTCTCGCCGGCCGCCTCGGTCCTCTGGTCGCGTTCGCGGTAGTGGCCGCCGCGATCTTCTGGGCGGGCGGGTCGCCCCGCGCGGTCACGCTGGTCAAGCTGTGGACCGCGTACGCGGTTCCGTTCTTCCTGCTCGCCGCGCTCGCGCGCCGGTGCGGCGCGAACCCGCCGTGGAGCTACGTGCTGCCTGTCGCGGTGGTCGGCGTCGTGCTCGGCGGCTTCGCGAGCGCGGCGATCGTATTCGCACCGAATTGGCGGTTGCTCGCGACGCCCGCCGCGCTGTGGCCGGAATGGGCGATCGGCGCCGGTTTCGCCGCGTTCTTCGTCGGCCTGTCATTCGTGACGGCCGAGGTGCGGCGCCGCGAGCAGCTGATCGCGGATGCGAAGCGCCAGCTGCTCGAAGCGCGGCTCCAGACGTTGACGGCGCAGATCGAGCCGCACTTCCTGATGAACACGCTCGCGAATCTGCGCTATCTGATTGGCGCCAACCCGCGCGCGGCGAGCGAGATGCTCGATCACCTCGCGGACTTCCTCGAGCGCGCTCTCGACCGCTCGCGCGCGGCGCACTCGACACTCGGCGAGGAGCTCCAGCTCGTCGCGAGCTATCTCGCAATCATGCAGATCCGGATGGGCGAGCGGCTCGAGTTCGAGCTGGACGCGCCGGCCGAGCTCAAGAGCACCCCGTTCCCGCCGCTGTTGTTGCATACGCTCGTCGAGAACGCGGTGGTCCACGGTATCGAGCCGAAGGAGGGCAACGGCCTGGTGACCGTTTCGGCGCGGCGCGACGGGGAGCGCATGGTGATCCGGATCGTCGACGACGGCGTCGGACTCGACGGCTCGGCTGAGGGCTTCGGGCTGCGCAACACTCGCGAGCGTCTCGCCACGTTCTACGACGGCCGCGCCTCGCTCGAGCTCGAGCCCGCCGCGCCGCGCGGCGTGACCGCCGCGATCACGATTCCTTTGCCGGCTTGAACGAGCCATGACTTCCGCGGTGATCGCCGACGACGAGCCGCTGCTCCGACGCGAGCTCCGCGAGGCGCTCGCGGACCTTTGGCCTGAGCTCGCGATCGTCGGCGAGGCGGCCGACGGCGCGGCCGCGCTCCGCGCGATCGAGGAGCAGCGGCCGGCCGTGTCGTTCCTCGACATCCGGATGCCGAAGCTGAGCGGCCTCGAGGTGGCCGAGCGCGTGCAGGGCGCGACGCAGGTCGTGTTCGTGACGGCCTACGACGAGCACGCGGTCGCCGCGTTCGAGCAGGGCGCCGCGGACTACGTGCTGAAGCCGGTCCGCCGCGCGCGGCTGTCCGCGACCGTGCAGCGCCTCAAGGAGCGCCTCGCGAGCGCGCCGGCCGGACGCGACGGCGCGCGGCCGTGGCTCGCTTGGATCCAGGCGACGCTCGGCAACACGCTCAAGTTCGTGCCCGTGCAAGACGTCTGCTATTGCCAGTCGGACGGCAAGTACACGCGCGTCGTGACGGCTGGCGCCGAAGCGTTGATCCGGAGGCCGCTCTCGGCTCTGCTCGAGGATCTCGACCCGGAGCTGTTCTGGCAGATCAATCGCGGCATCGCCGTCAACGTGCACCACATCGACAGCGTCGTGCGCGAGGACGGCGGTGAGATGATCGTCAGGATCCGCGCAAACCGCGCCGAGCTGCCCGTCAGCAAGGCCCACCAGGGCCGCTTCCGCGGCATGTGACTGGGCTATGCGCTGCGCTCCGCCGAGCGCGCCACAAGCAGCTCCTCGAGCAACCGCGTTCGCTCGTCCGAGCCGAGTCGCGAAGGTACGTTCGCTATCGCGGGTCATGGTAAAAGGTCGACGTATATGGTGCCAAGGAATCGAATTCTCTGGACGCTTCTGGCAACGCTGATCACCTGCACCCCCACGTTGGCTCAAGACAACGTTCGAGGGCGCACGGAACCGATCGTGAGCTCGATCGATCCGTCGAAGCTGACCTACGACATCCTGGTCGACGGAAACCTCGATCGCGATGATCCCGCCAAACTGCAGTTCAAGACGCTGCAGGCCGCTTACGCCGCGGCACAGCCGGGCACTGAACAGAAGCGGACGGTCATCGGAATCAAACCGAACTTGTATCTGCTTCCGAGCGATACGTCACCGAGCCTTCGTGTCACCAAGAATTACATTACGTTCCTCGGTCTCACCAACAATCGACGATCTGTCGTGCTGGCGGACAATCGCGGACTTCAGCAAGGTGCAGACGACAACGGCTACATCCTCGATGTGGATGCCGTCGGGTTCACGCTGAAGAATCTCACCGTCATTAATTACTGCAACACGGACTACGAGTATCCCGGCGATCCCCGCAAGAACCTGACGAAGCGCTCGAACGTGACTACGCAGGCGGTCGCGCTGCAGGCGTCCGGCGACAAGCACGTGTACGAGAACGTCGCGCTGCTGAGCCGGCTCGACACGATGTTTCTGCGAACCACACGGTCGTACTTCAAGAACGTTTACATCGAAGGCACCGACGACTGGATGGGCGGCGGGCAGATCAGCGTGTGGGAGGATTCCACACTTGTCTATCCTACGGGCAGCGGAGTGATGTCCGCCTCCAACGTTGTGTTTCGAAACTGCCGCTTCGAAGCCACGAACGGAATGCAGTTCTACAAGGCCGAATATGGCGGCGCAGCGCGACCGAATGTATTGATCGATAGTATTTTGCCGGTCGCGTCGGTGCAGTCCCCCGTTGCGTGGGTTCGCGGCAAAGCAGCGCCGCGGCCGTCGGTGTTTTCGCTGACGTACCACGATAAGGATGCCGCCGGTAATCCCGCGGTGCTCTACGACTCCAACATGGGCGACCCGACCTTCACGTATTCCCGCGAACTGTCGGACCAAGAAGTGCGTGCTTACAATCCGTGGAATCTTCTGCGCGCAACGCCGAACGGCGCGGTGGACGACTGGGACCCGGCCGGCGTGAAGCAGCGATATGAAACTGCAGGCGAAGGGAATCTCGTATATCGCATGAACCTGACGGGCAGCGGCGTGACGATCCGAACCGGAGGCGCCGGCACGACCCTCGGCGCAACCGTGACGCCAAGCACACAGACTGACGCGGTCATCACCTGGTCGACGCAGTCCGACCTCGTCTCCCTGGACAAAGCAACGGGACCGAGCGTCGTCGTAACCGCGAGGAACACCACGGGCAAACCGCAATGGGTTCCGATCGCCGCAGCCCTTTCGAACGGCTTTCGCGTGACGGCCTATGTCTATGCGGAGCCGCGCTACATCGACCCGCCGGCACTCACCTCGACTCCAAGGTTAAGCGCGCCCCGGCACGGTACCGTGAGTGTCGGCTATTCCCTCGATCTCGGAGCACACGAAGACCAGTCCCTCGTTTCGTGGGCCATCTGCGACGACTCCGCTTGTTCAAACCCGAGAGACGTTGCCGTGAGCCGCGGGAATGAACCGTTGAAGTCGATCAAGCTACTGCCGGGCTTCTCAGGAAAATTCATCAAGGTTACGGTGCAGCCCAAGATCGAAATCGGCGAAGTGGGTGCGGCGGTCTCTGCGAGCTCCACAACCCCGATCGCAGCTACCGCGGTTCCTTCGGCAAATGTTTCATTGAACGCTAGAAGTCTCGTCACCGATGCTGTCGATTCGATTGCGCGCGGCGTGTGGACAACCCAAGGTCCGTGGAGCGTCGCCGCAGAGGAAGAGTTCCTGAATGGCTACGGCGTTCGCTCGGGCAACGGACCGGCCTGGATTCTCTATCAAGAGGACGTCGAGCGCGGAGACATGCAGATCGATCTGTTCATGACGCCGGAGAAGACCGAAGGCCAGGGCTTCTCTGTCCCCGGCGCTCCTTCCGAAACCGGGCCACGCAATCTGCACTCGGATGTCTACATCAAGTACGACCCGCGGACGAAGAATGGCTATGCCTTGCGATTCTGGCGAACAACGTTGTCGGCCTCCAAGGTCATGTTTCAGCTCTACGAAGTCGTCAACGGCGTCGGCAAGCCGATCGATGAACGCCAGGTGTTGAGCGGCGTTTTGAAGCCGAGCACAAAGATGGCGCTCAAAATCACCGGAAGTAAGTTCACCGTCGATGCCTCGAACACCGACGATACGGAAACGCTGCATCTCGAAGGGACCATCAAACCGAACCGTTTCGGCGGCGCCGGAGTCTTCTGGCCCGGAGGCAGCACGAACGCGTACAGCAGAATCGATGTGTCCTATGCCGGAAACTGACGGAACCATGCGCGCCGCTGATAGTGCCCGTCGTCGCAAAGCTCGGCGCGGACGACGTTCTGAGCCTGTCGGCCTACCTGGCCTCGCTGCCGCCGCGCTGACGCGCTACTTGCCGCGCAGCATCAGGTTCATGACCTGTACGATCACGCCGACGCCGCCGGCGGACGCCGCGAGCACCGTCATCGTCGACGACAGCGCGTTCGGCGCGGCGACGATCAGCGCGACGACCCCGAATCCGAGCAGCGTGTAGAACGGTCCCCGAATCCCGGCCCACGCGCCCCCGCCCCCGGCCCGCGAGCTCTCGAACTCGCGCTCCGCCGCCGACCGCGGAGTGATCCGAATCTCTTCGGCGACTGCGTCGGAAGCGATCTTGAGCGCCGGCGCGAACTCCACGAGCCCTTTGTCGATGAGCCGCCGGATCCCGGGATCGTTGCTGACGCAGCTGACGAGGCGCGCGTCCGCGAGATAGCGCAGCAGCAGCACGTCCTCGGGATTCGACTCTTGCCACCGGACGGGCTCCGGCCGCGCGCGTGCCGGTCCCGCGTCGCGTAGGTCGCGCGGACCGAAGAAGCTGACCGCGACCGTGCGCAACGCGCGCCGCGCGAGGAACGCCACGACGAGCAGACCGAGCAGCAGCGGACCGGTCATCACCAGCCATGGGCGGAGAAACACCGCGCCCGCGCTCGCGGGATCGAACAGCCCGCCATCGACCGCTCTGAGCTCGTAGCGGCGCGCGCCCGATCGCGGCACCGAGACGTGCATGCTCCGATCGCGCTCGTCGGTCCACCAGTAGGTCGCGTCGCCGTCCGTTTGCAGCCGCCAGCCGTCCGCGAACAGCATGGCTTGGCGGGTGTCCACCGGCAACATCGTGGCGAACCACGACGTCGCGGTCTGATAGCGGGTCTGCTCGGCGGCGATCTCCTTGACACGGGTGAGCTCGTCGAGCGCGCCGCGCACGAACTCCGTGTCGGTCGCGACGAAGCTGCGGCTGCGCCGCGTGTCCGCGAGATCAAGCGGGGGGATCCCCGCGCGGTCGAACGTCGTCGCTTGCAGTCGGCGCGCCTCGCCGAGCAAGAATTCGTCGCGGCGCGCGGCCGCGCGCGCGACGTGCGCGAGATGGGCCTTCTCGTAGGCTTGGCGGTGGAAGCCGAACGTGTCCGAGGCCAACAGAATGCCGGGCACGAGGGACACGGCCGCCAGGATCGCGAGCAAGAACCCGACGAACGTCCTATCGGCGTCGATGCGCCCGCGCGGCGCCGCCGTGGGTACCGCGAACAGTCCGAGCAGCGCAAGCGCGAGCAGCAGCGCCCGCGGCTCGAAGGTCAGGGTGACGAGCGGCGGCAGCACGATCGCCGCGATTCCGACGCCGAGCAGCACCGTGCCCGTGAGGTTGCGTCGCGCGCGTTCGACGATCCAGCGCAGCAGCGACGTGCCCGCGAGCTCCGGCCACGCGGCCCCGGTGCCGAAATGCGAGCACAGCGCGCCGTGGGTCGCGACGAACGTCCCGAGCAGAATGCTCCACAGTGCGCCCGCCGGGCTGCCCGGCGCGATCCAGCGGAATCCCGCAGCAAGCAGCAGCGCCGCAACCGCAAGCAGCGGCAGCGTCAGCGCCCGGTGGCGCGCGCGGTTGTCGCGGCTCGGCCAGAACCAGGCCGGAAGATGACGCCGAAACAGACACCGTTCGAGCGCCCAAGCGGCGAACGAGATCAACACGAGGTAGGACACGAACGCAGTGCCGCCGCCGAACAGGGTTCGCCACGTGAACGTGCGGAGGATGCTCTTGTCGTACGTGACGATCAGCGTCCAAGGCAGCGCCTCGAGCGGCAGCGTGTGAAAACGGTACGGAGAGCCGTGGTAGCTCACGCTCAGGTCGGCGCTACGGCGCGCCGCGAGCGCGAGCTCGAGGCCGCGGTTACCGTCAGTCTCGCTCAGAATGTTCTCGATCAGCGTCCGCGACTCTTCCGGATGAAACAGCACGTCGCCGGTCCGCCAAGCAGGGCCGTCGAGCGTCGCGGTGCCGTCGGCGTCGCGCACGACCGCGAAGCCGACGCCGAGCGGCAGCACCGGATGGAAGAAGGTCTGCATTCGCTTGTTGGCCACGAGCACCACTGCGCCTTTCTGCCCGGACGGCGCGGGCGAGACTCCCGCCTTCGCGGCAGGAGCGGCGATCGACGACATCGTCCAACCGAAGTCCTTGGACCGGATCTGCTCGATGACGAACTCCTGGCCGTCGAGCTCCGAGGTGAAACCTTTCGACGCGCGCAGGAAATAGCCGCGGTCGTCGAGCGGGCGGCGGCTCGCGGCGGCGTCGCGCAGCGACAGGTCCGGCCCGACTCGTTCGCCGTTCGCGTCGAGTTGAAACGCCGTCTCGAAGACGTCCGCCGCGTCGAGCAGCAACGGCGCTTCCTCCGGCCCGAACCGAGCGAAGCAACGGACGCGCGGTCCGGCCCCCGCGCCGGCCTCCGGCATCGCTTTCTTGGCGCACTGCTCGATCGCTTGCGGGACGCTCTCGTGCGGCCGCAGCAGCGGATTCCGGGCCGCGACGGGATCCGGTCCGAGCAGGTTCACGGACTGCGCCAGCTCGTCGTGGAAGCGCTCCGCGAGCTCGTTCGCGACGCGGGCGAGCAGGTGATCGCGCAGCGCCGAAGTCTCGTAGTGGCGCGTCAACGCGACGGCGATCACCGCGAGCAAGCCCGCACCGCCGAGCATCGATGCGGCGAACGCCACCGGAACGCTGCCGCCGAATCTCGACGTGGGCGCGGAGAGAACGATCACGAGGAACGGCCACGCGAGCAGCGCGAGCACGATCAACGGCGAGATCGCGACGATCACTTCGAACGGCAACGTTCGCGTTCGCTGCCGAAAGCCCGCTTCGGATTCGAGCCCGATCAGGTACAGCGTGGCGAGCTCGCGGACCTGGGCGCCGGTCGGCGAGCCGCTATCGCTCTCCGCGTGCTCCGACGTGAGGTTCGAGGGCCAGTACGGAATGCCGAACGCACGGAGCGGAATGCCCGCCACTTCGCGCGGCTCGAGCACCCACGACTGGCTCCGGCCCACGCATGGCGAGCCCGTCTTCGACGCATTCTTTTGAGCGTCGCTTTTCTGCGCGGGCGCCGCGTCGACCGCGAGCTCGGCGATGTCGCTGACCGCAATCTCGCGGCGGGTGTCGGCGTAGAGCACCAGGCCGTCGCAGCCGGCGATGAGGATGCCGTCGAACGCGGAGTCGAACGACCGGCGCGCGATCAGATCCTCGAGCGGGACTTGCAGCGCGACGACGTCGCCGGTCTTCATCGCGCAGGCGACGACCGAGACCAGCGGCGCGCGGCCGGCGGCGATCGTGACCGTGACGTCGGACGCAGTGATGTCCCTCGGGCTCTTGGTCGGGTCGCCCTTCGGGCAGCCGACCGAGGCGGCAGCGATACCCCGACCCTCCTTGGCGTTGCGGAGCCAGTCGTTGGTCTTGAGCTGCCGAAGCACGTCCGCGCCCGCCGGGTCGTCGCCCTTGTTCGATCCCTCGCGCTGCGTGCGCAGGAACGTCACGCCGACCTGCCGAAGCGCGTCGAGCCGATCGTCGAGCTGCGCCCCGATCTCGCCGACCGCGCGCAGATTCTGCGCGGTCGCCGACGCGACCTGGCTCTTCACGACGACGAACGCGTAGATCGCCGCCGGGATCGCGACCAACGCGAGCAGCACGAGCAGCCGCCCGGTGGCGCGCAGCAGGCCTTCTTGCGAGCTCATTCCCGACCCCAGATAGAAGCACGCCGAGCATACGCCAACGTTTGCGCGGCGACTGTAAGAAACCCGACACTCGCCGGCCTCTCGCTGCCGGCGTTGTCTGACAGCTAGCTACGCGTCACCCCAAAGCGATTGAGCGAGGCCGCAGGCGGCGAGCGCGGCCGTCTCCGCGCGCAGCACGCGCGGCCCCAAGCCCACGCGCTCGAACCCCGCGGCGTCGAGCCGCCGCCAATCCTCCGCGCCGAACCCGCCTTCCGGACCGACGGCCACCGCGAGCGCGGCGGGCCGCGGTCCGACCCGGGCGAGCGCCGCTGCCGCGTCGAGGTCGAGCGCGAGTCGGCGCGTGGCGGCCGGGAGCGCGTCGCAGCAAACGCGAAGGTCGACGGGAGCTGCGACGAGCGGCGGCGCGTGGCGGCCGCACTGCTCGCAGGCGCTCTGCGCGATCTTGCGCCAGTGCTCCACGCGGCGCTCGGCGCGCTCTTCGTCGAGCTTGACGACGCTGTGCTCGGTGTAGACCGCGCGGATCGCGCGCACGCCGAGCTCCGTGCTCTTCTGCACGATCAAGTCCATTGCGTCGGCTTTGACGACCGCCTGGAGCAACGTGAGGTCGAGCGGCGATTCCGGCAGTGCGTTGCGCTCGGCGCCGAGATCGAGCTCCGCGCCGCGGCGATGCAGCGCTCGGATACTGGCCAGCCGCTCTGCGCCCCGGCCGTTGAATGCCACGAGCTCGTCGCCCCGTTGCAGGCGCAGAACATGACCCAAGTAGTGCGCCTCGCGCTCGTCGAGTGGCAACGTGTCGCCGCTGAGCTCGCGTTCGAGGAACAAGCGCGGCACACGACGTTTGGACGGCATCGATCTCTCGGCAAGCGGGCGCTCCCGCCTGGTATATTGTCGGGCGTCGGCAGTGCTCCCGAGGCACACTTTAGCAGTTGGAATCGACATCGTGATCATCGACCGCGAGAGCGGCTGGATCGAGGGCGTGCGCCGCGTCGACTCTCCGAACTGCGACGACCGTCCCGACGCGGAGGATCTCGGCCTCATCGTCGTTCACGGCATCAGCCTCCCGCCTGGCGAGTTCGGGGGGGCTTGGATCGACCGGCTGTTTTGCAACGACCTGCCGCCCGACGCCCATCCATACTTCGCCACGATCGAGGGGCTCAAGGTGTCGGCGCACGTGCTCGTCGACCGCGCGGGCGGGCTCACGCAGTTCGTGCCGTTCCGCCGCCGAGCGTGGCACGCGGGCGCGTCGGAGTATCGCGGCCGCTTTGCTTGCAACAACTTTTCCGTCGGCATCGAGCTCGAAGGCGCGGACGAGGTGCCGTACACGCAGGCGCAGTACGACGCGCTTGCCGCGGTGATCAAAGCGCTGCGGCGCGCCTATCCGAAGCTGCGCCGCGCGGAAGTCGTCGGTCACAGCGACATCGCGCCCGGGCGCAAGACGGATCCGGGCCCCGCGTTCGACTGGGATCGGCTGACGAAGCTGCTGGCCGTGCGGGCGAGACTGCGACCAAAGCGGGCGCGCGGCGGCGGCCGTTAACTAGACACCGGCGCCTGGCTCGAGCGTTGCCAGAGCACCTCGCCGCTGCCGTCGCGGCGCGCGAGGCTTCGCGCGGCGACGAACAAGAAGTCGGACAAGCGGTTCAAGTAGCGCAGCAACTCGCGGTTCAAGGTGTGTTGCTTGGCGGCGGCCCAGACACGCCGTTCAGCGCGCCGGCAGACGCTGCGCGCGAGATGACAAACCGCGGCCGGCCGATTGCCGCCCGGCAGCACGAACTCCTTGAGCGGCGGCAGCGCCGCGTTCAATGCATCGAGGTCGCGCTCGAGATGCTGCACGTGCGCGGACTCGATCTTCACGTAACCCGGCAACGCGATCTCGGCGCCGACCTCGAACAGCTCGTGCTGCACGCGCTCGAGCGCAGCGCGAATCGCGTCCGGTAAGTCGCTCTCGGCGAGCAGCAGCCCGAGCAAGCTGTTGGTCTCGTCGACGGCGCCGCAGGCCTCGACGCGCACGTCGATCTTCTCGACGCGCTCGCCGTTGGCGAGCCCCGTCGTGCCGTCGTCACCCGTCCGCGTGTAGATCCTGCTGAGTCGATGGCCCACGTCTACACCCAAAGAGGAGAGGAATTCGAAGATCATACGCCCGCGCCGCGTGCGTCCGCGCACGACGCGCCCGTGCGTGAACTCGGCCGGGCGCCAGCGGTCTCTATCCAGCGAGGCGGCGCATCGAACGAAGGACAACGAGTCGCGCGGTGCGAGAGTGGCGGCGACGACGATCCGCACGCGAAATCGGACGCCCAAAAAAGAAAAACCCGGCGGTGGGAACGCCGGGTTAGACTTTTGTTGTTATCGGAGTTTACGGTTTCAAGTATGCGGCCTGGCTGTTGTTCCTGACGCTCGAAAGCGTTGAACGAATTTATTTTTCTTTTCAGCCAATTTTCTTTTCTTGTTCTTCTCTTTTCTTGTTCTTCTGTAACGTTCCTAAATTTAACAGAACCCTTTGCGAATTCGCATCGTTTTCTGTCTGTTTGCGCACTCACTCGTCCCTGGGTGGGGACGACCTATATCAGCAAGACGCGTGCCATTGCAGAATAGGACCATCGAATCATGATGTTACGGTCTGAACCGTAGAGGCCTCGTGCGAATTAGACTGCGTCTTGTAAAGGCTGTCGACAGCCTTGTTACATAACAACATTAATCCATCAATTCAGAAGCTTGTCCTAACTGTTTGTTTTTCAATGTTGCGCAAATTTTCGCCACGGCAGATGGCCACCGGATCTTCTCGGCGCGGCGAACGTAAAGTCTCCTGACAGCCCCGCTCACGGCCTAGCCAGCAGCGTTTGGCGATCGAGCCAGACGCCGCTCTTGATCACCGCGGTGACCTTCTCGCTGTCGGCGAGGCGCGCGAGTGGATCGCCGTCGACGACGACGAAGTCGGCGAGCTTGCCCTCCTCGAGCGTGCCGAGTTGACGCTCGAGCCCGAGCGCGAGCGCGCCCTCGGCCGTGGCGATCCGTAGCACTTGGTCGTTGGGGATCCCGGCGGCCGCTAGCATCTCAAGCTCGAGGTGCACGCCCGATCCGTAAGGCAGGGTGGGCGCGTCGCTGCCGACGGCGACGTGACCCCCGCCCCGGACCAGCCGCGCAACCGTTGCCTCGAGACTTGCGAGCGCGGCCGTCGACAGCGCCGGCGCCCGCCGCGGCGGCGGCTCCGCGAGCACCAGGCCCCCGATAGCGGCCGCTGAAGCGCCGAGCGCGGGTAACCGCGGCCAGCTCGACGGCCCGCCGATCGAACCGAGCGTCGAAGGGATGAACGTCGACGAGGCAATGACCGCGCTGAGCTGGTCCTGATAGGTGGCGTAGCGCGGCGACACTGCGAGCTCGTACCGCTGCCCGTCGGCTCCCCCGGCCGGTGGCGCGAGCTGCAGCTCGCCCGGAATGCCGAACCGGCGAGCCTGCGCCGGAATGCTGTGCGCGAAGCCGTCGGCGATCCCGAGGTAGGCGCGCACCGGAACGGCCGGCGAGTCCCCCGGGCGCGGCGGCGCCCCACCCGAGGGCGTGATCACCAGCCGAGGTCCGAGCCGCCGCCCGCTCGCCCACGCTTCGCCCCGCTCGAGCGCTTCGCCCACGTCGTCCGCGATCTCGCGCACGGTCGTGACGCCGCTCGCGAGCCAGGTCCTGCCGAGGGCCTCGCCCGCCAGCGCCGATTGATGCGCGTGCACGTCGACGAGCCCCGGCAGCACGGTCGCCTCGCGTGCGTCGATGACGCGTGCCGGCAGCGGCAGGACGTCGCGGCCGACGATCGCGGTGATCTTGCCGTGGGCGACGTGCAGGTCGACGTGCCGGCGGTAGTCGCCGCGCACGCCGTCGAAGAGGCGGCCGATCTGCACGACGTACTCGTCGTCGGCGGGCGGTGGCCGCCATTCGAGCTTCGGCCGGGCGGGAGCGCCGCGAGGCTGAGCTTCTATATCCGGAGCCGTGCCGGCGCCGCCAAGGCGCACGGGCATCGCGCCGGTCTCGTGCGCGACCGCGGCCGAAAGGTCGAGCGCGCGGCCGTCGGCCGACCAGGCGAGGCCGTTCGCTCCGACCACGTCGGTCGCGATCGTCGTCGACTCGCCGGACGAGCCGATTTGCGCCACCTCGAGCCGCGCGGCCGCCCATGGGCCGACGCCGTTGGTCGCGAGAAACGCGACGCGCCGTCCGTCGGGGCTCACGGCCGGGCGGTGCGGGTTCGTGGCGCCGAAGGTGAGCTGCGTCAGCCGCTGATCGCGCAACCCAATCCGCCAGAGCTCGAATTGTCCGGTGCGGTCGCTCGCGAACACCACCGAATCGCCGTCGGGCGCAAACGTGGGATGGAGGTCGACGAACGGGTCGTCCGTGAGCCGCCGCGGATCCCCCCGGTCAGCGAGCCAGAGGTCCCCGAGCGCCGTGAACGCCGCGCGCCGGCCGTCCGCCGAGCGCGCCATCCCGTTGATGCCGAGCGCGGGGAAGGGTCCGGCCGCGTCGAGCGCGGGGAGGTCCAGCGGCGGCTCGCGGCTCTCGACCGCCGAGGCCGCGAACAGATGCACGGGCCGCCGCGCCGGCATGGCGACGCCGCGCCGCCAGAGCTGGCCGTCGGCCGTGTAGATGAGCTCGGCCTGGCTCGGCCAAGCGACTCGGCCCGGAAACAGGTCTTCGCCCTCGCTCAAGGTCTTGAGCACGGGCGGATCGCCGAGCACCAGCATCCGCAAGCGGTCGACGCCGGCGGAGCCTCCCTCGCCGAACACGAGCACGTCGCCGCCGGGGCGCCAGCTCGGCGAGCTCAGCGGCCCGTCCGCGGCGAAGACGGCCGAGCTGACGCCGTTGCGGGTCAGCACCCGCAGCGTCGCCTGTCCGCCGTTCGTCAGGACGTAGGCAGTCAACCCCTGCTCGGACACGCTCGGAAACGACGCGTCCCCGGGCTCCTCGGTGAGTTGCGTTTGCACGCCGCCGTCGAGCGCCACGGACCAGAGGCAGTAGTGGCCCGTTTGCGGCGACGCGTAGACCACCGAGCGGCCGTCGGCGCTGAAGTCCGGCTCCCGCTCGTCGTACGGAGCCTCCACCACGGCGTGCGCGTTGCCGCTGTCGAGGTCGAGTAGCCAGACGTCCCATTGGTCGCCTGCGAGACGCTGATACACGATCTGGCGTCCGTCGGGGCCGAAGCGCGGTTGACGGGCGACCTCGCCGGACGGCGTCAAGGGCTCGGCCGCGCCGCCGGAGACCGGCAGCCGCCAGAGCCGGCCCACGAGGTCCACGACGAGCGAATCGCCGCGCGGCGCGACCGCGACGCTGATGTTTGTGCCCTGGCGCAGGTCCGCGATCTGCTCGTCGGCGTCCGCACCCGCGGCGGCGAATACCGACGGCAAGAGCAGCAGCGCGACCGCCATGGATGGCGGGAGTGCCGCAAATGCAGGACGCAATTTGCGGCCGACCGCCATGGATGGCGGGCCCACGCCCGCGCGCGGCCCGCTCATTCGCCGCCCTCGGCAACGGCCTCGATCTCGACGAGCTCGCCGTCCTCGGCGCGGTAGCCGATTGCGATGGGCCGGCAGCAGACGGAGCAGTCCTCGACGTAGCGCTGCTGCTCGACCGACAGATCCAGTGCGACCTCGATGGTTTCCCAACAGTACGGGCAGGTGATCGACTCGTAGTGCAGCAACGCGTGGGGCCCTAAGCTACGGCTGCAGCCTCTGCCAGCTCCACGGACCGACGCGAAAACCGAATGCGTCGGCGGGCGCGAGGTCGCGCGTGTAGCGAAGCCGCTCGTGAAAACGATCGGCGCCCTCGGCCCAGAGCTCGAGCGCGTCGAACCAGAGGCGATAGCCGCCCCAAGACGGTGGCCGCGAGATGGCGCCGCCGTGGACCTCGCGCGCCTTCTCCGCTGCGCGCCGGTCGAGCTCCGTGAGGTCGGCGAGCGGCTCGCTCTGCCGGCTTGCCCACGCGTTCAACTGGCTGCGCGCGGGCCGGCTCGCGAAGTACTCGTCGCTCTCCGGTGCGGGCGAACGGAGCACTCGCCCCTCGAAGCGGACTTGCCGACCGAGCTCCTCCCAGTAGAGCACGCCGGCCGCGCGGCCGGTCCCGTCGAGCTCCGGCGCCTTCCGCGAGCCGTAGCTCGTGTAGAAGACGAGATAGCCCTCCGGCGCGAGGTGCTTCACGAGCACCATTCGAGCCGACGGCCGGCCGGCCGCGTCCGCGGTAGCGAGTGCAAGCGCGTTGGGATTGCGCACTCGGCCGCCCGTGGTCACCTCCGCGAGCCACGCCGCGACGGTCGGTAGCGGGTCCTGCGGGACGGGTGTCGGCAGACCGGTCACGTTCGGGTCGCGCGGTGTCAGCGCAGCGCCTCCGCGTGAAACTTGAGATGCTCCTCGAGGAACGTGCTCACGAAGTAGTAGCCGTGGTCGTAACCGGGCCGCTCGCGGAACGTGAGCCGTTGCCCCGAAGCGCGGCACGCGTCCTTCAAGTCGTTCGGCCGCAACTTGTCGAGGTAGGGATCGGCGCCGCCCTGGTCGACGAGCAGCTCGTGACGGCAGGGCTTCGCGCGAATCAGCACGGACGCGTCGTGCGCGCGCCAGGCATCCCGGTCCGGTCCGAAGTACGCCTCGAACGCGTGTTGTCCCCACGACGATTCGCTCGCCGCGCAGATCGGCGCGAACGCCGAAATGGAGCGGTAGAGCTCGGGATTGCCGACGCCGATCAGGAGCGCGCCGTGCCCGCCCATCGAATGACCGCTGATCGACTTGCGCTCCGGGTCGACGGGCAGATTGGCGTTGACGACATCGACGAGCTCGTCGCGCACGTAGTCGTACATGCGGTAGTGCGCAGCCCATGGCGGCTGCGTCGCGTTGACGTAGAAGCCGGCGCCGGTGCCGACGTCCATGGCGTCGTTCTCGCCTACGATGTTCACGCCGCGCGGGCTCGTGTCGGGAATGATGAGCGCGAGGCCGAGCGCTGCGGCATAGCGCTGCGCGCCGGACTTGACGCTGAAGTTCTCCTCCGTGCACGTCAGCCCCGACAGCCAGTAGAGCGCGGGAACCGGGCCGCGCTCCGCGGCCGGGGGCAAGAACACCGCGAACCGCATCGTGCAATCGCAGGCACGCGAGCGGTGCTTGTACACGATGTGTCGGCCGTCGAAACAGCGCGATTCGGCCACCGGCTCCAACTCTTGCATCGTCGTTCGACTCCTCGAGAATTCCGGCCTTGTCGCGCCCTGTCCCGTGCGCGGGGCGCGCTCTCGGCCTTGCACGCCCGGGCCGAGGGGCGTACAAAAACCGGCCACGCGAGCCCTATTGATCAGAGCTATGACCCTAGAAGAATTACGTCAGCGCTTGTCCGAAGTCGACCGAGACCTCATAGGGCTCGTCGCGGCGCGGCAGAAGATCATCGCCGAAATCGGCGCTCACAAGATCCAGAACTCCGTGCCGACCCGCGATTATGAGCGCGAGCGCGAAGTGTTGAAAGGCGCGCGCGAGCAAGCGCTCGCCCGTGGTCTCGAGCCCGAGCTCGCCGAGGAGATCATGCGGCTCCTGATTCGCGCGTCGCTCACTCATCAAGAGCAGACCCGCGTGGCTGCTCAAACCAGTGGCGCGGGCAAACGTGTGCTGATCATCGGCGGCGCCGGCAAGATGGGGGCGTGGTTCGCGCAATTCTTGGCCTCGCAGGGATTCGCCGTGGAGGTTGCCGATCCGAGCCCGGCCCCGACCCCGTTCCCTCGCGTCGCGGACTGGCAGCAGCAGCCGCTCGATCACGACATCCTCGTCGTCGCCACTCCGATGAAGGCCGCCGCCGACGTACTGGCCGACCTCGCGGAGCGGCGGCCCGCGGGGCTCATCGTCGACATCGGCTCGCTCAAGAGCCCGCTCAGACATGCGCTCAAGCGGCTCGTCGATGCCGGGTGCAAGGTTACGTCGATCCATCCGCTGTTCGGACCCGACGCGCGCCTCTTGTCGGGGCGTCACGTCGTGTTCGTGGACGTCGGTGTGCCGAGCGCCACCCGCGAGGCGCGGGCGCTGTTCACGTCGACGATGGCGGAGCAGGTCGAGATGAGCTTGGACGACCACGACCGCCTCATGGCTTACGTTCTCGGGCTGTCGCACGCGCTGAACCTCGCCTTTTTCACCGCGCTGGCCGACAGCGGCGAGCTGGTGCCGAGGCTCCAGAAGATGTCGAGCACCACGTTTGACGCCCAGCTCAGGGTCGCCAGCCTCGTGGCGCGCGATAACCCGCATCTCTACTTCGAGATCCAGGCGCTGAACGACTTCGGCGCGGCCTCGCTCGAGGCGCTGCGGGCCGCGACGGAGCGCATCCAGCGGCTCGTACAGAGCGGCGACGAGCGCGGATTCGTGGACCTGATGGCGGCGGGCCGCCGATATCTGGAGAATCGCAGCTGACGGCCCGCGAACGCGACGGGCAAGGAGCGCTTCTGCGTGGACGCGGACGACAGGGAATTGATCGAGCTACGCCGCCGCATTGCGGCCCTCACGGACGAGGCGCGCAAGAACGAGGAAGCGTGGCAGCGCTCGCACCGGCGCGAGATGGACCTTCTCGAGGCCGACACGCTCGGAACGCTGCTCGAGCGGCTCACGGCCGGGCTGCGCGAGAGCTATCGGCTCGAAGCGGTCACGCTCGTGCTCTCGGACCCGGACCACGAGATTCGGCACCTGCTCATGCTGCAGGGGCAGAAGGCAGCGAGCTATCCCGCCGTGCTGTTCGTGGACTCTGTGCACGCGCTCGTACCGCAGGTCGCCACCCGGCGCCGGCCGTGGCTCGGACCGTTCTCGCCCGTCGACCACGCGCTGCTGTTTCCGCCCGAGGCGCCGCTCGCGAGCGTCGGCTTGTTGGGGCTGGCGCGGCAGGACCGTGTCATCGGCTGTCTCAACCTCGGCAGCAACGAGGCGCGGCGCTTCACCGGCCAGCTCGCGACGGACTTCCTGCACCACCTCGCGGTGATCGCGGCGTTCTGTCTCGAGAACGCGGTGAATCGGGCACGGCTCGTGCGCAGCGGCATCACCGACGTGCTGACCGGTTGGCACAATCGGCGGTATCTGCAGACGCGTCTGCACGAGGAGCTCGCGCGTTGCCGCCGCGAGCGCAGCGCGCTCACGTGCCTCATGATCGACGTCGACCACTTCAAGAAGATCAACGACCGGTACGGGCATCTCGCCGGCGATGAGGTGCTGCGCCAGCTCGCGCGCTGCGTCGACGCCGAGGTCCGTGGCAGCGACGTGTCTGCCCGCTACGGCGGCGAGGAGTTCGTGATCCTGCTGCCGGGCACCGGCATCGAGGCGGGCAGGGTGCTCGCGGAGCGCATCCGCAGCGCCGTCGCGGCGGAGTCGTTCGAGATCGAGAACGTGCCGGACCGCCTGCCGATCACGGTGTCCATCGGCGTTGCCGAGTACCGCCCGGGGCCGAGTCAGGAGGACCTCAAGGTCGCCGGGGAGAAGCTGATCGCGCTCGCCGACCTGGCCCTGTATGACGCGAAGGCGGGCGGGCGCAACAGCGTCGTCCACGCCGCGAATAGCTAATTCGGTCACAGCTTGGGGTCCAACCTTTTGGAAGGCTCCGGGGGTTGTGAAAGAATTGGGCCGAGCATGGATTTCATCGACGAACAGGGCTTCCGCGCCAACGTCGGCATCGTCCTCATCGATGGGGAGAGCCGCGTGCTGATCGCCGGCCGGCGCGGCCGTGGCGGTTGGCAATTTCCGCAGGGCGGCATTCGCCCCGGTGAGGAGGTAGAGGCCGCGATGTTTCGTGAGCTTCGCGAGGAAGTGGGTCTTACGCCCGCCGACGTCGACGTGGTCGGCGCGACCGAGGGTTGGCTCAAGTACCGCTTGCCGGAGCGCTACATCCGGCGCGAGCGCACACCGCTCTGCATCGGCCAGAAGCAACGTTGGTTCTTGCTCGAGCTTACGAGCGCCGTCGAGCGCGTACGTTTCGATCTGACGCCCGATCCCGAGTTCGACCGCTGTCGCTGGGTGGACTATTGGCGGCCCGTTAAGGAGGTCGTCTATTTCAAGCGGCCCGTTTACGTGCGCGCGCTCCATGAGCTCGGGCGGCTGGCGTTTCCGCACGACGGGCCGCCCGCTCCGCCAACGTGGTGGCCGCGACGCTGGCAACGCGCGTTTCACGACGGCTGAGACGATGAGCAGAGCGAGCCGCAGGCCGTTGTACGTCTATGCCGTCGCCGTGGTCATTGCGATCGCGGGCGCGTACCTGAGCTTCGAGCTCGGCCGCTTTCGCGCCGGCTACTCGCTCATCGACCACCGCCGCGAGGTCGCCGACTGGGAGCGGCGGCTCCGGGAGCAAACGGTGGAGGTGGACGAGCTCCGCAGCCAGCTCGCCATCTTGAGGACGGGCCGCGAGATCGACGACGAGACCTATTCGCAGGTCAAAGCCAACCTGGGGGACCTCCAGGCGCGGATCCAGGCGCAAGAAGAGGAGCTCGTGTTCTACCGCGGGATCGTATCCCCGCAGGACGGCGTCGCGGGCCTTAGGATCCAGAGCCTCGACGCGCTGCCGGCCGACGGCGAGCGCCGCTATGTGCTGCGGATCGTGCTGGTGCAGGCAATCGTTCACAGTCGCCGGGTCGGCGGCACTGTAAGATTGCAGCTGGAAGGGGTCAGCGACGGTCAGACGGTTTCGCTCGACGTGGCCAAACTCGTCGCCGACGGCGACGACTACGACATGGCATACGAGTTTCGCTACTTTCAGGGCCTCGAATGCGAGATCGTGCTGCCGGTCGGCTTCGAGCCGCAGAAGCTCGCGGTCGAGATCGCGCCCAGCGAGCAGCGCGCCGAGCGGCAGAGCCAGAGCTTCGAGTGGGCCGCCATCGCGAGGTGAGATGATGAGGTTCGGTAATGCTGGGTAAAAAGTCGCGCGGTAACGCGCCGATCGGAACCTTGGTCGGGGCGGACACGCGAGTGCACGGGGACATCGAGTTCTCGGGCGGTTTCCACGTGGACGGCTACGTCAAGGGTAATGTCAAGGCGACCGGTGACGAGAGGGCCGTGCTCAGCATCAGCGAGCGCGGCTGCGTCGAGGGCTCGGTGGTGGTGCCGCACGTTCTGCTGAACGGCATGGTGAAGGGCGACGTGCGGGCGACGGAGCGAGTCGAGCTCGGGCCAAAGGCCCGCGTGATCGGCAACGTCCAGTACAAGCTCATCGAGATGTCGATCGGCGCCGAAGTCAACGGTAAGCTGATCCACGAGAGCGAGGGGGCCGGGGTGGCAAAAGCCGTGGGTCGCCCCCAGATAGAGGCGGTGCGGCCAGTGAAGGTCGGGGAGTGAGGAGCCATGAGTGAAACACCCATGAATGAAGTGAGTGGGGCGGCCGAGGCGCCACCGCTCCATTTCACGGACGCGGCTGCCCACAAGGTCGGCCAGCTCATCGAGCAGGAAGGCAATGCGGCCTTGAAGCTCCGCGTCTACGTGCAGGGCGGCGGGTGCTCGGGCTTCCAATACGGCTTCACGTTCGACGAGGAAATCCAGGAAGGCGATACCGAGATCGAGAACGGCGGGGTCACGCTGCTCGTCGACCCGATGAGCGTGCAGTACTTGATGGGCGCCGAGATCGACTACCGCGACGACCTGTCGGGCGCGCAGTTCATCATCCGCAACCCGAACGCGAGCACGACCTGCGGCTGCGGGTCTTCGTTCTCGGTCTAGACGCTCTTGGCCAAACCGGCGGCTGCGTTGACCGACGTCAAGCCAGCGCCGCAGCCCGTTGACGAGCCCGCCGAGGTCATGGCGGCCGTCGACCTAGGATCCAATAGCTTCCACATGGTCGTGGCGCGTGCTCAGCACGGCCAGCCCTCGATCGTCGACCGGTTGCGCGAGATGGTGCGTCTCGCCTCGGGACTCAATCGGCACGGGTTCCTCGATCACGCGAGCCAGGAGCGCGCGCTCGCGTGCCTGCGAAGGTTCGGTCAGCGGTTGCGCGATATGCAGGCGCACCAAGTGCGCGTCGTCGGCACCAACACTCTGCGCCGCGCGCGCAACGCCGATGCGTTTCTCGAGGCGGCCGAGGAAGCGCTCGGCCAGCCGGTCGAAGTGATCTCGGGCATCGAGGAGGCGCGGCTCATCTATCTAGGTGTGTCGCACCACACGGACACCGCGGAGGGGGCGAACCTCGTCGTCGACATCGGCGGCGGCAGCACCGAGCTCATCATCGGCGAAGGTTATGAGCCGAAACATCTCGAGAGCCTGTCGATCGGCTGCGTCGGCGTGAGTCAGGAGTATTTCGACGAGGGGCGCTTGAGCGAGAAGCGGTTCGACCGCGCGCGGCTCGCGGCCCGGCTCGAGCTCCAGCCTGTCGCCGCGGCGTTCAGGCGCCGCGGCTGGGCGCGTGCGATCGGCTCGTCCGGCACCGTGCGCGCGGCTGCGGACGTCGCCCGGGAGCTCAAGCTACTGGAGACCGGCGTGAGTCTCGAAGCCGTGGAGGCGATCATCGCCGAGATGGTCGAGGCGCGGCACGTCGAGGATCTCGAGCTGCCGGGTCTGGGCCCGGAGCGGGCCCCGGTCTTCGCCGGGGGTCTCGCGATCCTGGCCGAGGTCATGAGCGCGCTCAGGATCCAACACATGCGCATCAGCGGCGGCGCGCTGCGCGAAGGACTGCTCCACGACATGCTCGGCCGGCTCCACGACGAGGACGCGCGCGAGCGTTCGATCCAGTCGCTCCAAAAGCGCTATCACGTCGACATCGAGCAGGCCCAGCGCGTGGAAGCCACGGCGGCGGGCCTGTTCGACGCGATCGCGAACGAATGGCAGCTCGACCCGGAGCGCTACCGACAGCTGTTCGTGTGGGCCGCGCGCTTGCACGAGGTCGGCCTGGACATCGCGCACGCGCGCTACCACCACCACGGCGGCTACTTGCTCGCGAACTCCGACCTGCCCGGCTTCGTGCGGCTCGACCAGCAACTACTGGCGGCGCTCGTCACGTTCCACCGCCGCAAGCTCGACGACCCGTTCCTCGACGACCTGCCGGCGAGCTCGCGCTTGCCGATGTTCAAGCTGATCGTGCTGCTGCGGCTTGCGGTGCTGTTGAATCGCACCCGCAGCCCGGTCGACCTGCCGCGGCTGGTGCTCGAGCCCGGCCAAGACGTCCTCGCAGTGCGTTTCCCCGCCGGCTGGCTCGATGCCAATCCGCTGACCGCCGCGGACCTCGAGCAGGAGCAGGGCTGGCTGCAAGCGCGCGGGTTCGAGCTGCAGGTGAGCTCGCGCGGCTCGCCGTAGAGTCGGGTCCCTCTAGGACGATTCGGCGAGTTGCCGCAGCAACGTGAGCTGCGCGGCGATCGGATCGCCGCCGGGCGTCGCGGGGAGCCGCACGTATTGGCCGTCCGCGCGCAGCTCCCAGGCTTGCACGTTGTCCGCGAGGTACGCGTCGAGGTCGGCCATGATCCGCGTCTTCATCGCGTCGTCGAGGATCGGGAACATGAGCTCGATTCGGCGGAAGAAGTTGCGATCCATCCAGTCCGCGCTCGCGCAGTAGATCTCCTCCGCGCCGTCGTTGTGGAAGTAGAAGCAACGGCTGTGCTCGAGGAAACGCCCGACGATCGAGCGCACGCGGATGTTGTCCGACACGCCGGGCACGCCCGGGCGCAGGCAGCAGATGCCACGGACGATCAGGTCAATGTAGACGCCCGCGCTCGACGCTTCGTAGAGGGCGCGGATGACCTCCGGCTCCACGAGCGCGTTGATCTTCGCGATGATGTGGCCGGTGCCGCCTGCGAGCGCGTTGTGCGTCTCGCGTTTGATCAGCGCGACCAGCCGCTCGTGCAACTTGAACGGCGACTGGGTCAGCAGGTTGAGCGCCGACGTGCGCATCAAGCTCGTAAGCTGCATGAAGACTTGGTGAACGTCCTCCCCGAGCGCCTCGTTCGCCGACAACAAGCCATAGTCGGTGTAGGCGCGTGCGGTGCGCGGGTGATAGTTGCCGGTGCCGAGGTGCACATAGCGCTTGAGGCGGCCGTTCTCGCGCCGGACGACGAGCGCCATCTTGCAATGGGTCTTGTAACCCACGACGCCGTACACGACGTGCGCGCCGGCTTCCTGGAGCTTGCTCGCGAGCTCGATGTTGGCCGCCTCGTCGAAGCGTGCGCGCAGCTCGATGAGCACGGTGACCTCTTTGCCCGATTTCGCCGCGGACACGAGGCTCTCGGCGAGCGGCGAGTCCGGCGTCGTGCGATAGAGCGTCTGCTTGATCGCGAGCACGTCGGGATCGGTGGCGGCGCGGTAGAGGAGGTCGACGACGGGGGCGAACGATTCGAACGGGTGATGCAGCAGGATGTCGCGCTTCGCGATGGCGTCGAAGATGTTGGTCTTCAACAGCTGCTTCGGGAGGCCCGGCGTGAACGGCGGATACTTCAAGTCGGGGCGGTCCACGAGATCGTAGACGGCGAGCAGCCGATTCAAATTCACCGGGCCCGGCACCTGATAGAGCTCGGACCGCGTCAATTGGAAGTGCTCGAGCAGGTAGGTCGCGAGCTCATCCGTGCAATCGTGCGCGGTCTCGAGCCGGACCGCGGCGCCATAGCGGCTCTCGAAGAGCTCGCCTTCGAGAGCGGTCATCAAGTCGTCGACGTCCTCGTCGTCCACGAACAGGTCGCTGTTGCGCGTGAGGCGGAACTGGTAGCAGCCGTCGATCTGCATGCCGGTGAAGAGCTGGTCGACGAACGCGTGGATCACCGAGGACAGGAACACGAAGTCGGCCTTGCCCGTGCCCTCGAGCGACAACGGCAGCGGAATCAGCCGCGGCAGCGAGCGCGGCGCCTGCACGATCGCGCGATGACACGGCCGGCCGAACGCGTCGCGGCCGTCGAGGCTCACGATGAAGTTCAGGCTCTTGTTCAGGATCCGCGGGAACGGCCGCGTCGGGTCGAGCGTGATTGGGCTTAAGACCGGCACGATCTCGGTACGGAAGTGCTGCTCGAGCCACTGCCGCTGCGCGCTCGACCAGTCGTCGCGCCGCACGAACCGAATGTCTTGGTCGCGCAACGCGGGAATCAGCTCGTCGTTGAGCAACCGGTATTGCTCATTAACGAGAGTGCTCGTCTGCTCGGCGATGGTACGCAACACCTCCGCGGAGCCCATATTGTCCGGTCCGATCGGCGCGGCGCCGACCTCGACGCGATGCTTGAGCCCCGACACACGGATCTCGAAGAACTCGTCGAGGTTGGTGGAGGAGATGCAGAGGAACTTGAGCCGTTCGAGCAATGGCAGGCTCGCGTCCTTCGCTTGCTTCAGCACGCGCACGTTGAACGCGAGCTGTGAGAGCTCGCGGTTGATGTAGTAGTCGGGCAGTTTTAGATTCAGCGTGTCCAAGCACACCCGTCCGGCGGCGGCGCCGAACGTTTGCGAGTGCTACGGCGCTTTCGGCCAGTATACGCTGCCGAGCGCGGCGCCACGGCGGGCGCCCGTCACACTCGGTACGTTGCCGGCCTCGTTGCGGAGTCGCGCCCGCGCGAGGTGGCGTATCGAGCCAGGGCAAGTGAAAACAGCTCGCGCCCGGTCGACTTCGGCGGGCTTGCGAACTGGGCCGCCTGACATACCATCGCGCGGTAGGTTGACTCACGCGAGCGCGGGGCTCTCGTGCGGGGATCGCTCAGTTCGCGGCGGTCGTCGCGCCGGTGTGCTGATAGAGGTCGAGCTGGTGCCAGAGGCTCGCAGCGGCCGCGACGAAGTCGTCACGATATTCGCCGGGAACCGGATCGGCTGGCGGCTTGATTGCCGTCAACGGGTTGCGGTGCACGCCGTCCACACGGTACTCGTAGTGCAGATGCGGTCCGGTTGCGAGCCCCGACTTGCCGACGTAACCGATGATCTCGCCCTGTCTCACGCGGTTGCCGACCTTCGCCCCGGCGAACCGCGACATGTGCCCGTAGAGCGTCGTGATGTTGTTGCCGTGTTGCAGCACGATCACGTTGCCGTAGCCGCCCTGCACCCCGCGAAAGGTGACCTTGCCGTCGCCGGCCGCGCGAATCGGCGTGCCCGTCGGGGCCGCGTAGTCCACGCCGCGATGGGCGCGGATCGTGTTGAGCACCGGGTGGCGGCGATTCGGGTTGAATGTCGAGCTGATACGAGTGAATTCGAGCGGCGCGCGCAGGAACGCCTTGCGCATGCTGTGGCCGTCCGGCGTGAAATAGTCCGCGCGCCCCGTCGCGTCGCGAAAACGCGCTGCGCGATAGACCTTACCTTGGTTGATGAATTCGGCGGCGACGACCTCTCCGTTGCGCAGCTTCGCGCCGTCGCGCCAGATTTCCTCGTAGATCACCGTGAACTCGTCGCCCTCGCGCACGTCCTGAATGAAATCGATGTCCCATTCGAAGATGCCGGCCATGGCCATCGTGAGCTTGTCCGAGATCCCCGCCGCAACGCCGGCTTCGAACAGCGAGCTCTCGATGACGCCGTGCGCGCCCGAGGTTCGCACGTCGACCGTCCGCTCGAGGGTCGTCGCCTCGAAGCCTGTGGCGCTACGCGCGATTGACAGCACCTTGACGTCGTCGAGCTCGCGGCGCAGCGAGAGGACTTCGCTCTCGCGGTGGGTGATCTCGAGGTGATCGCCCGGCTTGAGACGCTTTAGTCCGGCGCCCACCTCGGGCATGTCGACCATGGCGGCGAGGTCGGTGAGGTCGAGACCATTCCGGCGGAACAGCTCTTCGAGGGTGTCGCCGCGCTCGACGAGAAGGTCGAGTAACGCATAGTCGTCATGGATGACGGGTTCCGGCGCCGGCGTGTCGGCTGGCGGCGTCCCGACGAACTGCGGCAGCTCGTCGGGTACTTCGGGGACGAGGGCTATCGCGACCTCGGGCTGCTGGGCGGTCGACTGATTGGCCTCGCCGACGAAGAGCAGCGACACTCCGATCAGCGGCAGAGCGAGACCTACCGCGAACAGCAACCAGCGCCGTCCGCGCGGCTCCCGCGAAGCGTCAACCGTGTCTTTGTAGTCGTGGCGAACGCCACTGGTATACGCCTTCACCCAGCACCTGAAGCGAGCGCGGCCTGTACTCTAACTCGGCCCTGAATTCACCGTCAAAACTATTCTCTTTAAACTCAGCGGACTACGCTGCACTCCACATTTCCGTCGTCGAACGTGTGGAGGAGGCATTGACCGAGCCGACCCGCGACGCGAGAGCGGCCGTGCGTCCGGTCGTTTGAGCGCGGCGTCGACCGGCGCTCGCCGCGTGGTCTATTCTTCGCTCCCCTCGTTAGGCGGGTGACTCATGGCGGTTGGCAAGCAGGCACATGCTCCGGACTCGCTGTCCGAGCTGCAGCGTGGCG
>DASQOL010000109.1:0-19754 GCA_035644475.1 Gammaproteobacteria bacterium | reverse complement strand
CCTTCAGTGGAAGTCCGCGCCGGAAAAGAGAGCCCACGTCCTTTACGGGCAACGTCACGGACAAGGTCGGCGACGCGCCACGTTAGGTCTGCGCCGGCGAGCGGGTCGCAAAGGCGGGGATTATGTCAGCGTCGCCTGCCGGCATCCGCTCCGGGCCCGACCGGCGCTTGCGCTCGCCCTAATGTGCTTTTCCATCAATACACTAATGGACACAGCTGATTTATCATCGCAGTTCAGCCGCCCCCGGGGAGCTCGGGGGCCAGGACCGCGCCCACGCGCGATCACTTCGAGGGCTCAGGCGCGCCTAACCAGAACAAGACCAAGAATTAGAAGGGCTTTTTAGTGGCGTTGACGCTTCGGGTCACGAGTTTCCACAGCCAGGCATTGGGTGCGCTGGGCAGCAAAGCGTTTGGCGCTGCGGGCGGCTCGATCGGCCGCAACGAAGGCAACGACTGGGTGCTGCCCGATCCCGAGCGGTTCATCTCCGGCAGCCACGCCGAGATCGCGTGCAGGAGCGGCGCGTACTATCTGCGCGACGTGAGCACGAATGGCACGTTCGTCAACGGTACCCACGTCGGCAAGGGCAATGAGTACCCGCAGCCGCTGGCCGAAGGCGACCACCTCCAGATCGGCGAGTACGAGATCACCGTCAGCTTCGAACGTACCGACTTCAACGTCGTCACCGACTTCAACCTCGGGAAGGCGGCCGGATACGGAGCCGCCGCCTCCGGTCCGCGCGGCACGACAGGTCCGTACGGAGCGGGTGGGTATGGCCAGCAGCCACAGCACGGTCCGCCAGGCGCCGACGCGATGGGCATGTTCGGCGACCTCGACCCGGACTTAGGCCCGCCTCCGCCCGATGTGCTGCCGGACCATGCGCCGGCGCTCGATCAGTACTATGACCCGCCGCCGATCGAGAGGGGCCCGCCTGGGCTTGCGCCACAGTCCCACCTCGAGAACGTCCCTCCCGACGACTGGCCCGACGACTGGGACAAGACGGGGTATTCGCAGGGGTCTTCTCGACGGGCGGCGCAGCCGCCGCGCGTGCCGCCACCTCCCCCGCCGCACCCGGCTATGTCGCCGATGCCCCCGTCTCCGCCGCCACCCCCGCCGCTGGTGCAGAGCCCGATGTCCGGGCACGCAGCGGCCCCTGTGGCGCCGCAGGGCGGCGATGCGGCGGGCGCGATCGCCGCGCTGCTCGCGGCAGCCGGGGTGGACCACGCCACGGCGCGAATGGCGGCGGCGTCGCCCGGGATGCATTCCGTTCTCGGCACGTTGCTCGCGGTCGTCGTGCAGGGGATGCTCGACGTCCTCAAGGCGCGGGCGGAGATCAAGAGCACGTTCCGCGTGCCGGTCACGAGCATGCGGCCGGTCGAGAACAATCCGCTCAAGTTTTCCGCCAACGCCGCGCAGGCGCTGCAAAACTTGCTCGCGGCGCGCAACCAGGCCTATCTCGGGCCCGTGGAGGCGTTCGACGAAGGGTTCCAGGACATCAAGGCGCACCAGATGGCGATGATGGCCGGCATGCGCGCGGCCTTCGACTCGATGCTCAAGCGCTTCGATCCCGAAGAGCTCGCCGAGCGGTTCGAGAAGCGTCTCAAGCGGGCGTCCTTGATCAGCCTTGCCGGCAAGGGGCGCTATTGGGACCTCTATCGCGATCTCTACGAAGAGTGGACGCAAGACGCGGACCTGAATTTCCAACGCCTGTTCGGGGAGAAGTTTTCCCAAGCCTATGAAGAACAAATGCGCCGGCTCACGTCCGTGCGCCGCTGAAGAATTAGTGGCTCGCGGCTCGAAGGCACCAAGGGGATCGTAAACATGTGGACTACACTCCGGTCCCGCCGCGCAGGCCGACCGCATCGGTCGATCTCGTTCGTGGCGGCGGTTGCGCTGGGCGCCGCGCTGTTGGCCACGGCCGCCGGCGCGGCGGACAAGGTGAAGGTCAAGACGCAGCTCACGACCGCCGCCACGCTGAATCCCGACTATCGCGGCAGGCCGTCTCCGTGCGTGCTGATCGTCTTTCAGCTGAGCGCCGCGGACGCGTTCCAGAACGCGGATTTCTTCTCGCTCTACGACCCGAAGGCTGCGGTCTTGAGCGGCACGGTGCTCGAGCGCAAACAGCTCACGCTGCAGCCCGGCGAGATGCGTCCGGCCGAAGAATTCGAGTTCAGCGAGGACGCGCGTTACGTCGGCTTCGTGGCCGCGTTTCGCGACGTCGAGAACGCGCAGTGGCGCGCGCTCGTGGAGCTGCCGAAGAAGGGCTTCTTCAAGAGCATCTTCTCGCGCAGCAAGCTGGTGATCGCGCTCGACGCGCTCGCCGTCTCGGCGAAGATCGAATAGGCGGGGTCGACGCATGTCTTGGCATAATCGAGTGATCTGGTCGGAAGGGCTGTTCCTTAGGCCCCACCACTTCCAGCAGCACCTCCGCTATCTCGAGAGCTTGGTCGAAGCGCGCTCCTCGTCGCTGCGGCCGCACCCCTGGGGGTTCACCGAGCTCAAGATCGACCACGACATGTTGCGGATCGGCAAGCTCGCGATCGCGAACGCGCGCGGCGTGTTCCCCGACGGCACGCCGTTCAACATCCCGGACGACGATCCGCCCCCTGCCCCGCTCGAGCTCGACGAGAACGTCCGCGACACGGTCGTGTACCTCGCCTTGCCCGTGCGTCGCCAGGGAATGCAGGAGGTGGGCAACGGCTCGGCCGAAGAGGGTCTCGCGCGCTATACGCGCCGCGAGTTCGAGACGGCCGACGTCTGCACGCCGGGCATGGCGAGCGCCGAGCTCGAAGTGGGCGCGCTGCGCATGAAGCTGCTCTACGAGAAGGATGAGCGCGAAGAATACGCGTGCATCGGCTTCGCCCACATCGTCGAGCAGCAGGCCGACAAGCAAGTGCTGCTGCGCGACGACTACATGCCGACGGTGGCGAATTGCCGCGCCGCCGCGCGCTTGTCGGGCTTCGCGACCGAGCTCCAAGGTCTGTTGCACGCGCGCGGCGAGTCGCTCGCGTCGCGCGTGTCCGACGCCGGTCGCGGCGCGTCCGAGATCGCGGACTTTCTGTTGCTTCTGGCGGTGAACCGCTACGAGCCCCTGATCGCGCACCTGGCCGAGCTCGAAGGACTGCATCCGGAAGATTTCTATCGGGTCCTCGTCACGATGGCCGGGGAGTTCGCAACGTTGACGATTGCGAGCCGGCGGCCTCGCGAGTTCCCGTCTTACAGGCATCACGATTTGCGTGCGACGTTCACGCCGGTCATGGCGGCGCTGCGCGAGGCGTTCGGCACCGTGCTGAAAGAAACGGCCACGTCGCTCGTGCTCAAGGATCGCGGGTACGGTTTGCGCTCGGCGCGAGTGCCGGACCTCACCTTGCTGAAGAGCGCGTTGTTCGTGCTCGCCGTGAGGGCGGAGATGCCGGCCGAGGACCTCCTGCGGCGCTTTCCCACCACGGTGAAGATCGGCTCGGTAGAGAAGATCCGCGAGCTCATCAAGTCGGCGCTGCCCGGGATCACGTTGCGGGCGCTCGCCGTCGCGCCGCGGCAGATCCCGTATCACGCCGGTTTTGCCTACTTCGAGCTCGAGCGCGGCAGCCCGTACTGGTCGGACCTCGAGACGTCCGGCGGTTTCGCGATTCACATTGGCCACAACTTCCCGGGCATCCAGCTCGAGTTCTGGGCGATCAGGGGGCAGTGACGTGAGCGACGACGATCCGTATTCGAGTGGCGGCGATCGCACGATCATGCGGCCGAGGCCGGGCGGCCGCCGTCACGCGCCGGCGCCCGCGCCCCCGCCGCAGCGTAATGCACCGCCGCCGAGCTACGGGCCGCCTCCGGGCCATGCGCCCGCGCCGAGCCGCGATCACACCGCGTACGGCCAGCCGGCGCCGGCCTATGCCGGCCGACCCGAGCCCGCGCGCCCGCCGCCGCCCGCGCACGCGGCGACGGGCGGCCTCGCCGACGGCCTCAACCCCATCACGGGCGCCGCGACCACGCTGCTGGCGCTGATCGCGGAGCTACGAGAGAGCGCGACGCATCCCGACCCGGGCGCGCTGTTCCAGCACGTCGGCGGCGAGCTCGGCGAATTCGAGACCGCCGCGCGCGCGAAGGGCGAAACGCCCGACGCGATCCTCGAGGCCCGCTACATGCTCTGCACGGTCATCGACGAGACGGTGCTCAACACGCCGTGGGGAAGCCAGAGCGCTTGGGCGACGCAGACGCTGCTGAGCGCGTTTCACAACGAGACCTGGGGCGGCGAGCGGTTTTTCCAATGGCTCGGCCGGTACATGCAGGACCCTCGCCGCCATCTGCACATGCTCGAGCTCATGTATCTGTGCATCGCGCTCGGCTTCGAGGGCAAGTACCGGATTCAAGAACGCGGCCGCGCCGAGCTCGATCGGCTCCAGGAAGGGCTGTATCAAGCGATCCGCCAGCAGCGCGGCGACTTCGAGCGCTCGCTCTCCCCGCGGTGGCAAGGCGTGCAGGACAAGCGCTCGCGGCTCGTGCACTACGTGCCGCTCTGGGTGGTCGCGGCGGTCTGCGCCGGTCTGCTCGTCGTCGCGTACTTCGGGTTTCTGGTCGCGGCCAACCGGTCAGCGGAGCCCGTGCTGACGGCCGTCGCGGCGCTCGGGCACGAATCCCCGCAGCCGGCCGCGCCCGCGGTGCCGCGGGCGCCGAGCGCGGACCTGCGGCAGTTCCTGCAAACCGAGCTCAAGGACCGAACGGTCGAAGTAAAGGACATCGCACAAGGGCAAGTGGTCACGATGGCCGGCGATGGGTTGTTCGCGTCCGGCCGCGCGGAGGTTCGGGCGGAGCGTGTGCAGCTGTTGGCAGCGATCGCCGACGCGCTGAACAAAGTCCCGGGCCAAGTCCGGGTCACGGGCCACAGCGACAACGTGCCGATGTCGGTGTTCGGACGCTACAAGTCGAACTGGGATCTGTCGCAAGCACGCGCGGACGCGGTGCTGCAGGTTCTCGGCACGCGGGTTGCGATGGACAGGCTGACCGCCGACGGCGTCGCCGAGACGCAGCCGGTGGCGGACAACGGCACGCCGGACGGCCGCTCGCATAACCGGCGCGTGGAGATCACCTTGCTCGCGCAGGCAGGACGGCAATGAAGAAGATTCTCGGGTTTCTGGCGAGCGCCAAGGTGCTGTCGGTCATCGGCTTGCTCGCGCTCGCCGTCGTGATCTGGCTGATCGGCCCGATGATCGGCGTGGGCGCGGCTCGGCCCCTCGAGTCCCCCGCCGCGCGCGGCATCGTGATCATGGCTCTGGTGCTCGCCTGGGTGCTGAACCTGGTCCGGCTGCTGCTCAAGGCCAACAAGGCGAACAAGGGCATGGCCGAGGGATTGGTCGACGCGAAATCGGCCGGTCCCGATCGCTCGCAGGAGGAAGTCGGCGCGTTGAAGCAGCGCTTCGAGCAAGCGCTCGAGGTCCTCAAGAAATCGAAGGGCAAGAAGGGCCGCTTAAGCCTCTACGACCTGCCGTGGTACATCATCATCGGCCCGCCCGGCTCCGGCAAAACCACGGCGCTCGTGAACTCGGGCCTGGAGTTTCCGCTCGCGGAGAAATACGGCCGCGAGGCCCTGAGCGGCGTGGGCGGCACCCGCAACTGCGACTGGTGGTTCACGGACGAAGCGATCCTGGTCGACACCGCCGGCCGCTACACCACGCAGGACAGCGACGCGTCGGTCGATCGCTCCGCCTGGGAGGGATTCCTCGCGCTGCTCAAGAAATACCGGCGCCGCCGGCCGATCAACGGCGTGATCGTCGCGATCAGTCTGCTCGACTTGATGACGCTCTCCGAGCACGAGCGGCTCGCGCACGCCCGCGCGATCAAGACGCGCATCCAGGAGCTCGACAAGTTCTTCAAGATCCGGTTTCCGGTGTACGTGATCCTCACCAAGACCGATTTGGTCGCCGGCTTCATGGAGTTCTTCGACGACCTCGCCAAGAACGACCGCGAGCAGATCTGGGGCGCCACCTTCCCGATCGACCTCAGCGATTCCGCCGAGGGCGCGGTCCCGCGCTTCGCGCCCGAGTTCGATGCGCTGCTCGAGCGGCTCAACGCACGGCTGCTCTGGCGCATGAGCCAGGAACGGGATCCGCGCAGACGCGCGTCGATCTACGGCTTCCCGCGCCAGCTCGCATCGCTTCGCGACAACCTGCGCGGCTTCCTCGCCGACGTATTCCGCGGCAGCAGCTTCGAGGAAGCGCCGATGCTGCGCGGCGTCTATTTCACGAGCGGCACCCAGGAAGGCACGCCGATCGATCGTCTGATGGGCATGGTGGCGCGGACCTTCGGCTTGGAGCAGCACGTGTTGCCCGCACAGGGCGGCCGGGGCCGCAGCTACTTCTTGAAGGCGTTGCTCAAGGAGGTCGTGTTCCGTGAATCGGAGATCGCGGGCACCAACCGCAAGTTCGAGAACCAACGCGCATGGCTGCAGAAAAGCGCGTACGTGGGCAGCTTTGCGATCCTGCTCCTGTTGGTCGCGGGCTGGGCCGTGAGCTACTTGAACAACCGTGCGCTGATCGGCGAGGCGCAAGCGGCGACGACGGCCGCGAGCCAGGCGCTCGCGGCTCCCGGCGCGGCCGGCGACGTCCTCGCGCTGCTGCCGGCGCTCGAGGCCGTGAAGAAGATTCCCGGGGTCTACCAGAGCGGCGGGCGGTGGCTCGGGCTCGGGCTCGATCAGGGAGCCCGGGTGCAATCGCGTGCGGAGATCGCGTACCGCAACATGCTGAGAGAAATGCTGTTGCCGCGGCTGCTCGCGCGCACCGAGGAGCACTTGCGCGCCGGCGGCAGCACGCCGGACTTCCAGTACGAGGCCCTGAAGGCGTACTTGATGATCGACTCGCAGAAGCACTACGACGCCCGCGCGGTGATCGAGTGGTTCGCGTACGACTACGCGACCTACCTCGCGCCGCGCGCGGCGCCGGGCGACCGCGACGTCTATCTCGCGCACCTGAACGCGCTGTTCGAGCAGCAGCCCGTGCCGCTCGTGGTGCTGCTCGATCAGAACCTGATCGAGCAAACCCAGCGGATCGTGGCGCGGATTCCGGTCGAGGAGCGCGTGTACAGTCGACTCAAGAACAGCGGCGACGCGAAAGCGCTCCGCGATCTGGCGCTGTTCGACCTCGCGGGGCCGCGCGCCCAGATCGTGTTCGCGCCGACCACCGGCCCCGGCATCGACGGGTTCTTCACTCGCGACGGCTATCAGAAGTTCTTCGCGGCACGCAGCGGGCAGCAGGCTGCCGCGCTCGTCGACGAAAGCTGGATCCTGGGCCCCTACGCGCCCACGGACCTCGACGCCGCGGCCGTCGTCAGCCGCGCGAAGCAGCTCTATCTGAACGAGTTCGCGGGCCAGTACGAGAAGGTGTTCGCGACCGTCAAGCTCGCCGGTTTCTCCACGGTCGAGGAAGCCGTGAGCGTTCTCAACATCCTGTCCGATCCCGCAGGCTCGCCGCTGTTGCTGCTGCTCAAGAACGCCGCCGAGCAAACGCAGCTTGCGGCGCCGCCAGCGGCCGGCGCGGCAGGCGGGGCCGCCCCCGGCGACCGCCTCGGCGGCGTGCTCGGCGGGCAGGCGCCCGCGGCGGCTCCTGCCGCGGCCGACGACACTCAGGTGATCGACCGGCGGCTCGGCTGGGTCCGCGAGCGGCTGGGCACGGATCCGGCAAGCGCGCCGATCGGTCAGGTGTTGAAGCAGCTCGACGCGCTCTTTCAGTTCATGCAAGGCGTTGTGGCCGCGCGCGGGGCGGACGGGCAGATCCCGAACACGCTGCTCGAGCCGGGCCGCGCGGTCTTTCAGCAGGTGCGCAACGCGTCGAGCCGCGAGCCACCCGTGATCCAGGGCGTCATGCGCGACGCCGTCACGCGCAGCGAGGCGCTCGTCTTCAGCGGCGTGCGGTCCCTGCGAAATTCGGAGTGGCGCAGCGAGGCGCTGCCGTTTTGCAAACGTGCGATCGCGGACCACTACCCGATCAAGGTCGACAGCGATCAGGACATCTCACCCGAGGAGTTCGGCAAGTTCTTCGGGCCGAGCGGACTCATGGACGCGTTCTTCAAGAACTACCTCGACAACTACGTCGACAAGTCGCGCCGCCCGTGGCAAGCGAAGCCCGCCGCGGCCGACTCCGTCTCGATCAGCGCCGACGCGCTCAAGCAGTTCGAGCGCGCCGCCGCGATCCGCGACACGTTCTTCATGGCCGGCGCCCAGGTGCCGTCGGTGTCCTTCGAGCTGCGGCCGATGGGCATGTCCGAGACGATCACGCAGTTCACGCTCGATCTCGCGGGCCAGACGGTCACCTACAGCCACGGTCCCGTGCAGCCGCAGTCGCTGCAATGGCCGGGGCCGAAACCGGACGGTGACGTGCGGATGGAGATGGCCCCGGCTGCGGCCGGCGAGAGTTTGCGGCGCGTCTCGGGACCGTGGGCGTGGTTCAAGATCCTCGACAAGGCGACGACCACGCCGACCGATCGGCCCGACAGCTTCAACGTCGAGTTCACGCTCGGTTCGCGGTCGGCGACCTATGTTCTGAAGGCGCGTAGCACAAACAACCCGTTCCAGTTCCCGGACCTCCATCAGTTCGCTTGCCCGGAGTCGCTCTGAGCCGTGCCCGGATTCTTCGGCAAAATCCCGAGTCACGGTGACTTCGTCACGCGCGAGCTGGCGCGCGGATTCATCGACGTTTGGGACCTCTGGCTGCAGGCCGGCATCGCCGACAGCAAGGCGCGGCTCGGCGACCGTTGGCTCGACGTCTATCTGACGAGCCCGATCTGGCGCTTCGGCCTCGCGCCGGGAATCTGCGGCCCCGGCGCGTGGGCCGGGATTCTGATGCCGAGCGTCGACCGGGTCGGCCGTTACTTCCCGCTCACGATCGCGACCGCGCTGCCGGCGAACGTCAATCCGCTGCAGTTGCCGGGCGCGGCTGCCGGCTGGTTCGAGGCCATGGAAGCCGTGGCGCTGCGCTCGCTCGACGACGAGCGCTTCGAGGCCAACGAATTGCAGGTGGCGATCGCCTCGGTCGGCGACCTTGCGGCCGAGGCGGGCTCCGCCGAGCCGGCCGCGACGTTGGGCGAGGCCTGGTCGGTGGTGCTGTTCGGCAAATCGGATCAGGCCGTGGCCGCCGCGCTCGCGCACGAGCTCGTCACGCGCCACGCGCCCCGCTACAGCCTGTGGTGGACGGTCGGCTCGCAAGACGGCGCCGCTGCGGTGGCCGCGGTCGCCGAGCTGCCGGCGGCGGAGTGCTTCGTCAGCTTTCTGCACGGCGCGCAAGCTCCGGGCGTCGCGGTCGCCGAGCCGCAGGCCGCGGCCGGAGGCCGCGCGCCGTCGTGACCGCCGCAAGCTCATTCCGCTGGATGTCGTGCGCCCGTTCCGAGGTCGGCAACGTGCGCAAGCTCAACGAGGACGCGTTCGTCGACGTGTCCGCGCGCGGCCTGTGGGCCGTGGCCGACGGCATGGGTGGCCACGCGGCCGGCGACATTGCGAGCCGCATGCTCACGGACCGGCTCCGCGACGTCGGCTCGCACGACACGTTCAGCAGCTTCGTAAACGAGGTCGAGGACCGCGTGCTCGATGCGAACCACCGTCTCTACGCGATGGCGATGGAAGGCGACACGGAGCGGATCATCGGCTGCACGCTCGCGGGCCTGCTCGCGAACGGCAGCCACGTGCTGAGCGTGTGGGCCGGCGACAGCCGCGTCTATCGGCTGCGCGCGGGCAAGCTCGAGCAGCTCACGCGCGATCACAGCGAGGTCGAGGAGATGCTCGAGCGCGGGGAGGTCCAGGCAGGGTCGCCCGAGGCGCTCGCGGCGCAGAACATCGTGACGCGCGCGGTCGGCGGCTCGCAGGATCTCTTCCTCGACTACGCGGTCGACGAGCTCCGTAGCGGCGACCGCTATCTCGTCTGCAGCGACGGTCTCTACAAGGAGCTGTCCGCCGCGGACCTGACCGAGCGGCTCGCCGACGGCAAGGCGAGCTGCGTCGAGGTCTGCAATGCACTGCTCGACACCGCGCTCGGACGCGAGTGCGCGGACAACGTGACGGCGATCGTCGTCGATTTTTTCGAAACGAAGGATTGAAGCCGGTGAGCGAAGGCCGTCGATGAACGAGCTCAAGGCAGTACTGGCGGCTTTCTTGGCCGGGCAAGCGGAGTTTGCCCAGGTCGACTCCGTGCTCGTACGCAGCTTGCAGCGCGACCCGACGATCGCGCCGAGCGCGTTCGCCGCGATCGATCAGATCTACCGGAGCGGCCGATTGCCGCTGCAGCTCTACGTGCTGCTCAAGAACCGGATCGCGCAGAGCCACGCCGCGGCGCGCGCCCACGCGCCGCCGAGCTCGTCGACTCCGCCGCCGAGCGCGCCGACTCCGCCGCCGAGCGCGCCGGCTGCGCCGCCCGCGCCCGCGCCGCCCCCCGCGCCGCAAGACCGCACGATCTTCAGTCCGAGCGCGGCTGCTGCGCCGCCGTCGCCGTCGCAGACTCCGCCGCCGGCGGCGCCTGCGCAGCCCGCGACGCCGCCGCTGCGCCAGGCACCCCCGCCTGCCCCTCCGCCGCGCGTGGCCGCGGAGCCGCCGTCCGCGCGCGCACCCGAGCCGGAGGCGCCGCCGAGCGATCGGACGATCATGCGCGGCCGGCCGCCGCCGCGCGCACCCGGCGTGTCGCAGCCGCACGGCGGGGCGCAGCGATCCTTCGAGGGCGAGCCGGAGGCGGCGGGTCCAGTCACGGGTCCGGGGGGGCCGGCGACCGGTCCCGTAGCGTCACCCACCGGCCCGTTCGACCTCGGCCACTCGACGGGGCCGTCGGAGACGAGCCACACCGGTGGCGCGAACACGGGCCGGACGAGCAACACGGGCGCCGGCACCACGGGCACCGGCAAGACCGGCACCGGCAGCTCGAGCTGGACGGACCCGGCCAAGTGGGAAGACCGGCCCCAGGTCGCGCTCGAACGCGGCTCGGTGCTCAAGGGCCGGTTCGTGCTCGAGAACGTCGTCGGCCGGGGCGGCATGGGCGTCGTGTTCCGGGCGAAGGACCTACGCAAAGAGGAAGCGCAAGACCGCGACCCCTACGTCGCGGTCAAGATCTTGAACGACGAGTTCCGGCGCCACCCCGAGTCGTTGAAGGCGTTGCAGCGCGAGGCGCGCAAGTCCCAGCAGCTCGCGCACCCGAACATCGTGAGCGTCTTCGACTTCGACCGCGACGGCGGCACGGTCTACATGACGATGGAGTTCCTCGAAGGCGAGCCGCTCGACAAGATCATCAAGAACCCGCAGTTCGAGGGCATGGCGCTCGGCGAGGCGTATCCGCTGGTTCGGGGACTGGGCAGCGCGCTCTCGTACGCGCACGACAAAGGCATCGTCCACTCGGATTTCAAGCCCGGCAACTGCTTCCTCACGAAGAGCGGGGTCATCAAGGTCTTCGATTTCGGCATCGCCCAGGCCGCCAAGCTCAAGGGGTCGGACCTCCATGGCGAGGAGACCAAGTTCGACGCGGGCTCGCTCGGTGCGCTCACGCCGGCCTACGCGAGCTGCGAGATGATCGCTGGCGAGCAGCCGGACACTCGCGACGACATTTACGCGCTCGGTTGCGTCGTGTACGAGCTGCTCACGGGCAAGCACCCGTTCAGCAAGAAGTCGGCGGCCGACGCCCGCGACCAAAAGCTCGTGCCCGCGCCGATCAAGCGGCTCACGCGCCGTCAGTGGCGCGCGATCGAGAAGTCGCTCGCGTTCCGACGCGCCGACCGCACCGCTTCCGTATGGGAGCTCGTCGACGGCTTGGCCAAGCACCAGCTATTCACCGCGCCGCGGATCGCCGTCGGCGCGGCCGCGATCGTCGTGTTCGGCGTGGGCGCGTACTTCGGCGTGAACGCCTGGCAGCAAGCGCAGCGCGATCGGCTCGTGGCGGCGCTGTCGAGCCGCAACGACGCGCAGGTGCTGCCGGCGCTCGACCGCCTCGCGGGGCTAGTGCCCGACGATCGCGACGCGCTGCTGCAACAAGTGAACGGGCCGTTGCTCGATTGGTACGAGAGCCGCATGAACGCGGCCGCGGACAAGGCGAACGGCCGCTACGACTACCCGCGGGCCGCCGCGATCGCGGAGGAAGCGAAGCGCTGGTATTCCGACTCGGCGCGCATCGCAAGCGGGAGCACGCGTAAGGCGCAGGAGGGCGCCGACCTCGCCGTCTCGCTCGTCGGGCAGTTCAAGGACGCGCTCCAGGCCGGCCGGCTGCTCCCAGACCCGGCCAATACCGACGTCGCCGAGGTGCTCGAGATCCTGAGCCAGGTGCAGCCGGACAACGAGACGCTCAAGAGCCCGAGTCTCGCGATCGCCTATGCGACGCAGGCGTCGGACGCGCTGCGCGCGAAGGACGTCGCGCGCGCGACCGTGTTGCTCGAAACGGGGCTCGGACGGTTCCCTGACAACGAGCAGCTCGTCAGCGTTCAGGCGCGCCTGGCCGACGCGCGCAAGACCGAGGACGACACCCGCCGGCTCGCCGAGCTGAAGAAGACTCTCGACGACTCCACGGGCCAACGGGTCGCAGACCTGGTCAAGCTCGAGAGCGCCGTCAACGAGCTGGTGAACCTCAGCCCCGATGACGCGTCGCTGCGCGGCTATCGCGGCCGCTTGACGGCCGCCCTCGGCGCCGAGGTGAAGACGGCTATCGACGCGCGCGACTGGGATGCGGCCCAACGGTTGGTCGACGGCGTCGACGACACGCTGCTGCCGGTCGAGCTCAAGCGCGATCCGCAGAATCAGATCACGACCGCGCGCGCAAGTTACGACCGCCGCCGCCAGGACCTCCTCGCCGCGATCGAGAGCGCGGCGAATGCGGGCCGGCTCACCGATGCCCAAGCACGGCTGAGCGAGCTCGGCACGCTCGCCGATGCCGACACCGTTCAGAAGGCCCGCGACCGCGTGCTGCAAGGCTATGTCGCGGTCGCGCAGCGGCAGACGAACGCCGGCCAATTCGATGAGGCGACGAAGACCGTGGACCAGGGGCGCGCGCTCGAGCAGAGCTACCCGGACCTGGTTGCGATGGTGGACACGATCGCCACAAGCAAGCGCGCCGCGGAGCAGCAGGGCGCGGCCGCGGCGCAGGCGGAACGCGAGCGAGCGGCGCGCGCGCTGCACGACGACGCCCAGAAGATCCTCGACAAGACGCCGTTCACCTTCGTGGACGCGCGCGACGCGCTCAACAAGATCAAGCAGCTGCCGGAAGGCGACTCGCTCGGCGGCGCCGCGGGGACTGACCAGGTTGCGAAGAAGCTCGCGAGCCAAGCGCTTGCGGCCGGCACGTCGTCGCAGCAGTGGCAGCAGGCGGTCGCGCAGCTCGACCAGGCGCTCGATCTCATCCCCGCGTCTTCGACCTTGCAGGGCGCGCGCGACGAAGCACAGCGCAATCTTCAGACGCTCCGCGACCGCGAGAAGGACCAGCGCGTGGCGACGCTCGTGACGACGCTCGGGGAGCGGATGGCGAATGCGCCGGGCGACGACGCATGGATCAAGGGCGTTCGCGATCTGATCGGCACGCTACGCGGACTCGTACCCGACGGCGACCCGCGGGTTGCCGACGCGGAACGCAGTGCGGCGACGGCGCTCGTCGCGCGCGCCGGCGAGGCGCGCGACCGCAAGAATTTCGCGGAAGCCGACCGCCTGCTTCGAGCCGCCGGCGGCTTCGCGCCGCGTTTGGAGGCGCTCGCGGCCGAGCAGCAGCGCGTCGCGGAAGCCAAGGACGCGGCGAGCAAGGTGGTGGTGAGCGAGCAGCAGGCGCGCGACGCGCGAGTCGCCGACTTGAAGAGCGAGTTCGACACGCAGGTGAAGGCGGACAACCCGTCCGGCGCGGTCGACGCGCGCAACGCCCTCGCCAAGGAGCTGCCGGCCAACGACCCCTATCTCGGGATCGCGCGCCAGAGGATCGCCGACGTCTATTTGCACGTCGCGACTCAACGTCTCGCCGACAAGGACCTGACGGGCGCCGACCGGTTCGCGCAGCAAGGCTTGCGCGAGCTGCCGAGCTCCCAAGCGTTGCAGGCGCTGGCTGCGAATATCGCCGACGCCAGAAATCAAGAGCAGACGCGCGCGGCGGGCGTGACCCTCGAGCGGGATATCGATACGCTGCGGGCGCAGATTCAAACCGGCGGCGGCGACCCCGCGGAGGCCAAGTCGCTGCGCGAGCGCATCCGGTCGGCCGCTCCCGCGGCGCGCTTCAGCACGCTCGATAACGAGCTCGTGGCGATCGCGGACCAGCGGCTCGCTACCAATCCCGGCGACGATACCTACAGGGTGTTCGCGGCCACCTCGTTGGATCGTGCATTCGCGCGCCCCGCGCCAATCTCCGACCCCAAGCCTACGCCTACGCTTCCGCCTCCGGCGAGCGCGCCGATCGTGGCCTGCACGGACCAGCTCAAGGGCAGCAAGAGGCTGTGCTACGACGCCGTGCCCGGCGCGACTTCCGGCCGAGGCCCGAACATGGTCGTGGTGCCGGGAGGGGCGGCGGGCGTCAGCGGCTCGTATGCGATCGGCCGCAACGAGGTGACGGTCAGCAACTGGAATGACTACTGCAAGCTCGGCAACCTCGGTGCCGCCCAATGCACGCCCGTGGGCGGGGACGCGAACAATCCGATTGCGAACGTCGCCGTCGCGGACATCGAGAAGTACGCGGCCTGGCTCACCGCGACGACGAAAGTCACCTACCGGCTACCGACCCGCGCGGAGTGGGTGCACGCCGCCACTGCCACGGGCAAGCCCGGCGGTGCCCCCAATTGCATCGATGCGTCGTCCGGCCGCGGTAAGGCGGTCCGTACCGTCGACCGCGACGCGGGCAACGACTGGGGCGTGCGCGACGCGGTCGGCAACGTTCAAGAGCTCGTGAAGACCGAGTCGGGTTACGAGGTGCGCGGCGGCCACTTCAACATGGCGCTCGGCCAGTGCTCCGTGGACAGGGCGGCGCCGCACGACGGTCGGCCCGAGCCGATCACGGGCTTTCGTCTGGTGCGCGAGCTGGGGCCGGCTCAATGAGCATCGCGGTCAACGAGCAGCTGCGCGCGGTCGTCAACGAGTACTACCACGGTCTCGTGTCGTTCGAGGGCTACCGCGAGCGGCGCGGACGGATCCTCGACCAGCTCGGGGCGCCGGCCGAGAAACCGGCGCCCGAACCTGCGCCGGCGAAGACGTCTGACGCGACGCAGCGGCCGCCCCCGTCCGCCGCCGCTGCTCCGACTCCCGCGGCGGCGAAGCCCGCGGGCGAGCCGGCGCGGCCGGTTGCGGCATCGCCGGGTCTTCGCTGGGTGGCCGTGGGGGCCGTCGGAATCGTGGTGCTCGCCGGCATCGGGTTCGCCGTGCTCCGCTCTTCGCCTCCCGAGCCGGCCGGCGTCCAAGCGGAGTCGGTTCCCGTGCAGCAGCTACCGCCCGGCGCCGCACTGCTCGAGCAGTTCCTGCAGAAGAACGCCTGGGATCAAGACGCCGTGCGCAACCTCGGAGTCGGCTGGACCAACGCGCTCACCGAAGATCAGCGCCAGGCTGCGGCCGCATCCCAAACCTACGCGCGTTTCAGCGACGTGCTGGTGCGGCGTCTGCGCGAGGAGCAAGCGCTCGCCGGTGCGGGCGAAACCCCCGAGCTTGCGCGGCTCGTCGGCCTCGCGGTGCAGCTGAAGGTCCCTTACACGGCGTCGCTCGGACGGACGGCGCCCGCCGGCTCGCCGAGCGTGCCGGTGCGCGCGCCCGCGGACGATTCGGGGCGCGCCGAGCCCCCGAGCGCGAGCGCCGCCGTCGCGCCGCCTGCACCGGACAGCGGCCCCAACGCGCCGCAATCCGGCGGAGCAGCCGCGGAGCCGCCTGCCGCCCATGCGGAGGCACGGCCGTCGCCCCCGCCCGGGCTCCCCTCAGCGCCCGCGGCGGTCCCGCCAGCGGTAGCTGCGCCGGGGACGGCGCCCCGTCAGCCGCCGCCCGCCGCGGCCTCCGCCGAAGGCGCTGCGCCCGCGTGCAGTGCGGAGTTGTTGTCGAGCCGCCGCCGGCCCTCGTGCGGCGACTCGCTGCGCAGCGGTGGGGAGGGTCCGACCCTCGTGATCCTTCCGCGCAACACCTTCCACATGGGCAACGACCAGACGCGGAATGCGGGCCCCGCGCACGACGTGACCATTCCGGCGCCGTTCGCGATGTCCGTCTACGAGACCTCTTTCGCCGAGTTCGAGCGCTACTGCAAGGGCAGCGCCCAACGCTGCCCCGAGAATCCGTGGGGCGATTCGGCATTCCCGGTGGTGCTCGTGAGCTGGAACGAGGCAGCGGCATACGCGGAATGGCTGTCCGCGGAGACCGGCCAGCGCTACCGCTTGCCGAGCGAGGCCGAATGGGAATACGCGGCGCGGGCGGGCACGCAGACGCCCTACCCGTTCGGCAACGACGTGACGCCCTCGAACGCGCGTTCGTCTGCAATAAGTCAAGTGACCTCGCCGATCGCGAACACGGATCGGTCCGTCAACCGCAATCAGTTTCAGCTGCTGCACATGATCGGCAACGTCCGCGAGTGGGTCGCCGACGAGTGGCATCAGGACTATGCGGGTGCGCCCACTGACGGCAGCGCGCGTCTCACCCCCAACGCGCCGGCGCACGCGGTGCGCGGCGGCAGTTACGCGGACAGCGCTCTCCAGCTGCGCTCCGCCGCCCGCGTTTCGCTCGACACCGGATCGCAAGACAAGCTCACCGGATTTCGCGTCGTCCGCGAGCTCGCCCCGTGACATTCTGTCGAATTCGGCGGGGGTGAAGGGTTAGCAACTGTCGTTGCTAAGCATTCAGGCTTTGCATTACACTCGGTCGCGTTCGCTCCTGTAGTTCTAACAACATACGCACAAACTTACAGGCGAAATCTAAACGAAACTGTCTGACCGCGGGCACGCCTGCGTTCCAGAAAAACAACTCGAAGGTGCAACGCATGGTTCGAAGAAGAACCGTCGTCCGGAAGGACGCGAAATCACTCGCGCTCACTCTGCTCGCCGTGAGCCTGTTCCCGCTCGGTGCATGGGCTCAGTCCACGCCGACGTCCACGCCGACATTGCCCGCCGCGGCCACTCCGGGTGGCGCGCGTCCATTCCTCGGGCGGGAGCCGCGGCCTCTGATGGCGCAAGAGTACAACCTCGCCATCCCGCCGCTCGTCGAGCGGCCGCCCGGCCTCGACGAAGGACCGAAGGTCCGCGTCATCGAGTTCAACGTGCTCGGCGCGACCGATCGTCCCGAGCGGGGCATCAGCACGGAAGACATCAAATCGCTGCTGACGTTCAAGCTCGCGAAGCAACCGCTCGAGGGCTTCACGATCAATCAGCTCCAGGCGATCGCCGACGACATTACGCTCTACTATCGCAATCACGGCATGTTGCTCGCGCAGGCCGTAGTGCCCGCTCAAAACGTGAAGGAAGGCACGATCGCGCTCCAGGTCATCGAGGGCTCGCTCGGCTCGATCAAGGTCGAGGGCAATCGCTTCTACGACGCGGAGAACATCCAAGGTCCGTTCGCGGGCTTGCTCAATCAGCCGGTCGATCAGGATGAGATCGAGCAGGCGATCCTGAACTTGCAGGGCCTGCCGGGCCTCACGGTGTTCGGCACGTTCCGCCAAGGGCAGACGCTCGGCGACACCGAGCTGCTCGTGAGCGTGCGCGAGGAAGACCGGTTCTACATCAGGCCGAGCATCGATAACTACGGTAGCCAGTTCACGGGCGACAACCGCCTCATGCTCGAGTTCGGCGTGAACAACATCACGGGACACGCGGACCGGTTTAGCGGCTACGTGCTCGAGACCGCGAATCCGTCCAACGGCACGTATTACGGCTTGGAGTACGCGGCCACGACCAAGAGCACCAAGACGTCCGTCGGCATCCGTAGCGAGAAGAACCGCTTCGACGTGACTCAGGCCTCCAGTAGCGCCGCCCCGCTCGTCCAGGGCGACGTCCAGCAGAACGACGTGTGGGTGCAACGGCGTTTCGCGAATCGCCGCCGCTACCGTGCCGACGGCACCTTCGACCTCGCGGTCAAGGATTCCGTGACGCGGACGCTGACGGGACAGATTCAGGAGCAGCGCGACGAGCTCACCACGCTCGGCTATACCTTCAACTACTACAGCGTCAGTCCGCGTCAACGCGGCATCAACTTGGGCTTTCTTCGAGCTTTGGGCGGCACCAACGATAGCAACGCGCCGTCCCGGTTCCATGGGAGCACCAGAAAGCCCGCCGAAGACAACTACACCAAGTTCGAGCTCGGCTATCAGCGGCTGCAGCGGTTCAAGGACCACAACGCACTATTGCTGCGAATCAACGCGCAGCAGAGCGACGATCTGCTCGTGTCGCTCGAGCAGTTCTCGATCGGCGGCCCGGCGAACATTCGCGCCTATCCGATCGCCGAGGGTCTCGTCGACACCGGCGCGGCCGCGACGCTGGAGTGGATCATGGACGCGCCCGGCTTTGCCGATCGCCCCGTGGGCACCCGAACTTGGGGCGACGTGTTCCAGCTATCGTTCTTCTATGACTACGCCGGCGGAGAACGGAACGATCCGTTCCCCGGCGAGCAGAGCAAGATCAATCTGCACGGCGCCGGTATCGGAATGTTATTCAGCGTTTCGCAGAAGTTCTATCTGCGCATGGACGTGGCGAAGCCCTCTTCGAGCGACCCCGCGCCCAGCAACGGCAAGGATCCGCAGTACTACGTGAGCTTCAACTACACGTTCTGAGCTCGGTGCTCGCGTCAGGGCCGACAACAACACCAACCAATTTGCTCGAGTAGAGTCGTATGAACCAGAGATCCGCTGCTCCCGTGAAGACCCGCCGCAATCGACAAGGCATGGACGCCCCGAAGATGAGCGCCCTCGCGCTCGCCATCGGCGTGGCGCTCGGCTCCGCCGCCGTCCCCCGGCCAGCGTCGGCCGGACCCGAAGGCGGCCAGATCGTGGCCGGCGCCGGCTCGATCAGCCAATCGGGCGGATCGACGGTCATCACGCAAGGCACCGATCGCCTCGGCATCGACTGGCAGTCGTTCAACGTCGGCCAGAGCGAGAGCGTGCGGTTCGACCAGCCGTCGACCTCGGCGGTTGCGCTCAACCGGATCTTCGACCAGAACCCGAGCCAGATCCTGGGCGCGCTCGACGCGAACGGCCGCGTGTATCTCATCAACCCGAACGGGATGATTTTCGGCGCGAACGCGCGGATCAACGTCGGCGCGTTGATCGCGAGCTCGCTCGACATCTCGCTCAAGGATTTCCTCGCCGGCAAGAACGAGTTCAACGCGAAAGACGGCAAAGCCGGCCTCGTGGTCAACCGCGGCCTGATCAAGGCCGCGACGGGCGGCTCGGTGACGCTGCTCGGCGGCGCCGTGGCGAACGAAGGAATGATCTTGGCGGACATGGGCCAAGTCACGCTTGGCGCGGGCGCGCATGCCGCGCTCGACTTCGACGGCGACGGCCTGATCTATTTTGCGATCGACGGCCAGGCACTGGCGGACGCCCAAGGTGACGCGTCGGTGGCGAACTCCGGCACGATCCAGGCGAACGGCGGGCAGGTGCTGTTGAGCGGCCGCGCGGCGCAAGCGGTGGTCTCCAACGTCGTGAACAACACCGGCGTGATTCGCGCGGCGCGCATCGAGAACAGCGGCGGCGTGATCCAGCTCGTCGGCACGGGCGGCACCGTGGCCAGCAGCGGCGTCATCGACGCCTCGGGTCAAGGCGGCACCGGCGGCACGGTGCAGATGCTCGGCGATCGCGTGGGCTTGTTCGGCAATGCCACCGTGAACG